>NZ_JBBHKA010000001.1:320126-640252 GCF_037572775.1 Ramlibacter sp. PS4R-6 | reverse complement strand
GCGCGGCGCCTTGGTGGTGCGGTCGAACTGCTCGATGCGCGCGTCGATGATCTCGATGGCGGGCGTGACGTACTCGGTGGCGGCGATCACGTCCTCGACGCCGACGTGCTCGCCTTCGAGCCGGCGCTTGAGGACGAAGGCGAGCTCCACCTCGACGCGCGGCGCGATGAAGCGCCCGATGGGGATGTCGCCCGGCGCGAACAACATGTCGTCGAGCAGCGTGCCGTAGTCGGGCTCGTCGATCTGGCTGGACAACTGCATGGCGCGCGAGGTCAGGCCGATCTTGTGGCCGATGGGCTTGCGGCCTTCGGCAACCTTCAAGGCGACCCAGGCCCGCGAGACGGCATAGCCGTCCTCGATGGCCATGCCGGGAAAGCGCTTGGAGAAATGCTCCACCTGCACGCGCGTGCGTTCGCTCTCGTGCAGTTCGCGCGCGAGCGCCTGGACCTGTTCTTGGGTGAAGCTCATTTGTTGAACAGTGGATGGAGGGTGCTGTGCTTGGCGTCGTAGACCTGGCCGGGGCTTTCGTCCACCTGCACGGTGATGCCGATGAGGTTCTGGTCGAACACCTGCGCGAAATGCTTCTTGACCACCTCCAGCAAGGTGTCACCGGCCTTCTGCTTCACCGCATCGCTGCGCCCCGTGCCCATGCGCACGTTCACGTACACGAACGCGTAGTCGCCCTTGCCGTCGGCCACCGCGTAGTGCGCGGCCGGATAGGCCAGGACGCGCGTGCCGCCGGTGGGGAACACCTGCTTGCCCGCTTCATCGAGCACCGTGAGCATCGCGTCGGCGAGCGACCGGCATAGCCCACCCATGTCCGTCATGGCATCGACGTTGGGCGTGTAGAGGATGACGCAGTGGGGCATAACTAATTGGGGTCAGATTCCAATTTCGTGACGGGAAAGATCGCATTGATCTGCCCCGTGCCCGAGCTGCCGAAGTAGGGCGTGACGACTTCGACGGGCGAGGCGTACTTGTCCCAGCCCAGTGCGCCGAGCAGCATCGCCGTGTCGTGCATGTCGCCTTCGCCCCAGCACTTGTCGGCGTACATCGGCAGCATGCCGACGAAGGTCTTGAAGTCGCCCTGCTTCCACAGCTCGACGACGCGGTGGTCGACTTGTTCGAGGAAGGGGTCGTACACCTTGTGCATGAACTCCGGCGCGCGGCCGTTGTCGGCGAAGTGGTGCGACAGCGAGCCGCTCGCGAAGATCGCCACCGTGCCGTCGTAGTCCTGCTCGATGGCGTGCCGCACCGCCAGGCCGAAGCGGCCGCTTTCCTGCAGGTCGTGCCAGTCGCACCACCCGCTGATGCTCACCACCTTGTAGTGCTGGTCGGCGTTCATGTAGCGCATGGGCACCAGCGTGCCGTACTCCAGGTCCAGCGTGGTGTCCGAGTGCGCGCGGCTCTTCACGCCCATCGCGTTGGCCTTGGCGGCGATCGCATGGCCCAGCGCCGGGTTGCCCGGGTAGGCGTACGGCATGTTCTTGATGAAGTGCGGCAGCTCGTTGCTGGTGTACACGCCCTCGAACTTCGGCGCGCAGTTGATGTGGTATTCGCTGTTCACCTGCCAGTGCACGTCGAACACCACGATGGTGTCCACGCCGAGCGCGCGGCAGCGACGGTCGATCTCCTTGTGGCCGCTGATCGCCGCCTCGCGGCAGCCAAAGTTCGGGCCGGGGAACTCCGACAGGTACATCGACGGCACGTGCGTGATCTTGGCGGCGAGTGCAAGTGTTCCCATGTCATGCCCCCCAATGCGGGATGTGGTGCGAACCCAGCGACACCGCCACGTTCTTCGGCTCCAGGAACACCTCGTAGCTCCAGGTGCCGCCTTCGCGCCCCACGCCCGATGCCTTGGTGCCGCCGAAGGGCTGGCGCAGGTCGCGCACGTTCTGGCTGTTGACGAAGCACATGCCGGCCTCGATCGCCGCCGCCACGCGCAATGCACGCCCCGCGTTCTCCGTGAACACATAGCTCGACAAGCCGTAGGGAATGTCGTTGGCGATGCAGATCGCGTCCGCTTCATCCTCGAAGGGGATCAGGCAGGCCACCGGCCCGAAGATCTCGTCCTGCGCGATCTTCATGGCGTTGTCGACATCGGCGAACACCGTGGGCATCACGTAGTTGCCCTTCTTCACGCGGTCGGGCACCAGCGGCGCATCGAGCCCGCCGCACAGGAGCGTCGCACCTTCCTTGGGGCCCAGTTCGATGTAGCTGCGCACCTTCGCCAGGTGCCCCTGCGACACCATCGGCCCGAGGATGGTGCTCTCGTCCAGCGGGTCGCCGATGGCGAGCTTCTTGGCGCGCGCCACGAACTTCTGCGCGAAGTCGGCGTAGACGGACTTCTGCACCAGGATGCGCGAGCCCGCGGTGCAGCGCTCGCCGTTGTTCGAGAAGATCATGAACACGGCGGCATCGAGCGCGCGCTCGAGGTTCGCGTCGTCGAAGACGACGAAGGGCGACTTGCCACCCAGTTCCATCGAAAACTTCTTCAGGCCCGCTTCCTTGACGATGCGGTTGCCGGTGGCGGTCGAACCCGTGAAGGAGATCGCGCGGACATCGGGATGGCGCACCAGCGGCTCGCCCGCCTGCTTGCCGAAACCGTGCACGATGTTCAGCACGCCGGGCGGGATGCCGGCTTCCAGCGCCAGCTCGCCCAGCCGAGCCGCGGTCATCGGCGACAGCTCGCTCATCTTCAGCACGGCCGTGTTGCCGAACGCGAGGCAGGGCGCGACCTTCCACGTCGCCGTCATGAAAGGCACGTTCCACGGCGAGACCAAGGCGCAGACGCCCACCGGGTGGAAGAGTGTGTAGTTCAGGTGCGTGTCGGTCGGGTAGGTGTGCCCGTCCACGCGCACGCACATCTCGGCGAAGTAATTGAAGTTGTCGGCGGCGCGCGGGATCAGCTGCTTGCCGGTCTGCGCGATCGGTTGGCCGGTGTCGTCGGTTTCCGTCTGCGCCAGCTGCGGCACGTTGGCGGCGATCAGGTCGCCCAGGCGGCGCATCAGCCTGGCGCGTTGGGGCGCCGGCAGGCCGGCCCATTTGGGGAAGGCGTCTTTGGCGGCCAGCACGGCGGCGTTGACTTCCGCCTCGCCGCCCGAGGCGACTTCCGCCAGCACGTCCTGCGTGGCGGGGTTCACCGTTTCGAAATAGTCGTGGCCGGTGACGGGCTTGCCGTTGATGAGGTGGTCGATGCGCATGTGGGCGTTCAATCGTCGGGCGAAGCGCCTTCCAGCGCAATCACCCGGTCCAGGAGGTCGTACAGCTGGGCCAGGCGCGCCTTGCCCAGCGACTTTTCCATCCAGGCGTAGTGCGCCTCGACGGTGTGGGAGAGCTTGTCGACCAGGCGCTTGCCCTTGGCGGTGGCCTGGACCACGGTGCGGCGCTGGTCCGCCGGGTCGCGCTCGCGCCGGATGAGCCCGTCGCGCTCCATGCGCGTGAGCACGCCGGTCAGGCTGGGGCCGAGGATGAAGGCCTCGCGGGCGACCCGGCCGGTTTCCACCGTGCCGTGCTCGCCCAGCACGCGCAGCACGCGCCACTGCTGGTCCGACAGGCCGTGCACGCGCAGGCTGGGACGCGTGTTGGTCATGACCGCCTCCCGCGCCTGCAGCAGCAGGCGCGGAAGGTTGCGGTGCTTGAATGCGGTGGTAGCCATGGCGCGCCGGATTAGTTAATATATTAAATGATTGGCGGCGGCGCCGCAAAGCTGGAGATTTCCACATGGACCTGCACATCGCCGGCCGCAAGGCCATCGTCTGCGCCTCCTCGCAGGGGCTGGGCCGCGCCTGCGCCACCTCGCTGGCGCGCGAAGGCGTGAAGGTGTTCATCAACGGCCGCGACGCCGCCAAGCTCGCTGCCACCGCGCAGGAGATCGCGGCGGAAACCGGCGGCGAGGTGGTGCCGGTGGCCGCGGACATCACGACCGACGCCGGCCGCGCGGCGCTCGTCGCCGCCTGCCCCGACGCCGACATCCTGGTGACCAACAACGCCGGGCCCACACCGGGCAAGTTCGAGGACTGGGACCACGACGCCTACATCGCGGTGTTCGAGCAGAACTTCCTGCCGGCCGCGCTCCTGATCCGCGCGTTGCTGCCCGGCATGCGCCAGCGCCGGTTTGGCCGCATCGTGAACATCACGTCGGCCATGGTGAAGTCGCCGCGCGCCCACCAGGGCCTGTCGACGGCCGCCCGCACCGCGCTCACGGCCCTGAGCAAGGCCATCTCCACCGAGGCGGTGGTCGACAACGTGACGATCAACAACCTGCTGCCCGAGCGCATCGACTCGCCGCGCCAGCAGTACCTGATCGAGCGGCAGGCCAAGCTGGATGGCATCCCGGTGGAGGCCGCGCGGCAGAAGCTCACCGACACCATCGCCGCCAAACGTTTCGGCCGGCCCGAGGAGTTCGCCGACATGTGCGCCTACCTGTGCTCGGAGCAGGCGTCTTTCATCTGCGGGCAAAACATCCAGCTGGATGGCGGCTCGTACCGCGGCATCGTCTAAAGTCGCGCCCCAGGAGAAAGGGGCATCCCATGAAGAAGCTCATCGCAGCGGCGTTCGCGCTGCTGCTCGCATTCGCGTGCACGGTGCACGCGGCGGACAACGCGCCGGCGGCGCCGGACAACAAGCAGTTCGTCATCAAGCCCATCGACGACGCGTGGCGCGCGGCGCTGCCGCGCGATGCCGAGGCGGCGACGCAGGCCTTCATGGACCGCCTGCCGAAGGAGACGGTCGAGCGCGCCAACAACTACTTCGAGGGCGGCTACTGGCTGCTGCTGTGGAACCTGGTGCTGGGCCTGGCCATCACATGGGTGCTGTTGGCCGGCGGCCGTTCGGCGCGTTTTCGCGACTGGGCCTACCGCAAGGCCAGGCGGCCGTTCCTCGCCGACGCCATCTTCGCGATGGGTTACTGGCTGGCGGCCTGGGTGCTGAGCGCGCCGCTGGCCATCTACCAGAACTTCATCCGCGAACACCAGTACGGCATGGCCACGCAGGGATTCGGCGCGTGGTTCGGCGAGCAATTGATTGCCCTGGCGATCGGGATCGTCGTGTCGGCCATCCTCGTGCCGCCGCTCTTCGCCTTCATCCGCAAGTTGGCCGACCGCTGGTGGCTGGCGGCGACCGGCCTCGTGCTGGCCTTCCAGGTGCTGGCGATGGTGGTCGCGCCGGTGTGGATCGAGCCGCTCTTCAACACCTACAAGCCCGTCACCGACCCCGTGATCAAGGCCTCCGTGCTGGCGATGGCGCACGCCAACGGCGTTCCGGCCAACGACATCTACGAGGTCGACGCGTCGCGCCAGACCACGCGCGTGAGCGCCAATGTCTCCGGCGGCTTCGGCAACGCGCAGATCCGCCTGAACGACAACCTGCTGCGCAAGTCGTCGCTGGGCGAGATCCGCTCCGTCATGGGCCACGAGCTCGGGCACTACGTCATGAACCACCAGTACAAGTTCCTCGTGATGCTGGCGTTCCTCTTCATGGTCGGCTTCGCGTTCACGCAATGGGGCACGCGCGCGGCCCTGCGGCGCTGGGGCGAAGGCTGGGGCCTGAAAGGCGAGGGCGACGTCGCCGCGCTGCCGCTGCTGGCGGCGGTGGTCTCCGTCTTCTTCTTCGTCGCCACGCCCGTGACCAACACGCTCATCCGCGTGCAGGAGATCGAGGCCGACCGCTTCGCGCTGAACCTGGCGCAGGAGCCGATCGCCGAAGCCGAGGTGGACCTGAAGCTCACCGAATACCGCAAGCCCGACCCGGGCCCGATCGAGGAATTCCTGTTTTTCGACCACCCGAGCACGCGCTTCCGCGTGCACGATGCCATGCGCTGGCGCGAAGCGATGCGCAAGGACGCCCCTGACAAGCCGTGGTCAGCGGCGAAGCCATAAACTGGCGCGTGGCGAAAGACAAGACAACCTATTCCTGCACCGAGTGCGGCGGCACCAGCGCCAAGTGGCTGGGCAAGTGCCCCCACTGCGAGGCCTGGAACACCTTGATCGAGACGGTGCCCGAGCAGGCCTCGCCCGGGCGCAACCGCTTCGCGTCGCTGGCCAAGCCATCCGAGGTAGCGGTGCTCTCCGAGATCGAGGCCAGCGAGGTCGAGCGCACGCCCACCGGCATCGGTGAACTCGACCGCGTGCTCGGCGGCGGCATCGTCGAAGGCGGCGTGGTGCTGATCGGCGGCGACCCGGGCATCGGCAAGTCCACGCTGTTGCTGCAGGCGCTGGACAACCTCCAGCGGGCGAACGTCCCCACGCTCTACGTCACCGGCGAGGAGAGCGCGGCGCAGGTGGCGCTGCGCTCGCGGCGCCTGGGCCTGGACAACTCGCAGGTCCGGGTGCTGGCGGAAATCCAGCTCGAGAAGATCCTCGCGACCATCGCGGCGACGCAACCCGCCATCGCCGTCATCGACTCGATCCAGACGGTGTATTCCGACCAGCTCACTTCGGCGCCCGGTTCGGTGGCGCAGGTGCGCGAGTGCGCGGCGCACCTCACGCGCGCCGCCAAGGCTGGCGGCACGGCCGTCGTGCTGGTGGGCCACGTCACCAAGGAAGGGGCGCTCGCCGGCCCGCGCGTGCTCGAGCACATGGTCGACACGGTGCTGTACTTCGAGGGCGACACGCATTCGAGCTTCCGCCTGGTGCGCGCGATCAAGAACCGCTTCGGCGCCGTCAACGAGATCGGCGTGTTCGCGATGACCGAGAAGGGCCTGAAAGGTGTCGCCAATCCCAGCGCCATCTTCCTGTCGCAGCACGACGAGCCCGTGCCGGGCAGTTGCGTGCTGGTCACGTTGGAAGGCACGCGCCCGATGCTGGTGGAAATCCAGGCGCTGGTGGACAGCGGCGGGCCGAGCCCGCGCCGCCTCTCGGTGGGCCTGGACCGCGACCGGCTGGCCATGCTGCTGGCCGTGCTGCACCGGCACGCGGGCGTGGCGTGCATGGACCAGGACGTGTTCGTCAACGCCGTGGGCGGCGTGCGCATCAGCGAGCCGGCGGCGGACCTCGCGGTGATGCTGGCCATCACGTCCAGCCTGCGCGGCCGGCCGCTGCCGCGCGGCTTCATCGCCTTTGGCGAGGTCGGGCTGGCGGGCGAGGTGCGGCCCGCGCCGCGCGGCCAGGAGCGCCTGCGCGAAGCCGCCAAGCTCGGCTTTTCGGTGGCCATCGTGCCCAAGGCCAATGCGCCGCGGAAGGGCTCGAAGGACATCGAGGGACTCACCATCCATGCGGTGGACCGCATCGAGGAAGCGCTCGAGGTCGTCCGGGGCCTGTGAGGCATAAGCACTAGCCACAGTGCGGGCGCGTTGCGCGCCATCGCACAATCGCGCCCATGGACTTCCAGAAGATCGTTCTGCCCATCCTGGGCGCGGTGCTCGTCGCCATCGGCTGGCGCATCGCGGGCTGGGGCGGCGTCGCGCTGGCCGTCGGCGCCATGGTGATGTACCTGCTGCTGCACTTCAACCGCATGATGGCCGTGCTGCAAAAAGCCGCCAACCGTCCCAAGGGCTACGTCGGCAGCGCCGTGATGCTCAACGCCAAGCTCAAGCCGGGCGTGAACATGCTGCACGTGATGGCGCTGACGAACTCGCTGGGCGAGCCGCTGTCGCCGCAGGGCCAGCAGCCCGAGGTCTTCCGCTGGACCGACGGGACGGGCTCGCACGTCACCTGCGATTTCGCCAATGGCCGCCTCGTCAAGTGGGACCTGTACCGCCCGCCCGCGGAGGAAGACGCGCCGGCCGCTCCCGCGCCGTAAAATCCCCGGTTCCCACAGAACCTCGATTGGATTTCCCATGAGCGCACTACCGTCCATGGCCGACCGCGACGGCAAGATCTGGATGGATGGCGAGATGGTGGATTGGCGCAATGCCAAGATCCACGTCCTCACGCACACCTTGCATTACGGCTGCGGCGCTTTCGAAGGCGTGCGGGCCTACAACACCGTCAACGGCACGGCCATCTTCCGCCTGCAGGAACACACCGACCGCCTCTTCAACAGCGCCAAGATCCTGCGCATGCAATTGCCCTTCACGAAGGAGCAGGTGAACGAGGCGCAGAAGGCGGTGGTGCGCGCCAACAAGCTGGAGAGCTGCTACATCCGCCCGCTCACGTGGATCGGCTCGCAGAAGCTGGGCGTCAGCCCCAAGGGCAACCAGATCCACCTGATGGTCGCGGCCTGGGCCTGGGGCGCCTACCTGGGCGAAGAGGGCCTCAAGCGCGGCATCCGCGTGAAGACCTCCAGCTACACGCGCCACCACGTCAACATCACGATGACGCAGGCCAAGGCGGTGAGCAACTACAGCAACTCCATCCTCGCCAACATGGAAGCGCTGGACGACGGCTACGACGAGGCGCTGCTGCTCGATTCCACCGGCTTCGTCTCCGAAGGCGCGGGCGAGAACATCTTCCTCATCAAGGACGGCGTGATCTACACGCCGGATCTTTCGGCCGGCGCGCTCAACGGCATCACGCGCAACACCGTGTTCCACATCGCCAAGGACCTGGGCCTGGACATCGTGCAGAAGCGCATCACGCGCGACGAGGTCTACATCAGCGACGAGGCGTTTTTCACCGGCACGGCCGCGGAGGTCACGCCCATCCGCGAACTCGACCGCGTGCAGATCGGCGCGGGCTCGCGCGGGCCCATCACGGAGAAGATCCAGTCGGGCTTCTTCGACATCGTCAACGGCCGCAACGCCAAGTACGCCCACTGGCTCACCAAGGTCTGAACGCGATGGACAACACCGTACGCAAGGACGCCGTCGTCGAGCTCATGGCGAAGGACCTCAACGCCAACGGCGGCGTGTTCTGCCCCAGCCCCGTCGCGGGCATGAAGATCTGGAACAACCACCCGCGCATCTACCTGGACGTGGCGCGTACGGGCGAGGCCAAGTGCGCCTACTGCGGCACGGTCTACAAGCTCAAGGCCGGGGAACACTGGGGCGGCGCCCACTGAGGCGCGGGCCATGACGCGCTCGCTGGTCATTGCCCCGCAATGGATCGGCGATGCGGTGATGACCGAGCCGCTGATGCGCCGCCTCGCGGCGCGCGGCGAGCGGCTCACGGTCGGCGCCGTGCCCTGGGTGGCGCCGGTGTACCGCGCGATGCCGCAGGTCGGCGAGGTCATCGAGTTCCCGTTCCAGCACGGCGGCCTGCAACTGCGCGAGCGCCGGCGCATCGCCAAGGAAGCCGAAGGCAAGTTCGACGCGGCCTACGTGCTGCCGAATTCGCTGAAGAGCGCACTGCTGCCGTTCCTCGCGAGCATTCCCAAGCGCGTGGGCTACCTCGGTGAAGCGCGCGTGGGGCTGCTCACGCACCGCCTGAAGAATCCCAAGGGCAAGCCGCCGATGGTGGCGTTCTATTCGGCGCTCGCGGGCGAAGCCGGCGTGGAGGGCGATCGGCCGCAGCTGCAGCTTCCCAAGGAAGAAATCTCTGCAGCGCTCGAGAGGGCCCACCTGCCAAGTGGCGGTTTTTACGTCTTCGCCCCGGGTGCCGAGTTCGGCCCCGCCAAGCGCTGGCCGGCGATCCACTACGCCGAACTCGCGAAGACACTCCCGCTGCCCGTCGTCTTGCTGGGTTCCGGCAAGGAGCGGGAACTGTGCGAAGAAATCGCGCAGGAGGCGGGGGGCGGGCGCTGCATCAACCTCGCGGGGAAGACTTCGTTGCCCGATGCGTTCGCGCTGATCGCATCGGCGAAGGCCATGATCTCCAACGACTCCGGCTTGATGCACGTCGCAGCGGCCTTCGGCGTGCCCCAGGTCGCGCTGTTCGGCTCGTCCTCGCCCGAGCACACGCCGCCGCTGAATGATCACGCCACCGTGGTCTGGCTGCGCGACGACGCGGCCTACCAGCCGCCGCTGGATTGCGCGCCGTGCTTCCAGCGCGACTGCCCGCTGGGGCACACGCGCTGCCTCTACGACATCACTCCCGAGCGCGTGCGCTCACTGCTTCAGTAGCGCCTGCAGCTTCTCCAGCGCCGAGGAGGCCGCGCCATGCCACACCAGGTGCGTGTGGTTGCGGCGGATGCGCGCCGGCAGCTCGTGCTGCTTGACTTCGCCGCCGGATCGCAGCGACGCCAGCAGCGACTTCGGCACCAGCGCGTAGCCGGTGCCGGCGGCGACGCAGGCGATCATGGCCTGGTAGGACGCGAACTCCAGCGTGCGCGCCGGCATCAGGGCCGACGCGCCCAGCCATTCCTCCATGCGCTTGCGGTAGGAGCAGCCGTTCACGAAGGCGATCAGCGTGTGCCCGGCGAGCTGGCTCGCGCGCGTCACCGGCGGCATGTCACGCGAGGTGATCAGCACCAGCTCCTCGTCGAAGACCTTCATCGCCTCCAGCCCCGGCGCCGTGAACGGCTCCGACACGAACGCGCCCTCGATCTCGAAGCGGCCCACGCGCTCGATGAGCGCGCCGGTCGTGCCCGTGACGAGCTCGACCACCACGCCCGGGTACAGCTTGTGGAATTTCGAGAGCATGGGCGCCAAGCGGCTGCCGGCGGTGCTCTCCAGCGAGCCGATGCGGAACACGCCCATGGGCTTGCCGCTCATCAGCTCGTGCTCGGCCTCGTCGGCGATGCGGAACAGGCGCTGCGCGTACGACAGCAGCAGCTCGCCCTCGGGCGACAGCGCGAGCGAGCGGCCCTGCTTGCGGAACAGCCGCTTGCCCAGGCGCTCCTCCAGCTGCTTGATGCGCGTGGTCACGTTCGACTGCACGCGGTTGAGCTTGGCGGCGGCGCGGATGACGCCGCCTTCCTGCACGACGGTGCGGAAGATCTCCAGCGTGTCCAGGTCGATGGTTCTCATGGCAAGAACGATCCTTCTCGATTATTCATTTGTGCGTGGTTTGCATTCTCGGTCTAATCGGTCGCCATGGCAAAGCACCCGGTCCCGCCCAGCGCCGTCGTCTTCGCGGGCATCCTGTCGCTCGCGGCCGCCATGGGCATCGGGCGCTTCGCCTTCACGCCGCTCATGCCGCTGATGATCGCGGAGGGCCGGCTCGACGTCGCGGTGGGCGGGTGGATCGCCGCGGCGAACTACGCCGGCTACCTCGCGGGCGCCCTCACCGCGTCGCGCCTGCGCTGGAGCGCCGTGCGGCTGGCGGTCACCGCGCTCGCGCTGACGGCGCTGCTCACGGCCGCGATGGCGCTGCCGCTGGCGCCATGGCTGTGGGGCGTGCTGCGCTTCGCGGCCGGTGTCGCGAGCGCCTGGGCTTTCGTCGCCACGGCGATCTGGTGCCTCGGGGCGCTGGCGCGCGCGAGCCGCGGCGACCTCGCGGGCGCGGTGTACTCGGGCGTGGGCTTCGGCATCGCCGCAGCGGGCGTGTATTGCGTCGCTGGGTCCGCATGGCATGCCAGCGCCGACATGTTGTGGCTGCAGCTCGGTGCGATCGTGCTCGTGCTGCTGGTGCCGATCGCGGTGGTGCTGCACCGCCTGAACGGTGCAGCCGCCGGCGCGATGCCCGCGCCACCCGCGCGCGCCGCGGGCGGCGAGAACATCCGCGCGCTGGTCGTGTGCTACGGCGCGCTCGGCTTCGGCTACATCCTGCCCGCGACCTTCCTGCCGGTGATGGCGCGCTCGCTGGTGCAGGACCCGCGCATCTTCGGCCTGGCCTGGCCGGTGTTCGGCATCACGGCGGCGGCGTCGACCTTCGTCGCGGCCTGGGTGCTGCGCCATGCCAGCCGCCTGCAGGTCTGGGCCGTCTCCAACGTCGTGATGGGCGTCGGGACACTGCTGCCCAGCGTGTGGCTCAATGGCTTCACCATCGCGCTGTCGGCGCTGTGCGTCGGCGGCACCTTCATGATCGTCACGCTGGCCGGCGTGCAGGAAGTGCGCGCACGCGCGCACGGGGACGCGACGCCGCTGGTGGCGCGCATGACCGCCTCGTTCGCGCTCGGCCAGATCGCCGGCCCCATCGCTTCGTCGCTGCTGCTGCACGTGCCCGGGTTCGCGCAGCACGGCCTCGACGTCGCGCTGCAGCTCGCCGCGGCCAGCCTGTTCCTGTCCGCCGCCTGGCTGTGGCGCGCCGACCGTTCCCGAACCCTTACCCATCCGGAGGTCTCCCATGCCCGCTGAAGCCACCCCCCAAGGATTCGCCCGCGCCGCCGCGCAGCGCCTGCCCATGCCCGCCGCGAGCGCGATGAACGATGCGCAGCGCGCCGCGGCGCAGGCGCTCATCGACGGCCCGCGCAAGGGCGTGTACGGCCCGTTCCTGCCGCTCTTGCGCAGCCCGCAGCTGCTGGAGCGCGTGGCGAAGATGGGCGAGTACCTGCGCTTCGAGAGCGTGCTCGACGCGCGCATCCGCGAGCTCGCCACCTGCGCCGTGGCGCGCCACACATCGAACCAGTTCGAGTGGCTGATGCACGCGCCGCTGGCGCTCAAGGCGGGCGTGGCGCAGGCGACGCTGGATGCCCTGCATGCGGGCGCGCGGCCGAAGCAGTTGCCGCGCGACGAGGAAGCTGCGCTGGACTTCACCCGCGAACTGCTGGCCACGCACGGCACCAGCGACGCGGCCTATGCGGATGCGCTGGCCTGCTTCGGCGAGCAGGGCGTGGTCGAACTCGCTGCGCTCATCGGCTACTTCGCGATGGTGTGCTGGGTGATGAACGTGGCCCGCACGCCGGCGCAGGCGGGCGCGGCCGCGCAGCCGCTGGACGCCTTGCCGCAGTAGCGCGGGTCAGGGCTCGGTCAGCCGCGCGCACGCACCGTTGCGCGGCGGAACCAATCGGCGGATCATCGCTCCCATAGCGAAGGAGGTCCTGCCATGGCCTATAGCGCATTGCCCGTCCTGAAGACGGGAGCCATCCCCGTATGCCGTCCCGAGCAGGGGCGAACGGACGTGACGCTCGATTCGTCCGCGATGCTCGTGATGACCGACCTGAAGCGCGTCGCGGCCGCCACCTGTTCGCCGCAGGACACCATGGACCAGGCCCACGCGCACATGATCCAGCGCGGCGTGCGCATGCTGCTGGTGGTCGACCACCGGCAGAACATCGCGGGCATCATCACCACCAACGACGTGCTCGGCGAAAAGCCCGTGGCCGTCGCGCAGGAGCGGCGCATCCACCACAGCGACATCCTCGTGGCCGACGTGATGACGCCGGCCGAGCGGCTGGAGGCCTTCGACATGCACGCCGTGCAATCGGCGCGCGTGGGCCAGGTGGTCGCCAGCCTGCAGCACGCCCGGCGCCACCACGCGCTCGTCGTGCAGACCGGCGCCGACGGCCGGCGCGAAGTGCGCGGCATCTTCTCGCTCACGCAGATGGCGCGCCAGCTCGGGATGCCGCTGACGCTGCCTTCGGAGGCGAAGTCCTTCGCCGAGATCGAAGCCGCGCTGATCTAGTTTTCCCGCGCAAGAAAAAAAACAGCCACCTTGCGGTGGCTGTATCAAGTCCTTGGAAGGACGTCGTTGGGAGACTGGAAACCTGTTCGCGTGACAGCGTTGCGGGAACTCTAATTCGCTTCGTCGCGCCGTGCATCCCTCGAATGCATGAGTTCGTGCGCAGTAAGTCGCAATCCGGTGATGATCTTGGTGAATTTCCGCACGCGCTTCCACCGTTGCGCCAAACTTTTACAGCGCATTACATCTGGTGACAGGGCACGCGCAGCACGAAGGACGCGCCGCCGCCGGGCGCGTCTTCGCACGTGACGCTGCCGTGGTGGCGCAGCGCGATCGAGCGCACCAGCGACAACCCCAGGCCCACGCCGCCGTGGCGCTCGCTGGCGCCGGGCAGGCGGTAGAACGGCTCGAAGATGCGCTCGCGCTCGGACGGCGGCACGCCCGGGCCGCGGTCGTTGACGCGCAGCTCGGCGAAGTTGCCGTTGGCACGCAGTTCCACCGTCACCTCGCCGCTGCTGTAGCGGCGCGCGTTCTCCAGCAGGTTGCGCACGGCGCGGCGCAGCAGCTTGGCGACGCCGTCAACGACCATGCTGCGCCCGTCGGCACTCGGCACGAGTTCGGCGCCGGCGCGCGCGCATTCCTCGGCTACTAGGCCCGTGAGGTCCACGGGCTCGATCGTGCCCATCTCGGTTTCCTTGGCGTCGAGCCGGCTCGCCAGCAGGATCTCGTCGATGAGCTGGTCGAGCTCGGCGATGTTGCGGCGAATCTCCTCGTGGAAATCCGGCGAGGCCGCCGGGCCCATCAGCTCCATGCCCATGCGGATGCGCGTGAGCGGCGAGCGCAATTCGTGCGACGCGTTCGCCAGCAGCGACTTGTGCGCCTTCAGCAGCGTCTCCACGCGTTCGGCCGCGTGGTTGAAGCGCTGCGCCAGGAAAGCCAGTTCATCGGAACCCTCGTCGCGGATGCGCGTAGACAAATCGCCCTCGCCCCAGCGCTCCACGCCCAGCCGCAGTTCTTCGACGCGCCGCGTGAGGCGCCGGATGATCGGATACGAGCCGATCGCCACCGCGAGCGCCACCACGCCCAGCATCCAGAAGAAGCCCATGGGCCCGCGCAGCCAGCCGCCG
Source organism: Ramlibacter sp. PS4R-6 (assembly GCF_037572775.1). Taxonomy (NCBI): domain Bacteria; kingdom Pseudomonadati; phylum Pseudomonadota; class Betaproteobacteria; order Burkholderiales; family Comamonadaceae; genus Ramlibacter; species Ramlibacter sp. PS4R-6. The sequence goes on along the minus strand of NZ_JBBHKA010000001.1, from coordinate 625,806 downwards.
CCACCGGGGGGGCCTTCGCCGGGGCGGCGGGGGCGCGGCGGCAGTTGCACGGTGAGCTTGCTGCCGTCCTTCATGTCCACCAGGAACTCGAGGCCGCGCACCGGGTCGCGCTGCGGCCGCGTGCGGTCCTGCGCGATGATTTCGCCCTTGTCGTTGCGGATGATCAGCTCGCGCTCGGGCGGCTCGCGCTGTTCGTTCGTCAGGCGGAACAGCCAGCCCGATGCGATGGACAGCAGCGCCACGGCCACGATCACCGCGAGCCAGATGCGCAGGTACAGGGGAAAGCGCCAGCGGGCGCCCCAGGCCGTCATCAGTCCTGCTGCTTCGCGAACACGTAGCCGACGCCGCGCACGGTGAGGATGCGCTTGGGATTCTTGGCGTCGGCTTCGATGGCGGCGCGGATGCGGCCCATGTGCACGTCGATGGAGCGGTCGAAGGCTTCGAGCTCGCGCCCGCGCACGGCTTCCATGATCTGGTCGCGCGTGAGCACGCGGCCCGCGCGCTCGGCCAGCGTGATCAGCAGGTCGAACTGGTACGACGTGAGTTCAGCCGCCTTGCCCGCGACGGTGACCGTGCGCGCGTCGCGGTCGATCTCGAGCGAGCCGAAGCGCATCACCTTCGGCTGCGGCTGCGCGCCCTCGGCGCGGCGGCGCAGGATGGCGCGGATGCGCGCCAGCAGCTCGCGCGGCTCGAAGGGCTTGGGCAGGTAGTCGTCGGCGCCCAGCTCCAGGCCGACGATGCGGTCCATGGGGTCGCCCTTGGCGGTGAGCATGAGGATGGGCACCTGGCCCGCGGGCCCCGGCATGGCGCGCACGCGCCGGCACACCTCGAGGCCGTCGATGTCGGGCAGCATCAGGTCCAGCACCAGCAGGTCGGGCATCGCGCCGGCGGGCGGGTCCTGCAGGACGGCCATGCCGGCCTTCGCGTCGAGCGCGTGCGTCACGCCGAAGCCGGAACGCTCCAGGTATTCGCCCACCATCTGCGCGAGGCGGGCATCGTCTTCGATCATCAGCAGCTGCTGCATGGGGGGCAATGGTAATGAGGTGGAGGCACAAGTGCCCAGCCTCATCGTGGCGCGAGGCGATCTCGCGCCGTTGAAGCGGGCGTAAAGTTAGGTAAATGCTCGAGCTGCGCCCTGCCGACCCGAACGCGCCCGCGCTCACGCATGAGCAGCTCACCCTGAGCCACGGCGAGCTGGCGCGGCGCGTCGATGCAGCCGCCGCGCAGCTGTGGCATGGCTGGGGCGTGCGCCCCGGCGAGCGCGTGGCGTGGCTGGCCGCAGCCGACCCGGCACAAATCGTCCTGCTGTTCGCGCTGGCGCGCATCGGCGCGATCCTCCTGCCCTTGAACGTGCGACTGGCCGCGCCCGAGTGGGATGCGCAGTTGGCGCAATGCGCGCCGCGCCTGCTGTTGCACGATGCGGCTTTCGCGGATGCCGCCCGCGATCTCGCGCAGCGGCACGGCATCGCGCACCACGCGGCGCAGGAGCTCCCGCACGAAGCGCAGCAAGCCGCACCCGATCACGCCCACGCGGACGCGCCCGTGCTGCTGGTGTTCACCTCCGGCACCACGGGCACACCCAAGGCGGCCGTCCACACGCAGGGCAACCTCGTGGCGAACATGCGCATTGCCGCGCAGGCGCAAGGCATCACGCGCGACGACGTGGTTGCGACGATGCTGCCCCTCTTCCACGTGGGCGGCCTGTGCATCCAGACGCTGCCCGCGCTCGCGAGTGGCGCGCACGTGGCGCTGCTGCCGCGCTTCGCGCCCGATGCAGCCTTCGATGCCTTCGAGCGCCACCGGCCCACGCTCACGCTGCAGGTACCGGCGACCATGAAGGCGCTGATCGATCATCCGCGCTGGCCGAACGCCGACCTCTCGAGCCTGCGCGCCGTGTGGGCGGGCTCCAGCGTGGTGCCGCGCGCGCTCATCGATGCCTTCGCCGCGCGCGGCCTGCGCGTGCATGACGTGTACGGGTCGACCGAGACCGGCCCCTTCTCGATCGCCGACGGGCATCCCGTGAAGGGCGTCGAGGCAAAGCTCGCCGACGTGCAGGGTGATGCGGGCGAGGTGCTGGTGCGCGGGCCGAACGTCGTGGCGCACTACTGGCCGGCGCAGCCGGCGTGCGACGCCGAAGGGTGGTTCCACACCGGCGACCTGGCGCGTTGCGACGCGCAGGGGCGCTTCGCCATCGTCGGCCGCGCGAAGGACCTCGTGATTTCCGGCGGCGAGAACATCCACCCCGCGGAGATCGAAGCTGCCCTCGCGCTGCACGAAGCGGTCGCCGAATGCGCGGCCTTCGGCCTGCCCGATGCGCAATGGGGCGAGGTGGTGGGTGTGGCGGTGGTGCTGAGGCCGGGTGCTGCGGCGGGCGAGGACGAATTGCGCGCCCACCTCGAAGGCCGCATCGCGCGCTTCAAGCTGCCGCGGCGCTGGTGGTTCGTCGAGACGTTGCCGAAGACGGCGCTGGGCAAGGTGCAGCGCAACGCGCTGCGCGCGCTCGCGGGCTGATCACTCGTCGGATTCGCGCACCGCGCGCAGCGGCGCGCGCTTGCGCTCGATCATCTTGAGCTTGGACAGCGCGCTCATCGAGCCTTGGCCCGATTTCTGGTCGTCGCGCACGCGGTCGCCGCTGCGGCGCTCGTCCCTGGCCCGGGCGCTGCCTTTGTCCGCCTGGGTGTTCTTGCCGTCCGATTGCTCCGCCACGTGAAATCCATCTCTTCTGGTACTGCGAGATTGCAGACTAGGGGAGCGGCGCGGGCAGCCATGTAAGGGTCGCTTGTGCCCGACGGTAGGAGCTCTCCTATGTGTGCGCCGTGTGTGCGCGATGCTGCACGCGCCATAGCGCCAGTATCAGCAGCAGCGGCGGGATGGCCGTCAGCGCCGTACCGACGAAGGCGAACGCATAGGCGCCCAGCAGGCCGTGCGTCGGCGTGAGCGCGTCCACGGCCGCGCCGGAGAAGCCCTTCAGGAACTTCCCGAGCAAGGCGTAAGTGGATGAAAGCAAGGCGTACTGCGTGGCCGTATAGCCGAGGCTGGTGAGGCTCGACATGTAGGTGACGAGGGCCACGCCCGCATAGGCTTGCGCGAAGGCATCGAGTGTCATCACCGCAGCGAACGTCGTAGCGTCCGCATACACGCTGAGCAACGCGAACGCCGCTGTGCCCAGGCCTTCCAGGATCAGGCCGACGATGAGCGTCGGCATCAGGCCGAAGCGCACGGCGCTGATGCCGCCGGCGGCGATGCCCGCGAAGGTGGCGACGAGGCCGAAGGTGCCGCGCACGAACGCGACGGTGTCCTTCGAGATCCCCAGGTCGTGGTAGTAGGGGTTGTACATGGGCCCCATCACGAAGTCGGGCAGGCGGTACAGCGCCACCATCAGCAGCATCACCAGGCCCGCGGCCTTGTGCTTGGCGAAGAAGTCGACGAAGGGCCCGATCACCGCGTCCTGCAAGCCGCGCCACGACCACAGCGGGGGCTTGTCGTGCAGCACGGCATCGGCGCGCGCGGGCTCGAAAGCGAGGAAGGTGGCCGCGATGCCCACCGCCATCAGCGCCGCCATGGCCACGTACGACACCGGCCAGCCGATGCGCGCGGCCATCGCGATGATGAGCGCGTCGGTGATCAGCAACGCGATGCGGTAGCCGACCTGCGCGGCCGAGGTGAGCAGGCCCACCTCGTCGGGGTTGTCGGCCGCTTCGATGCGCCACGCGTCGATGGCGATGTCCTGCGTGGCCGAGGCGAACGCGGTCAGAAGGGCGAAGGCGCCGATGGCGACCAGCCCGCCCTTCGTGCCGACCATCGCCATGCCCAGCACGCCCAGCACCACGAGGATCTGGCACAGCAGCATCCAGCCGCGACGGCGGCCGAGCCGGCCCAGCAGCGGCACGTCGACGCGGTCCACCAGCGGCGACCAGTACACCTTGAAGGCATATGCGAAGCCCACCCACGAGATGAAGCCGATCGCGATCAGGCTGGTGCCGTCGTCGCGCAGCCAGTAACCGAAGGTGTTGGCGGTGAGCAGGAAGGGCAGGCCGGACGAGAAGCCCAACGCGAGCATCACCGCCACCTTGGGCTGGCGCAGCTCGCGCAGCAGGCCCCACGCGGAGCGGCGCTTGGCGGGAGACGGGGTGGACGCGGCGGTATCCGACATGGATGAAAAGCTGCGTGATTATGATGGGCCGCATGTGGCTGTGCCGCGCCTTCGCCGCGTTTCTTCTCGCCTGTGCCGCCGCAGCCACGCCCGCGCTCGCGCAGGTCGATGTGGGCGAGGCGTCGCGGCTGCGCAGCCTGGTGCCGGCGGGGCAGCTCGAATCGGCGGCGAACCAGCAATACGCGGCGCTGATCGCGCAGGCCCGCGACAAGCGCGCGCTGGCGCCGCCCGACCATCCGCAGCTCAAGCGCCTGCGCGAGATCTCCGCACGCCTCATCGCGCACAGCGCCCGCTTCAACGAACGCGCCGCCAAGTGGAACTGGGAAGTGAACCTGATCGGCAGCAAGATGGTCAACGCCTTCTGCATGCCGGGCGGCAAGATCGCCGTGTTCACCGGGCTCGTCGACCAGCTCAAGCTCACCGACGACGAGGCGGCGATGGTGATCGGGCACGAGATGGCGCACGCGCTGCGCGAACATGCGCGCGCCCGCATCGCCAAGACGCAGGGTACGGGCCTGGCGCTGTCGCTGGGCGCGCAGCTGCTGGGGCTGGGGCACATCGGCGACCTCGCGGCGAACGTCGGCACGCAGCTGATCACGCTGAAGTTCTCGCGCACCGACGAGATCGACGCCGACCTGGTCGGCCTGGAACTGGCCGCGCGCGCCGGCTACGACCCCGAAGCGGCGGTCACCCTGTGGCAGAAGATGGGCAGCGTGCAGAAGAAGGGGGGCGCGCCGGCGTGGCTATCGACGCACCCGAGCGGCACCGACCGCATCGAGCGCCTGCGCGAGAACGTGCCGCGCGTGCGCGGGCTGTACCTGCAGGCCAGCGGCAAGCGCTGAGCCAGGAGACACCGCCGCCTTAGAATGGCGGCTCATGACCTTCCTCTCCCGCCTGCTGGACGCGCAGCAGCGCAACCGGTCGATGCTGTGCATCGGCCTCGACCCCGATCCCGCCCGTTTCCCCGCCGCCCTCAAGGGCGATGCCGGGCGCATCTACGACTTCTGCGCGCGCATCGCGGATGCGACCGCCGACCTCGCCATCGCCTTCAAGCCGCAGATCGCGTACTTCGCGGCGCATGGCGCCGAGCGCCAGCTCGAGCAGCTGATGGAGCACCTGCGCCGCAATGCGCCGCACGTGCCGGTGATCCTGGACGCCAAGCGCGGCGACATCGGCTCCACCGCGGAGCAGTACGCGAAGGAAGCCTTCGAGCGCTACGGCGCCGACGCGGTGACGCTGTCGCCTTTCATGGGCTTCGATTCGGTGCAGCCCTACCTGAAGCACGAAGGCAAGGGCGCGTTCCTGTTGTGCCGCACCTCCAACCCGGGTGGTGACGACTTCCAGGCGCAGAGGCTCGCGTCGGTGGACGGCCAGCCGCTGCTGTACGAACACATCGCGCGCCTCGCGCAAGGGCCGTGGAACACGAACGGGCAACTCGGCCTGGTGGTCGGCGCGACTTACCCCGCCGAGATCGAGCGCGTGCGCGCGGTGGCGCCGAAGCTGCCGTTGCTGATCCCCGGCGTCGGTGCGCAGGGCGGCGACGCGGTGGCCACGGTCAAGGCGGGCTGGCGCAGCGACGCGCCCATCGTCGTCAATTCGTCGCGCGCCATCCTCTACGCATCGTCCGGCGCCGACTTTGCCGACGCGGCACGGCGCGAGGCGCAGAAGACGCGCGAGCTGCTGGAGGCGGCGAAAGCCTAGGCGCCAATCGCGCGTCCGGAAACGGCGAGCCGCCGCGGGCGTGCCCCGCCACACTGCCTCCATTCGCACTGGAGGCTTCCATGGACTTTCGCATCACCGGCCTGCCGGCCGCCAAGTTCGCCCATCTCGCGGGATTGCCCGAACAAAGACTGGGCGAGCTGGGCATCCGGCGCACGCGCATCACGGCGCCGCATTCGGCGCCCGACCGCATCTCGCTGCGCGACGCCGACCCGGGCGAGACGGTCCTGTTGCTCAACTACGAGCACCAGCCGGCCGACTCGCCGTACCGCTCGCGCCACGCGATCTACGTCATCGAGGGCGAGCAGCGCACCTTCGACGCGGTCAACGAGGTGCCGGACGTGATGCGGCGGCGCCTGCTGTCGCTGCGCGCCTTCGATGCGCAGGGCACGATGGTCGATGCCGACGTCGTCGACGGACGCGAGGTCGAGCCATTGATCGAGAAGCTGCTGGCCCATCCGCAGGCGGCGTACGTGCACGCGCACTACGCCAAGCGGGGGTGCTACGCGGCGCGCATCGAGCGCGCCTGAAAGACGCTGGATCCCGGCCTGCGCAGGGATCACCGCCGCTACGCGGCGGTCACTTGTGCACGTCGGTCTTGCTCTGGACGATGCGCCCGACCAGCCCGTAGTCGATCGCTTCCTCGGGCGACATCCAGCGGTCGCGCTCGATGTCCTGCAGCACGGTGTCCAGCGGCTTGCCGGTCTCGCGCGCGATCACCGCGGCCACGCGTTCGCGCGCCTTGATGATTTCCTTGGCGTGGATGGCGATGTCGGTGGCCTGCCCGCCGGCGCCGCCGCTCGGCTGGTGGATCAGGAAGCGCGTGTTGGGCGTGCAGAAGCGCCGCTCCTTCGGCACCGCGAGGTACATGTGCGTGGCGGCGCTGCCCACCCAGCCCGTGCCGATCATGTTCACCGGCGCGGTGATGAAGCGCAGGATGTCGTGGATGGCGTCGCCCGATTCCAGGTGGCCGCCCGGCGAGCTCACCAGCATGTCGATGGGCATGTTCGAGTCCGCGTCCAGCGCCACCAGGCGGCGGATCACGTCGGCCGCCGAGCGGTCCGAGATGTCGCCGAACAGCAGCACCGTGCGCGACTTGAAGGCCTTTTCCTCGAGGAAGGCGTTGCGCGGCTCGGCGGTGGTGGGCGCGCTTTCCTTGTCTTCGTCGTGCTCTTCCATGGCATGTCTCCGGTGTTCCATGCCGCGATCATGGCACGGCGCGCCAGGGGCCGGGAACGCGGGGGACTCTCGTGGCGTCCATGGCAGCGTCCCAACCAGGAGAACCCCGCCATGACCATCCGACTGCTCGCCGCAGCCCTCGCCGCCGCGCCTTTCCTGGCCTTCGCCCAGGGCGCCGGCCCCACCGACCCGCAGATCGCCCACATCGTCGTCACCGCCAACCAGGTCGACATCGACGCCGGCAAGTTCGCCAAAGGTCTCACGAAGAACAAGGACGTGAGGGCCTTCGCGCAGCAGATGGTGACGGACCACACGGCCGTCAACAAGCAGGCCGCGGCGTTGGCCGGCAAGCTGAAGGTCACGCCCGAAGCCAACCCGACCAGCGAGAGCCTGAAGAAAGGGGGCGATGCCAACGTCGCCAAGCTCAAGGGCCTGAAGGGCAAGGCCTTCGACAAGGCCTACGTCGACCAGGAGGTGACTTACCACCAGGCCGTGCTGGACGCGATCGACAAGACGCTGGTGCCGTCGGCGAAGAACGAAGAACTCAAGGCCCTGATCGTCAAGGTGCGCCCCGCGATCGCCGCGCACCTGGAGCATGCCAAGCACCTGCAAGCGCAGTTGGGCAAGTCGTGAAGCTGCGCACCTTCCTAGCGCTGCCGCTCGCGGCGTTCGGCATTGCGGCGGCGCTGGCGGCCGCAGCGCCGCACCCGGTCGCCATCGAGGGCATGCAGTTCAAGCCGGGCAGCGTCAACGTCGCGCGCGGCGACACGCTCACCTGGACCAACAAGGACCCGGTGCCGCACACCGCGACGGCGCGAGGGGCATTCGATTCCGGCAACATCGCGCCGGGGCAGTCGTTCAGCCGCAAGATGGAACAGCCAGGCGAGTTCGACTACATCTGCAGCTACCACCCCGGCATGAAAGGCAAGGTCGTCGTCAAATGAGCGCAGTCCCCGCGGCCGTTCCCGAAGGCATCGCGGACACGGCGCTGGCCGCGCGCGTGGCGGCGGGCGACGGCGCGGCCTTCGAGCTGGTGATGCGACGCTACAACCGGCGCCTCTTCCGCATCGCGCGCTCGGTGCTGCGCGACGACGCGGACGCCGAGGACGCGCTGCAGGAGGCCTACATCGCCGCCTACCGCGCGATCGGCGCCTTCCGCGGCGACGCGTCGCTGGCCACCTGGCTGTCGCGGCTGGTGCTGAACCACTGCATCGCGCGGCGGCGGCGCCAATTGCGGCGCGACAACATCGTGCCCTTCGTGGTGCAGGACACCTTCGACCAGCTCGGCGACGACAGCGAGGCACCGGACCGCGCGCTGGTGCGCACGCAATTGCGCGCACTGCTCGAGCGCAAGGTCGACGAGCTGCCCGAGCTGTTCCGCACGGTGTTCATGCTGCGCGCCGTCGAGGAGCTGAGCGTGGAGGAGACGGCGCGCCTGCTCGCCATCCCCGAGGCGACGGTGCGCTCGCGCCATTTCCGCGCGCGCAGCCTGTTGCGCGAATCGCTGGCGCGCGAGATGGACCTGGCCGAGCAGGAGCTCTTCGGCTTCGACGGTGAGCGCTGCGACCGCATCGTGTCCCGCGTGCTGGCAGGGATTTCGCGCTGACCGTACGATGGCGGCCCGAAAGGAGCCCGCCTTGCGCGTCGCCTACTACGAGAGAACCGGCCCTGCCGACGAGGTCCTGCAGCTGGGCGAGATGCCCGACCCGCAGCCGGCCGCCGGCGAGGTGCGCGTGAAGCTGCTGTGGAGCGGCGTGAACCCTTCCGACGTGAAGTCGCGCGCCGGCCTGCGCAGCAGCAAGCTGGCCTTTCCGCGCATCGTGCCGCACAGCGACGGCATGGGCGTGATCGATGCCGTCGGCGCGGGCGTGGATGCGACGCGTGTCGGGGAACGCGTGTGGGTGTGGAACGGCGCCTGGGGCCGCGCCTTCGGCACGGCCGCGCAATACGTGACGCTGCCCGCCGCGCAGGCAGTGCCCATGCCCGAGGGCACGCCCGACGAGGCGGGCGCGTGCTTCGGCATCCCGGCGCTCACCGCGATGCATGCCGTGCTGATGGCTGGCGGCGTGGCCGGCAAGTCGGTGCTGGTGCAAGGCGGTGCCGGCGCGGTCGGGCACTACGCCGTGCAGTTCGCGAAGCTGCTGGGCGCGTCGCAGGTGCTCGCCACCGTGGGCAACGAGCGCAACGCGCAACTCGCGCGCGACGCGGGCGCGGATGGCGTGATCGACTACAAGCGCGAGGACGTGGCCGCGGCTGTGATGAAAGCGACCGGCGGCAAGGGCGTGGACCGGATCGTCGAAGTGGACGTCGCGGCGAATGCGGCGGCGGACCTCGCCTGCGTGCGTGCGGGCGGCGAGGTGGTCGTCTACGGCAGCGGCGCCGGCAAGTTCGAGCTGGATTTCTTTCCGCTGATCGTGAAGAACGTGGAGCTGCGCTTCTTCATCGTCTACAACCTCGACCTCGAGCAGCGCGCGCGGGCCATCAACACCTTGCGCAAGTTGCTGGAGAAAGGCGTGGTGAAGCACAACATCGCGCAGCGCCTGCCGCTGGAGGAAATCGCGAAGGCGCACCAGCTCGTGGCGGGCGGCGCGGCCGGCGGCAACGTCGTGCTGAAGGTGGCCTAGCTCAGGTATCGGCCCACATGCGCAGCAGGTTGTGGTAGCAGCCCGTGAGCTGCACCGTCTGCGCGTTGTCGCCATGCTCGCCCCGCAGCGCCAGGATCGCCATGTCCAGGTCATAGAGCAGGCGGCGCTGGTCGTCGCGCCGCACCATGCTCTCGATCCAGAAGAAGGACGCCAGCCGCTCGCCGCGCGTCACCGGCTCGACGCGGTGCACCGAGGTGCCCGGGTACAGCACCAGGTCGCCGGCGTCGAACTTCACGCGCTGCTCGCCGTAGGTGTCCTGCACCACCAGCTCGCCGCCGTCGTAGCTCGCGGGGTCCGACAGGAACAGTGTGCACGAGATGTCGGTGCGCACATGGCGCGCCGTGGCGGCGTGCGTGCGCACCGCGTTGTCGATGTGGTCGCCAAAGGCGTTGGCCGCGCCGCCGTAGCGGTTGAAGAGCGGCGGGTAGACCTTCTTCGGCAGCGCGCCGGTGACGAACATCGGGTTGCGCGCGAGGGCAGTCGAGACGATGAGGCGAGCCTGTTCCGCCTCCGGCGCCGACTCCGGCACCTGCGTGTTGTTCTTGACCGGGCCGCTCTGGTCGCCGGCCGTCACCTTGCCGTCGGCCCACGGCGCGCGCGCGAGGAGCGCACGCACGTGCGCCAGTTCGTCGGCGTTGAGCGCGGCGGTGATGCGAAGCAGCATGCGGGTCCTAGAAGCGCCCCGACCAGGTCACGCGCACCGTGCGCCCGACCGCGGGTGTCGGCCACGCCTGGTACAGCTGGGCGTAGTAGAGCTTGTCGGTCAGGTTGTCCACGTTCAGGCGCAGCATCTGGTTTTGCGTCAGGGCGTATTCCACCATGGCGTCCCATTTCGCGTAGCCGGGTGCGCGGTTGGCGAGGTTGACGGCGCTCGCGGACGTCGGCCCTTGCGAGCTGATGGCGGTGACGCCGCCGCCGATGCGCCAGCGCTCGATCGTGTACGCGGTCCACAGGTTGCCCTGACGGCGCGGCGTGAGGCCCGGGTTCATGCCCACCGTCGCTTGCGCGGCGGGCGACGAGCCGGCCTTGTCGATGCGCGCGTTCATCAGGGCGAAGCCGCCGAAGATCTCCCACTGCGGCGTGAGGCGGCCGCTCAGCTCGAACTCGAACGAGTCGGTGTGGCGCGCGCCGGAGAGCAGGAACGCCCCGGATTCCTGGTTCACGTCGGTGTTGCGCTCGTTGTACTTGTCGGTTCGCGCGACGGCCGTGCGCAGGGAGAGCTCGCCGTCGAGCAGCTCCCACTTCGCGCCGACCTCGATGTTGCGGCTGCTCTCGGGCGGCGTGTTGGCCGAGTTGTTGTCGAACTGGTAGAGGTCGCCCGAGGTGTTGAACGAGGTGCCATACGACACGTAGTAGTTCGAGCGATCGTTCGGCTGGAACATCAGGCCCAGGCGCTTGCTCCACACGCCGTCGGTGCGCGACAGCGGCGTGTTGTTGGGCGCGGGGTTGCCCGAGCGGTCGTAGTTGCCGGAGAAGCGGTCGTAGCGCAGGCCCGCCAGCAGCTTCCAGTGCTCGGTGAAGCTGACGGTGTCCTGCAGGAAGATGCCGACCGACTTGGCCTCGAACTTCGTGAGCAGGTTGGGGATGCGCGTGTCCACCAGCGGCGTGTTGTCGGCGGCGCCGACGGTGGTCGCGGGCCGCGCGGGTACGTTGAGGTAGTTCGAGCGCTCCGAGCGTTCGCGCGCCAGGTCCACGCCCGCCAGCCAGTCGTGCCACATGCCGGCCCACTGCTTGCGCGTGGTGTAGTCGGTCTGCACGAAGGTGTGGTGCTCCTTGCCGGCGCGCGTCTGCGTGCCGCGGTTCACCACCGTGCCCGCGCCGAAGTTGTCGAAGGTCGTGCCCGCCGGCAGCGCATTGACCTGCGTGGCCCACAGGTCGCGGCGGAACTGGCCGTCGCGCACGCGCGTGGTCAGGCTGCTGCCGTCCTCGAAGGAGTGCGTGTGCGAGAAGGTCAGCATGTTGGCGCTGTCCTTCTGGTCGTCCGAGTCGAAGCCGTACCACTTGTCGCGCGGGAAGGGCGCGGGCTTGCCCTGCAGCCAGCGACCGCCCAGGTCGGGCTTGTCGCGGTAGTCCAGGTGGTAGAAGCCGACGGTGAACTCGTCGGGGTTGCCGATGTTCCAGCGGTACGAGCCCGCGAGGCCGCGGCGGTGCGTGGCGGCCTTGCCGGCGCGGCCGTCCCAGTCGGTCGTCATGGTGTTCAGGCGCAGCGCCGACGACTCGCCCGTGGCGATGTTGAAGTCGCCGGTGGTGCGCACGTAGTTGCCGTCGCCGGCGGTGACGTCGACTTCGCTGCCCTTGTTCAGGCGCGGCGTCTTGCTCACCTGGTTGACCACGCCGCCGGTGGAGCCGCGGCCGAACAGCATCGACGCCGAGCCGCGCAGCACCTCGATGCGCTCGTCGTTGAAGGTGTCGCGGTTGTACTGCGCGATGTCGCGCATGCCGTCCAGGTAGATGTCGCCCGACACCGAGAAGCCGCGCAGGCGGATCGAGTCGCCGATGCGCCCGCCTTCGCCGGCTTCGAAGGTGATGCCGGGAACGTTGCGCAGCGCGCCGCGCAACGTGTCCACGCCCTGGTCCTTGATCAGTTCGTCGTTGACGATGGTCAGCGACTGCGGCACGTCCTTCGGCGCGACCGGCGCGCGCACGGTGCTGGTCACCTCCGGCTGGTAGCGCGGCGCCTTCTCCGTGATCTCGACGCGCTTCAGGTTGACCTGCGCGACCTCGGTGGTCTGCGCCAGGGCGGGGCCGGCGGCGAGCAGCATCGCGCCCAGCGGCAACAGCGTTCTTCCCGGGCCGCCGCGCGGCCCGTCTTTTTCTTGGTGCAAGGGGTTCTCCGAGCCCTCGTGGCGGGGCGTGGAGCGCATTCTATATCTAAATGCGAATTATTCTTGTTTGTGTTCGAGCAGGCGTTTCAGGTAGCGGCCGGTGTGGCTCGCGGCATTGGCCGCGATGGCTTCGGGCGTGCCCACGCCCACCACCTCGCCGCCGCCCGCGCCGCCTTCGGGGCCCATGTCGATGATCCAGTCGGCCGTCTTGATGACGTCCAGGTTGTGCTCGATCACGACGATGGTGTTGCCGGCGTCGCGCAGCTGGTGCAAGACCTTCAGCAGCATGTCGATGTCGGCGAAGTGCAGGCCGGTGGTCGGCTCGTCCAGGATGTAGAGCGTGCGCCCGGTCTCGCGCTTGGACAGCTCCAGCGCGAGCTTCACGCGTTGCGCTTCACCACCGGACAGCGTCGTCGCCGACTGGCCCAGCTTGATGTACGACAGGCCCACGTCGAGCAGCGTCTGCAATTTGCGCGCGATGGCCGGCACCGGCTTGAGAAACTCGTGCGCGTCCTCCACCGTCATGTCCAGGATCTGCGCGATGTTGCGGCCCTTCCACTGCACCTCGAGCGTTTCGCGGTTGTAGCGCGCGCCCTTGCACACGTCGCAGGCCACGTACACGTCGGGCAGGAAGTGCATCTCCACCTTCACCACGCCGTCGCCCTGGCAAGCTTCGCAGCGCCCGCCCGCGACGTTGAAGGAGAAGCGGCCGGGCCCGTAACCGCGTTCCTTCGCGACCTGCGTCTCGGCCATCAACTCGCGGATCGGCGTGAACAGGCCGGTGTAGGTGGCCGGGTTGCTGCGCGGCGTGCGGCCGATCGGCGACTGGTCCACCGCGATCACCTTGTCGAAGTACTCGATGCCCTCGATCTCCTCGTGGGCCGCCGGCTCCTCGTGCGAGCGGTACAGCGTGCGCGACACCGCGGCATACAGCGTGTCGTTGACCAGCGTCGACTTGCCCGAGCCCGACACGCCCGTCACGCAGGTGAACAGGCCCACGGGGAAGGACACCGTCACGCCTTTCAGGTTGTTGCCGCGCGCGCCGATCACGCGGATCTCCTGCACCTGGTTGGCCAGCGCCGGCGGCGGCGCCGGCAGCCACGGCGTGCGGCGCTTGGGCACGGCGATCGATTTCTTGTGCGAGAGGAACTGGCCGGTGAGCGAGGCCTCGGTGTTGCAGACGTCCTCGAAGGAGCCTTGCGCCATCACCTCGCCGCCGTGGATGCCGGCGCCCGGGCCCATGTCGATCAGGTGGTCGGCGGCGCGGATCATGTCCTCGTCGTGCTCCACCACGATCACGCTGTTGCCGATGTCGCGCAAATGGCGCAGCGTGGAGATCAGGCGGTCGTTGTCGCGCTGGTGCAGGCCGATGCTGGGCTCGTCCAATACGTACATCACGCCCGTCAGGCCCGAGCCGATCTGCGACGCCAGGCGGATGCGCTGCGCCTCGCCGCCCGACAGCGTCTCGGCGCTGCGGTCCAGCGTCAGGTAGTTGAGGCCCACGTCGTTGAGGAACTTCAGCCGCAGGCCGATCTCGCGCACCACCTTCTCGGCGATCTCGGCCTTCGCGCCGTGCATCTTCAATTGCTGGAAGTAGTCGTGGCTCTCGCGCAGGGTGACATGGCTGATGTCGTAGATGGTGCGCGCCTGCGGGCCTTCACCCAGCTTGACGTGCCGGGCCTCGCTGCGCAGGCGCGTGCCGCCGCACTCGGGACAGGGCTGCATGCTGCGGTAGCGCGCGAGCTCCTCGCGCACGGCGACCGAATCGGTCTCGCGGTAGCGGCGTGCCATGTTCGGGATCACGCCTTCCCACGGGTGCTTCTTCGTCGTGCGCTTGCCGGCCGCCTGACCCGACTCGAAGGTGTAGTTGAACCTGATCTCCTCTTCGCCCGAGCCGTGCAGCAGCGCGTGCTGCACCGTCAGGTCGAGTTCCTCAAAGGGCGTGTCGACGTCGAACTTGTAGTGCTTGGCCAGCGCCTCGACCATCGAGAAGTAATAGGGGTTGCGCCGGTCCCAGCCCTTGATCGCGCCGCCCGCCAGCGACACCGACGGAAACGCCACCACGCGCAGCGGATCGAAGAACTCCATGCAGCCGAGGCCGTCGCACGACGGGCACGCGCCCACCGGCGAATTGAAGGAGAACAGGCGCGGCTCCAGCTCGGCGATCGAGTAGTTGCAGATGGGACAGGCGAACTTCGCGTTGAACCAGTGCTCCTGGCCGCCGTCCATCTCGACCGCGATGGCGCGCGAATCGGCCAGGCGCAGCGCGGCCTCGAAGCTTTCGGCCAAGCGTTGCTGGATCTCTGGCCGCACCTTGACGCGGTCGATCACCACGTCGATGTCGTGCTTCTCGGCCTTCTTCAGCTTGGGCAGCGACTCGTACTCGTACAGCTGGCCGCCGACGCGGAAGCGCACGTAGCCCTGGCCCTGCATCTCGGCGAAGAGCTCCGTGAACTCGCCCTTGCGGTCACGCGCGACGGGCGCGACGATCATCAGCCGTGTGTCCTCGGGCAGCGCCAGCACGGCATCGACCATCTGCGACACGGTCTGCGAACTGAGCGGGATGTCATGCAGCGGGCAGTGCGGCGTGCCGGCGCGCGCGAAGAGCAGGCGCAGGTAGTCGTGGATCTCGGTGACCGTGCCCACGGTGGAGCGCGGGTTGTGCGAGGTGGCCTTCTGCTCGATCGAGATCGCGGGCGACAGGCCCTCGATCATGTCGACCTCGGGCTTGTCCATCAGCTGCAGGAACTGGCGTGCATACGCCGACAGGCTCTCGACGTAACGTCGCTGGCCTTCCGCGTAGAGCGTGTCGAAGGCGAGCGAGGACTTGCCCGAACCCGACAGGCCCGTGATCACCACCAGCTGGTTGCGCGGGATGTCGAGGTCGACGTTCTTCAGGTTGTGCGTGCGCGCCCCGCGGATGCTGATCCGCTGGGCGGCGGCGATGCTGCCGAGGTATTTGCCGTCGGTGGAAGAGTTCAATGCCGGGCTCGCGAGGGGAACCCGACATGATAAATGCGCGGAGCTTCCCGGCGCTACATCGGCTAGACGCCGGCCTTGGCGAGGATCACGACCGACACGCCGCGCGCGGTCGCCACGCCGTCGAGGTTCTGGTAGGAGTGCGGCAGGTTGCCGGGAAACGCCAGCACCTCGCCCGTGCCGACCTCGAACGCGTCGCCGGCCACGGTGATCTTCACGCGGCCGGCGAGGCAGGTGAAGAACTCGCGCGTGCCCGGCAGGTGCGGCGTGCCGCCCATGAGGGCGCCAGGCGCGAAATCCATCACCTCCATCTGCGAATCGGGCACGGGCTCGGGCACCAGCGGCCGGATGTCCACGCCGCGGCCCTTGGTGCGCAGGGCGACTTCGTCGGCGGCCCAGTGCCGCACCATCGCGCGCGGCGACGCCAGCAGCTCGTCGATCGGCACCGCCAGCGCCTGCGCCACCTTCACCAGCACCGCCAACGACGGGTTGCCCTCGCCCGATTCGAGGTTGGCGATGGTCGAGCGCGGCACGCCCGACTCGCGCGCCAGCATGTCCTGCGTCAGGCCGCGCGTGCGGCGCAGGTTGACCAGGTTGCGCGCGAGGTGGGACGCGGCGGGGCTGCCGGATGCCTCTTCCATGCGCGGATTGTGCGACGGAAAAACGATCCGCCAATCCGTTGGACATCGCGCTCGGGGATTCGCCCGCCGTTGCCTATCGTTGGAGCCACACGAAAGGACAAGGACATGGACAGCACTTTCAAGGGATTGCGGGTCGCCATCACCGGCGGGACTTCGGGCCTGGGCCTCGCGCTGGTCGACCAGCTGCATCGCGCCGGCGCGCAAGTCGCGTTCGTCGCCCGTGACGCGCACCGCGTCAGCGCCGTCGCGCTGCGGCGCCCCGGCACGCACGGCATCGCGGGCGACGTGGCCCGGAAGGAAACCATCCACGCGCTGGCGATGCAGGTGGGCACGGCGCTGGGCGGCCTGGACATCCTCATCAACAACGCCTCGGTGCTGGGGCCGGTTCCGCTCGCGCCGCTGGCCGACACCGAATGCGAGGACTTCGAGGCGGCGCTGCAGGCCAACCTGCTCGGGCCGTTCCGCCTGACGAAGGCGCTGCTCGGCGCGCTGGCCGCGTCGGCACGCGAAGGCCGCCCGGCCATCGTCGTCAACATCTCCAGCGACGCCGGCGTGAATGCCTATGCGAACTGGGGCGCCTACGGCGCGAGCAAGGCGGCCGTCGCGCACATGAGCCGCATCTGGGACGAGGAGCTGAAGGAGCACGGCATCCGCGTGATCGAGCACGAGCCGGGCGACATGGACACGCCCATGCATGCGCTCGCGCTGCCCGATGCCGACCGCTCCTCGCTCAAACGCCCGGAACAATCGGCGCGCGAGCTGCTCGTGCGCGTCGCGCAGCTGGTGGGCGAAGCCCAGCAGGTGACCGCATGAAGGCCGCGCACCGGCCCGAGCAGCGCCCCCGCGGCGCGAAGCTGCTCGCCGTCGATGCGGCGGGCGCGATCCGCCACATGGACCGTTCGCAGCTCGCCGAACTGCTGCAGCCCGGCGACGTGCTCGTCGCAAACGACGCGGCGACCTTGCCCGCGAGCCTGCACGGCACCGACGTGCGCACGGGCCGCGAGATCGAGATTCGCCTGGCCGCGCGCAAGTCGCTGGACGTGGACGACGTGCGCGAGTTCACGGCCGTCGTCTTCGGCGAAGGCGACCACCGCACGCCGACCGAGCTGCGGCCGATGCCGCCCGCGCTCGAAGCCGGCGACGTGCTGGCGCTGGGCCCGCTTCGCGCGGCTGTGCTGGCGTTGCTCGGCCACCCTCGCTTGGTGCAGGTCCGCTTCACCGGCGAGCCCGATGCGATCTGGGCCGGCCTCGCGCGCCACGGCAAGCCCGTGCAGTACGCGCACATGCACGAGCCGCTGAAGCTGTGGGACGTGTGGACGCGCGTGGCCGCGCTGCCGGTGGCCTTCGAGCCGCCCTCGGCGGGTTTCGTGCTCGACTGGTCGCTGTTGGCCGCGATGCGGCGCAAGGGCGTGGTGTTCGCGACGCTGACGCATGCGGCCGGCCTGTCGTCCACCGGCGATGCGGGGTTGGACGCGCGCCTGCCGCTGGACGAGCCCTACCTGATCCCTGCCGCGACCGTGCGCGCGATCCGCGATGCGAAAGAGCAGGGCGGCCGCGTGGTGGCGCTCGGCACGACGGTCGTGCGCGCGCTCGAACACGCGGCTGCGCGGGGCGTCCTGCATCCCGGCCCTGGCCTGGCCAACCAGAAGATCGGGCCGCACACGCGACTGGCCGTCGTTGATGCCATCGTCAGCGGCACGCACGAGCCGGGCACCAGCCACTACGAGCTGCTGCGCGCCTTCGCACCGGACGGCGTGCTGCGCGCGGCCAGCGCCGAGCTCGAAGCCCATGGCTACCTGACGCACGAGTTCGGCGATTCGGTGTGGATCGAACACTTCGCGGAGAATCGCAGGTTTCCGGCCGCTGCCAGCGGTACGGTTCCTGCACTCTCCGCCCCGTGACCGCAGCCTCCGTTCCCAGCGATCCTTCATCCCGCATGACCGCCGGCGAGCGGCGCGCCAGCGCGTCGCTCGCGATGATCTTCGCCGCCCGCATGCTCGGGCTCTTCCTCGTGCTGCCGGTGTTCGCGCTCGAAGCGGCGCGCTACCCGGGCGGGGACGACCCCGCGCGCGTCGGCCTCGCGATGGGCATCTACGGCCTGACGCAGGGCGTGCTGCAGATCCCCTTCGGCTTCGCGTCCGACCGGCTGGGCCGCAAGCGCGTGATCGCCTTCGGGCTGCTCGTGTTCGCGGCCGGCAGTTTCGCCGCGGCGATGGCTTCGAGCCTGGAAGGGCTCATCTTCGGCCGCGCGCTGCAAGGCATGGGCGCGGTGTCGGCGGCGGTGACCGCGCTGCTGGCCGACCAGACGCGCGACGAGGTGCGCACCAAGGCGATGGCGATGGTGGGCGCGAGCATCGGGCTGATGTTCGCGCTGTCGCTCGTCGCTGCGCCGGTGCTCGCGGCGGGCATCGGCCTGGCGGGCCTCTTCGCCCTGACCGGCGTGCTGGCGCTGGCGTGCATCGCCGTGATCGCGTGGTGGACGCCGCCGGAGCCGGTGCAGCATCGCAACACCCCGCGCGGCAAGTTGTCGGAAGTGCTCTCGCACGCCGGCCTGCTGCGCCTGGACGCGGGTGTGTTCATCCTGCACGCGGTGCAGCTGGCGATGTGGGTCGCGATCCCGGCGCTGCTGGTGCAGGCGGGCCTGGAAAAGCAGCATCACTGGTGGGTCTACCTGCCGGCGGTGCTGGCGTCCTTCGTCGTCATGTCGCTCACGCTGTTCCCGCTGGAGCGCCGCGGCCACCTGCGCGCGGTGTTCCTCGCGTCGGTCGGCGTGGTCGCGCTGGTGCAGCTGGGCCTGCTGTGGGTGGCGAGCGCGCCCGGCGTCGTGTCGCTGGCGCTGCTGCTGTTCGTGTTCTTCTGCGGCTTCAACGTGCTGGAGGCCAGCCAGCCCAGCATGGCCTCGCGCATCGCGCCGCCGCATGCGCGCGGCGCCGCGCTCGGTGTCTACAACACCCTCCAATCGGTGGGCTTCTTCGCGGGGGGCGCGGTCGGCGGATGGCTGGCGAAGAACGTTGGTTACTCAGGCCTGTTCGCGACGTGCGCGGCGCTGATGCTGCTGTGGCTCGTCGTGGCCTGGCCCATGCAGGCGCCCGCGCCGCGGAATTCCGTCGAGGAAGTGCTCGCGGACGACGCCGACGCGCAGGCTACATAATCGTCAGATTGCAGGAGGCACCATGGCTTCGGTCAACAAGATCATCATCGTCGGCAACCTCGGGCGCGACCCCGAGGTGCGCACCTTCCCCAGCGGCGACCGCGTCGCCAACGTCACCATCGCCACCACCGACAAGTGGAAGGACAAGACGTCCGGCGAGATGAAGGAACACACGGAGTGGCACCGCGTGGTCTTCAACGGCCGGCTGGCGGAGATCGCCGGCGAGTACCTGCGCAAGGGCTCGCAGGCCTATGTCGAGGGCAGCCTGCGCACGCGCAAGTACACCGACAAGGACGGCAACGAGCGCAGCATCACCGAGGTGCGCGCCGACACGCTGCAGCTGCTGGGCAGCCGCCAGGGCATGGGCAGCCCCTCGGGCGACGACGACGGCGCCAGCCGCCGCGCCGCGCCGCCGTCGCGCCAGCAACCCGCGGCGGGCAAGCCCGCGTCGAAGTCCACGGGCTTCGACGACATGGACGACGACATCCCGTTCTGACCCCGCCGCGCTAGACGAAGAGCGCGACGACGTAGATCCCGACCATCACCAGGGCGAGCAGCAGCTTGCCCAGCATCCCCGCGAGCAGGCCGATCCAGGTGGCGATGCCCACGCGCAGCGCCTGCCCGTGGTTGCGGCGCGCGATGAGCTCGCCGATAGCCGCGCCGACCAGTGGCATGAAGAAGATGCCGACGAAGCCCATGAAGATGCCCACCACCGTGCCGATCGCCGCGCCCCACAGCGCGAGCTTGCTGGCGCCGGCGCGCTTGGCGCCCAGCACCGCCGCGGCGTAGTCGAGCACCCACGACAGCAGCGCGAGCACCGTGCACACGGTGAGCGCGACCCAGCCGATGCGCGCGAAGCCGTCGGCCCACGCGCCAGCGAAGATGCCGGCGAGGATCAGGATCGTCCCCGGCAGCGCGGGCAGCACGATGCCCGCGAAGCCCACGGCGATGAGCACGATGCTGAGGAGCCAGCCGATCGAGGGATCCATCATGCCTTCGCGCTGATGACGCCGCCGCCCAGGCACACGTCGCCGTCGTACAGCACCGCCGACTGGCCCGGCGTCACCGCCCACTGCGGCTGCGGAAAGTCGAGGTGGAACGCGCCGTTGGCGTCGCGCGCGAGCACGCAGGGCGCATCGGCCTGGCGGTAGCGCGTCTTCGACCCGTATTCGCCTTCGCGCGGCGCAGCGCCCGCGACCCAGCTCGCGTCGTCGGCGTCGAGCGCCAGCGATTGCAGCCAGGGATGGTCGTGGCCTTGCACGACCCACAGTGTGTTCTTCTCGAGGTCCTTCCGCGCGACGTACCACGGCTCGTGATCGCCGCTGCCGCTCGACGCGCGGTCGCGCGTCGACTCGCTGTTCTCGCGCCCTTTCCGCTTCACGCCGCCGATGCCCAGGCCCTGGCGCTGCCCCAGCGTGTAGAACGACAGGCCCTGGTGCTGGCCGATCGTGCGGCCGTTCTCGTCCTTGATCGGGCCCGGCTCCTTGACGATGTAGCGGTTGAGGAACTCGCGGAAGGGCCGCTCGCCGATGAAGCAGATGCCCGTCGAATCCTTCTTCTTCGCATTGGGCAGGCCGATCTCGGCCGCGATGCGGCGCACCTCGCTCTTGCGCAGCTCGCCGACGGGAAAGAGCGTCTTCGACAGCTGCTGCTGCGTCAGGCGGTGCAGGAAGTAGCTCTGGTCCTTGGTGTCGTCTAGGCCCTTGAGCAATTCGAAGCGGCCTTCGTTCTCGCGCACGCGGGCGTAATGGCCCGTCGCGATCTTCTCGGCGCCGAGGCGCATCGCATGGTCGAGGAAGGCCTTGAACTTGATCTCGGCATTGCACAGCACGTCGGGGTTGGGCGTGCGGCCAGCCTGGTACTCGCGCAGGAACTCGGCGAACACACGGTCCTTGTACTCGGCGGCGAAGTTGACATGCTCGATCTCGATGCCCAGCACGTCGGCGACCGAGGCGGCGTCGAGGAAGTCCTGGCGTGACGAGCAGTACTCGTCATCGTCGTCGTCTTCCCAGTTCTTCATGAAGATCGCGACGACCTCGTAGCCCTGCGCCTTGAGCAGGTGCGCGCTCACCGCGGAGTCCACGCCTCCGCTCAAGCCCACGACGACACGCGACTTCGCTTTCATTTGTGCGATTATCCCAAGGGCATCAAATCCTTATGCTCTATCGGCCTGCCACACCGCCGTTCCCGCGCGACCGCATGTCGCCGTCGGCGCTGGCGACCACCACGGCCATCCATGCGGGCATCCTGTGGCTGCTGCTGCAGTACTCGCCGCTGGTGCCCACCGTGCGTTACGTCGTGTACCAGTACGTGCGGCCGTTGAGCCCATCCGCCAACGCCAGCCGCGCCATCACGCTGCCCCAGCGCAACGCCACACCCAGCAGCGACATGGCGATCTTCTCCAACGTGCCGGAGTCGAGCGTGCCGATGAAGGCGACTCGGCAGTTGCCCGAAACGCTCCAGGCGCGCGAGCCCGCGCCGCTGCCGCCCCAGCCCGAACCAGAGCCGGTGCGCGAAGCCGCGAAGCCCCAGCCGTCGGTGCCCGCGCCGCCCGACGTCGCGCCCGCCGTGCCGGTGCCCGTGCCGCCGTTGCCGCTGCCCCAGCCGCCGCCGGCGCCTGCGCCGGTGCCGCCCGAGATTCCCGCGCCCGCACCCGCGCCGGTGCCGATCCCGCAACCGGTCGTGCCGGAGCCCGCGCCGGCGCCTGCGCCGGTCCCCGTTCCCGCACCGGCGCTGCCAGCACCACCGGCGCCCGCACCGACGCCGCCCGCGCCACCGGCCCCCGAACCCGTGCCGGCACCGCCTGCACCGGCGCCGGTTCCCGCGCCTCCCGCGCCGATCCAGGCTGCTCCTGTTCCCGCACCCGCAGTGCCCGCGCCTTCGCCACGCCTGCAAGGCCCGGTGGTCGACGTGCCCGTGCAGCCCGGCACACCCGGCGCCGGCACCGCGACGCCGATCGCCATACCCGCACCGCCGGGCTGGGGCGGGCCCGCAACGCCCGTGCCCGCTGCGCCGCGCCCCGCGCTGCCGCCGCCACCCGTGCTCACGGCGCCCGCCATTCCGTCGCTGCCCGGGCCTTACCGCACGCCGCCGCAGCGCAGCCTGTCGGAGATGGCCAACCAGCAGCTGCGGCGCGACCGCAAGGACCCGCTCGCGCAAGGCGTCGAGGCGGCCAGCCGCGGCGACTGCCTGCACGCGCCGAAGGAAGGCGAGGCCAACTACGGCCTGCTCAACGCGCCCATCCTGGCGATGAAGGCGCTCACCGACAAATGCCCGAAGTGAAGGAGACGACCATGGCCGAATCGCAATGGCAGGAGTTCGACGGCAAGCGCTACGCCGGCGGGCGCGCCTCGGAGCCGCGCGACCTGGGCTGGATGCGCGGCGCACCGCCGCCGGCCGACAAGCGCATCACCTTCGAGAGCGACGCCTTCTACGACTTCCCGCAGATCCGCTGGACGCTGTCGCACGCGCGCGAGATCGCGCCGACCGCTTCCATCTGGCGCGGCAACGGCACGCCCTCGCGCCTGGAGCGCGCCGAGGCGAAGGGCGACGTGGACGCGCTCGCCTTCAGCGACCTGAACGGCACGCAGCGGCGCTTCGACGAGGCGCTGTACGACACCTACACCGACGGCATCGTGGTGCTGCACCGTGGCCGCATCGTCTACGAGCGCTACTTCGGCGAACTGCAGGACCATGTGCCGCACAGCTGCTTCTCGATCACCAAGTCGTACGCCGCGACGCTGTGCGCCGCGCTCGTGCACGAGGGCGTGCTAGACGCGGACAAGACCATCCCGCATTACCTGCCCGAGATGGGCGGCTCCGCGTTCGGCGACGCGCCGCTGCGCCTCGTGATGGACATGCAGACGGGCCTGGACTACACGGAGGTGTACGCCGACCGCACGTCCAGCATCTGGGAGTACGCGCGCGCGGCGGGCCTGCGCCCGCGCCCGCCGGGATACGCCGGCGCCACCTTCGTCACCGACTACCTGCCCAAATTGCGCAAGCAGGGCGAGCACGGCCAGGCCTTCGCGTACAAGACCGTCAACACCGAGGTCATGAGCTGGGTGATGGCGCGCGTCACCGGCCGCTCGCTGGTGCAGCTGCTGCACGAGCGGCTGTGGGCGCCGCTCGGCTGCGAGGAAGACGGCTACATCATCGTTGACCCGGCAGGCACGCCGATGGGCGGAGGCGGCCTGTCGGCCACGCTGCGCGACCTGGCGCGCTTCGGCGAGCTGATGCGGCGCGAAGGCGACTGGCACGGCAAGCAGGTGGTGCCTGCCGCCGTCGTGCACGACACCCAGCGCGGCGACAGCCCCGCGAAATTCGCGAAGGCCGGCTACACGCTCTTGCCCGGCTACTCGTACCGCAACATGTGGTGGGTCACGCACAACGAGCTGGACGCGTTCGAGGGCCGCGGCATCCACGGCCAGCGCCTGTACGTCGCGCCGAAGGCCGAGATGGTGATCGCGCGCTTCGCATCGCACCCGGTGGCCGCGAGCTCGGCCAACGACCCGATCACGCTGCCGCAGTTCCTCGCGCTGGGCCGGATGCTGAAGTAGCTATTCGCGCTCGCCGCGCGCGGGCGCCGGCACCTTCAGCAGGCTCGGGTCGCTGTGCACGGCACTGAGCGGATGGCGCACGCCGGCGATGTAGTCCTCGATGCACTTCAGCACCAGCGGGCTGCGGTGGCGCGCGGCGCTCTTGCGCACCTCGTCGGCCGTCATCCACAGCGTGCGCACGATGCCGTCGTCCAGCGCGCGGCCCGCATGGTGCGCGCCGAGCTCGCCGCAGAACGCCAGGCGCAGGTACGTCTGGTCCTCGCCGGTGGTGTTCTTGCGCGAGCGCGCCAGGTACACGCCGAGGAAGGCGGTGGGCGTGAAGTCGTGCGCGGCTTCCTCCAGCACCTCGCGCGCGCAGCCCTGCGCCGGCGTCTCGCCGGGCTCGAGGTGGCCGGCGGGGGTGTTCAACTTCAGGCCGAGGGCCGTCTCTTCCTCGATCAGGAGGAAGCGGCCGTCCTTCTCGATCACGGCGGCCACGGTCACGCGCGGGTTCCAGCGGGAGGCGGGCATGCGCGATTATGGTCGTGGCTTTCCCGTGGCGGGGCCGCTCGCTTTATGCGACACAATGGGCCGTCCCCGCACCCGCGTCGTCATGCGATCCATTCCCGCCTTCGTCCTTCGCAGTGCCTTCGCCCTGTACGCCAGCGCCTTCACGGCACTGGCGCTCGCGCAGGCTTCGGCGCCCGCGGCTTCGCAGCCGGTTCTGCCCGCCATCAAGGCGCCCGCCGCCGTCGCCAATCCCTACGGCCTGCAGGCGATGTGGGCGCAAGGCGACTGGGTGGCGCGCGTCACCATCCTGATCCTCGCGATCATGTCGCTGGCCAGCTGGTACGTCCTCATCCGCAAATTGATCGTGCAGTCGCGCATGGGCGGGCAGGGCCGCGCGGCCAACGCGACCTTCTGGAAGGCGGACACCGTGCGCCAGGGCACCGAGGCGCTGCAAAAGGGCAGCCCCTACCGCTTCATCGCCGAGTCGGCGCTCGAAGCCACGCGCAAGCACGACGGCCTGATCGGCCAGGTGGACCTGAACACCTGGGTGGCGCAAAGCATCGAGCGCGCCATCGCCGCCGTGCACAGCCGCACGCAGGAAGGGCTCGCGGTGCTGGCCACCGTCGGTTCCACCGCGCCCTTCGTCGGCCTGTTCGGCACGGTCTGGGGCATCTACAACGCACTCGTGCGCATCGGCGCTTCGGGCCAGGCGTCGATCGACAAGGTCGCGGGCCCGGTGGGCGAGGCGCTGATCATGACGGCGCTGGGTCTCGCGGTCGCGGTGCCGGCGGTGCTCGGCTACAACTGGCTGGTGCGGCGCAACCGCGTGGCGATGGACGACGTGCGCGCCTTCGGCTCCGACCTGCACACCGTGCTGCTTGCGGCCGCCGCCAAGCGCGGCTGACGACGCCATGGGCGTGCGCTTCCCGCACCAGATGCCCGAGCCGGACGACGGGCTGATGGCCACCATCAACACCACGCCGCTGGTGGACGTGATGCTGGTGCTGCTCATCATCTTCCTGATCGCCGTGCCCGTGTTCAGCAGCTCCATCGCCGTGAGCCTGCCGCGGGAGGGCACGCAGGGCATCGACGAAAAGCCGCAGGACATCATCGTCACCGTCGACGCGCAGGGCGCGGTGTACTGGTTCGACACGCCGGTGGCGAACACGCCGCGTCTCGCGCAACAGCTGGCGCAGGAGGCGGTGCGCCAGCCGCAGCCCGAGCTGCACATCCGCGCCGACGCGCGCGCCGACTACCAGGCCATCGGGCAGGTGGTGTATGCCGCGCAGCAGGCCGGCATCGCGAAGATCGGCTTCCTCACGGAGCCGCCGCCATGATCCCGCTGGGCAGCGACGAAGGCGACGCCGAGGTGATGGTGGAGATCAACACCACGCCGCTGGTGGACGTGCTGCTGGTGCTGCTGGTGATGCTCATCATCACGATCCCCATCCAGCTGCATGCGGTGAGCCTGGAGATGCCCAGCCCCGGCGCGCCGCAACCGCCGGGCGAACCGAAGATCGTGCAGCTCGACGTCACGCCCAACGGCGCGTTCACCTGGAACGGCGAATTCGTCGCCGATCGCGGCGAGCTGGATGCGCGCCTGCGCGAGGCGGCGTCGCAGCCCGACCAGCCGGAGATCCACCTGCGCCCCGACGCCCGCGCGAAGTACGAGGCGGTGGCGGCCGCGCTGGCCAGCGCGCAACGGCTGGGCCTGCAGAAGATCGGCCTGGTCGGCTCCGAACAATTCGCGCGCTAGGAGGCTGGGCGGCGCAGGCCCGTTTCTGCGCCGCCCAGCCTCCAAAGGCGCTACGCTGACGGCGTGCCGGACGCGCCCTTGTTCCTGCTGATGTACGTGGTGTACCCGCTGTGGGTGCTCGCGGGCCTGGCTGACTGGGCCTGCCACCGCGCGACCGGCATCGCCACCACCAGTGGCATCAAAGAAAGCCTGATGCACTGGCTGATGTACGCGGAGATCGGCGTGGGCATGGTGGCCGTCGCCTTCTTCGAGACCAACGCCGGCGTGCTGGCGATCGTGCTCGCAGTGTTCCTCGTGCACGAGGCCACGGTGTACTGGGACCTGGACTACACCACGGTGCTGCGCGACGTCGGCCCCTTCGAGCAGATGGTGCACAGCTTCCTCGAGCTGCTGCCGCTGGTGTCGCTGGGGCTGCTGGCGGTGATCGCGTGGCCGCACGGCCCCGAGCTGTCGCTGCGGCCCCGGGCCGAGCCCCTGCCGCCGGACTATCTCTTGGTGGCCGCCGCGGCCAGCGTGCTCTTCAACGCGCTGCCGCTCTTGCAGGAGACCTGGTCGTGCCTCAGGTCTCGTACTCGGGCGAGCCCTGCACCCAGATGAAGGACTGCAGGTCGATCATGTCGCGCGCCTGGAAGCCCGGGCGGCGCTCGAGGTCGCGGCGGATGATGGCTGCGAAGGTCAGCAGCGACTGGTAGACGCGCCAGTGCGGCTGCGTTTCGTAGCCGAAGTCGTAGCCGTAGGCATGCGCCGCGCGGCGCGTGACCATCGGCTTCAGGAACATGTGCTTGTCGGGCCGGGCGAGGAAGCCGAACACGGTGACGATCGGCCAGGTGAGCACCGGCGCCTCGCGCCGCGGCAGCTCGGAGACGGCCTGCACCCAGTCGGCGAACTTGCGCTGCGGCGAGCCGCGGCTCCACAGGAAGGCATACAGCTCGGTGGCGAACAGGCGCGCGCCGGCCTGCGACTTCAGCGCGTCGCGCAGCGCCATCTTCTCGAACGAGAACAGCAGGTTGGTGCGCGACTCGATGCGGATCGCGGCGTCGGCGATCTGGCGGAACTCGCCGCGCGCCAGCAGCTTGCGGAATTCGACGGGGCCGAGCTCGGCGTCCCATTCCAGGTGGGCGCGCTCCTTGAACGAGCGCTCGGCCACCTGGTAGGTCTCGTCGGCGAAGCCGTCGGGGTAGAAGAGTTCGAACTTGCGGCGGCAGCGCGCCGCACCGAGGTAATTCACGTTGCCGGCTCGCGCGCCGGTCAGGGGGTAGGTGAGGGAAGCGAGGCGGGCCATGCGACGAGTGTTCGGTGGCGCCCCACCTCAGCCATGTGGGATGCGGCCCCGCCGCCCTGTAGGAATCAGGCGGACGCTGGACGCAAGCTCAACCGCGTGATTTCCGACGGCGCGCCGAAGCGTTTCGGCGGGCCCCAGTAACCGGTGCCGCGGCTGACATAGACCCACAACCCGTCCAGCTTGTGCAGCCCGGCCGTGTACGGCTGCTGCAGGCGCACGAAGTGGTTCCACGGCCAGAACTGCCCGCCGTGCGTGTGGCCCGACACCTGCAAGTCGAAGCCCGCGCGCGCCGCGGCCGGCGCCGTGCGCGGCTGGTGCGCGAGCAGCACCTTCTTCGCATGGGCCGGCGCGCCTTGCAGCGACCGTGCGGGGTCGCTCGCATGGTCGTCGTGGAAGTGGCCCGCGCTGTAGTCGGGCACGCCCGCCACCACCAGCTGCTCGCCCGCATGCTCGAGCACGGCGTGGCCGTTGTGCAGGACCGTGATGCCCAGGCGGCGCAGCTCCGCCATCCACGGCAGCGCGCCCGAGTAGTACTCGTGGTTGCCGGTGACGAAGAAGACACCGTGCCTCGCCTTCAGTTGCGCCAGCGGCGCGACATGCTCGCGCAATTGCGCCACGCTGCCGTCGACCAGGTCACCGGTGATGGCGATGATGTCGGCGTCGATCCGGTTCACCGCGTCGACGATGCCTTGCACGTACTCGCGGCGGATCGTCGGGCCGACGTGCACGTCGCTGATCTGCGCGATGGTGAAGCCGTCCAGCCCGGCAGGCAGGCCCGCGATGGGTACACGCACCTCGACCACGCGGGCGATGCGGCGCGCGTTGGCGAAACCGATGACGGTGACGGCGAGCGCGGCCGCGGGCACCAACTCCGCCGACAGCCGCTCGAGCGTGGAGAACGGGAACGCCAGGGGCGCGAACGTGTGCACGACACCGAAGCCGATGAGCAGCACGTCGCGCAGGAAGGTGCCGACCAGCAGCGACGAGAACAGGCCCATCGCCAGCAGCCCGGCGATGGCGACACGTTCGGCCCGCGCGCCGCTCAGGAAGCGGCGCGCCGCCATGCCCATCGGCATCAGCACGGTGGACACGACCAGCCAGCCGGCCAGCAGCCACGAGGCGGGCGCAGGCAGCTCGTGCACCAGCCGCGCACCGATGTAGAAGTGCAGCAGCGCGGACAGGCCGAAGACGAAGGTCGCGGACATGTCACCAAGGCTACCCCACGGCCGTGAACCCAGAGTGAGCCCACGATGAGCCGGTGCCCGCTTGGGGTAAGCTTTCGGGCCTACAACGAGGAGAATCCCCATGCTCATTGGCGTTCCCGCCGAAACGATGGCGGGCGAAAAGCGCGTCGCCACCGTGCCCGACGTCGTCGAGAAGCTGGTCAAGCTGGGGTTCTCGGTGGCCGTGCAAAGCGGCGCGGGCGACGCGGCGAACTTCGCCGACGACACCTACCGCGCCGCGGGCGCGCAGGTCGTGCCCACCGCGGGCGACATCTGGGGCAAGTCCGACATCGTCTTCAAGGTGCGCCCGCCGACGGCGCAGGAAGTCGCGCAGATGCGCGAGGGGCAAACGCTCATCGGCTTCGTCTGGCCGGCGCAAAACCCCGAGCTGATGCAGCAGCTGGCCGCGCGCAAGGCGACGGTGCTCGCCATCGATTCGCTGCCGCGCCAGCTGTCGCGCGCGCAGAAGATGGATGCGCTGACGTCGATGGCCGGCATCAGCGGCTACCGCGCGGTGATCGAGGCGGCGAATGCGTTCGGCCGCTTCTTCAACGGGCAGGTGACGGCCGCGGGCAAGGTGCCGCCGGCCAAGGTGTTCATCGCCGGCGCCGGCGTCGCGGGCCTGGCCGCCATCGGCACGGCCGCCAACCTCGGTGCGATCGTGCGCGCCAACGACACGCGTGCCGAAGTGGCCGACCAGGTGAAGTCGCTGGGCGGCGAGTTCGTGAAGGTCGATTACGAGGAAGAAGGCTCGGGCGGCGGCGGCTACGCCAAGGTCATGAGCGAAGGCTTCCAGCAGGCGCAGCGCCAGATGTACGCGACGCAGGCCAAGGACGCCGACATCATCATCACGACCGCTCTCATTCCCGGCAAGCCCGCGCCCAAGCTGATCACCGCCGAGATGGTGCGCAGCATGAAGCCCGGCAGCGTGATCGTCGACATGGCGGCCGAACAGGGCGGCAACTGCGAACTCACCGAGCCGGGCCAGGCCGTGGTGAAGCACGGCGTGACCATCGTCGGCTACACCGACCTCGCCAGCCGCCTGGCCAAGCAGGCGTCCACGCTCTATTCGAACAACCTGCTGCGCCTGGCCGAGGAGCTGTGCAAGACGAAGGACGGCGTGATCGACGTCAACATGGACGACGACGCGATCCGCGGCCTCACCGTCATCAAGGAAGGCGCGGTCACCTGGCCGCCGCCGCCGATCAAGATGCCGGCCGCGCCGCCCAAGCCCGCGGCCGCGCCCATCGCGGCGCCCAAGGGCCATGGCCACGGCGCGAGCGAGCCGATGTCGGGCCAGTCGCTGGCCATCGTCTTCGGCGTCGGCGCGCTGCTGTTCCTGCTGGTCGGGATGTACGCGCCGGCGTCCTTCCTGTCGCACTTCACGGTGTTCGTGCTGGCCTGCTTCGTCGGCTACATGGTGATCTGGAACGTGACGCCCTCGCTGCACACGCCGCTGATGAGCGTGACCAATGCGATCTCCTCGATCATCGCGATCGGCGCGCTGATCCAGATCGCGCCGCCGCTGGTGGGCGGCAACACCGACCGGCCCAACCTGCTGATCCTCGGCATGGCGGTGCTGGCGCTCGCGCTCACCGCCATCAACATGTTCGGCGGATTCGCCGTCACCCGCCGCATGCTGGCGATGTTCCGCAAGTAAGGAGCCGACCATGACCTCGAGCCTGGCCACCGTCTCCTACATTGGCGCCACCATCCTCTTCATCCTCAGCCTCGGCGGCCTGTCCAACCCCGAGACCGCGCGGCGCGGCAACGCCTTCGGCATGATCGGCATGGCGATCGCCGTCCTCGCCACCGTGCTGGGCCCGCGCGTCACGCCGGGCGGCTATGCGTGGATCATCGGCGCGCTCGTCGTCGGCGGGGCCATCGGCCTCATCGCGGCGAAGAAGGTGCAGATGACGCAGATGCCCGAGCTGGTTGCGTTGATGCACAGCCTGGTGGGCCTGGCGGCCTGCCTCGTCGGCTTCGCGAGCTACGTGGACACGTCCACGGTGTTCCCGACCGAAGCCGAGAAGCACATCCACGAGATGGAGATCTACGTCGGCATCCTGATCGGCGCGATCACCTTCTCCGGTTCCATCATCGCCTTCGGCAAGCTGTCGGCGCGCATCGGCGGCAAGCCGATGCTGCTGCCGGGCCGGCACTGGATCAACCTCGCGGGCCTGCTCATCGTGATCTGGTTCGGCCGCGAGTTCCTGCATGCGCCGACCATCCAGGCCGGCATGCTGCCGCTCATCGTGATGACCGTGGTCGCGCTGCTCTTCGGCGTGCACATGGTGATGGCGATCGGCGGCGCCGACATGCCGGTGGTGGTGTCGATGCTCAACAGCTACTCGGGCTGGGCCGCGGCCGCCACGGGCTTCATGCTGTCCAACGACCTGTTGATCGTCGTCGGTGCGCTGGTCGGCTCGTCCGGCGCGATCCTGTCGTACATCATGTGCCGCGCGATGAACCGCAACTTCATCAGCGTCATTGCCGGCGGCTTCGGCACCGGCGGCGGTACACCCGCTGCCGCAGCGGGGGGCGCGCAACCCCAGGGCGAGGTGACGTCGGTCAGCGCGGTGGAAACCGCGGAGATGCTGCGCGAAGCCAAGAACGTGATCATCGTGCCCGGCTACGGCATGGCAGTGGCGCAGGCGCAGCACACGGTCTACGAGATCACCAAGCTGCTGCGCGAGAAGGGCGTCAACGTGCGCTTCGGCATCCACCCGGTGGCGGGCCGCATGCCCGGCCACATGAACGTGCTGCTGGCCGAAGCCAAGGTGCCCTACGACATCGTGATGGAGATGGACGAGATCAACGAGGACTTCCCGCAGACGGACGTGTCCATGGTGATCGGCGCCAACGACATCGTGAACCCGGCGGCGCAGGAAGACCCGCAAAGCCCCATCGCCGGCATGCCGGTGCTGGAGGTGTGGAAGGCGCAGCACTCCATCGTCATGAAGCGCAGCATGGCCTCGGGCTACGCCGGCATCGACAACCCGCTGTTCTACAAGGAGAACAACCGGATGCTGTTCGGCGATGCGAAGAAGATGCTCGACGAGGTTCTGGCGGCGCTGAAGGCCTGATCAGAGCAACCCGCGCTTGAGCTCGTCGTAGTCCACCTGCAGCTTCACGAACGCCTCGGTGCCGCGTGACAGCGAGGGCAGCGGGAACCGCCCCTTCTGCACGCTCGCGCCGACGTACAGCACGGTCCCCATGGAGCGGCGCCAGGTGTAGGTGACCGATGCCACCTTGGCGCGGTCGTGCTCCTCGAACACGCCGGGCTCCGGCAGGCGGTCCAGCAGCGTGCGCTGCAGGATGGCGCGGATGCTGCGGTTGGCGTCGAAGAACCAGATCGCGTTGAGCGTCGCCGCAGTCTCGCGGTACGTCTGCTTGCCATCCTTGTAGAGCACGGCCGACGACAGGCGCGGCTCGATCTCCAGCTGCTTCAGCGGGCGCGTGCGCACCATGATGCTGCCGCGCGCGCCGGGCCGCACCTCGTTGGCGAACATGTCGCCCAGGCGCCCGATCGCGAAATTGGAGTCGATCAGCGGGATCCACGTCACCGGCGTCACCGAGTAGGTCCCGGAGATGTATTTCTCGTGCAACAGCGGCGCGCCCGAAGCCGAGCGGACCTTCGAGAACCCGTGCAGCTCCAGCGTGGCCTGCTGGTTGCGCGTGGAGCTGAAATAGATGTCCACGAACGGGTCGGCCTTCACGGTCTCGCCGGTCACGCGGTCGCGCGTGTAGTTCGCGCGGAAGTTGAACCACATCTCGTTGAACACGCTGAACTGGCGCTTGACGAAGCCGAAGCGCGATTCGAAGCCGCGCACGCCCACCTGCGGCACGAAACCGGTGTCGTGGCGGAAGCCCTCGCCGTTGTCGAAGAGGGTCACGTCGACGGCGTCGTTCTCGCGCTGGTTCACGGCGCGGAGGTAGAGGCGGTTGCCCTGCGTCGTGGAGCCCTTCTGCAGCACGCCGGCGGCGTCGGGCTGCGCCGTCGTCGACGAATGCAGCCATTGCGCGCGGATGCGCAGGGAGTCGTTCACCTGCCACGCCAGGTCGGGGCCGGCGACGATGTTGTCGCCGATGCCGTTCTCGTAACGGCGGGCGGCGAGCACGCCGCCGATCTGCAGCGGCCCGACGTCGGCCAGTTCGCGCGCGGCGATCGTGCGCGAGCCCGGCTGGTCGGCGTAGTTGGTCGCGTACGGCCCCGGCAGCATCACCAGGCCGCCGCCCTTGTCGTCCACCGCCATCGCGGTGCCGGCATGCGTGGTGCCGCGCCAGGTGGCGCGCAGGCCCCAGTTGGGCTCGGTGAAGCTGCGCGTGTACAGCGCGTCGGTGGGCGAGCGCATCACGTCGCTGGCCTCGAAGAAGAACGGGCGCTTTTCCGGGTAGAAGAGCGCGAAGCGGCTGTTGCCCCCCAGCTGCGGCACGTCCAGGTCCAGCTGCGAGAAGTCGGGCTTGATCGTGCCGTCGACCACCAGCTCGGGCGAGGCGCGCCACTTGAAGTCCAGCGTGGGCTTGAGCTTTTTTTCCTTCTCCACCGGCGACGGCGCGTCCTGCGTGCGCGTGCGGCTGAGCGTGACGCTCGGGCGCAGCGTGACGAAGTTCGACTCCTTCGGCACCTCGATGCCGCGCAGCTCCTGCATGTTCACCAGGATGTTGGGCGAGTCGAGCGGGATCGGCACCGACGGGTTCCAGTAGAACTGGTCGCGCGGCACGCGCCGTGCGGCCATGATGCGCCACGGCCGGCTCTGGTCGTTGGTGTAGCGCAGCGACGCGAAGGGGACGCGCAGCACGAAGGTGTAGCCCTTCTCGTTGCGCTGCGCCTTGGCGTCGAAGTCGAAGTCGGGCGCGAAGTCCTCGCTGTCGTCGCTGGCGGTCTGCATGCCGTCGGCGGTGCTCCCCGAGGCGCTGATGCGGAAGAACTGCGCCGACTGCTTCTTGCCGATGGGGTCGATGTAGACGATCACGTGGTCCTGCGTGCGCAGCACCAGGTCGTGGCGCACCGGCGGGTCGCGGATGAGCTCGGGCTTGGGGTCGAACGCGGTGATGCCGACGTAGACGTAACGGTCGTCGTACGCCACCTGCATCCACGTGTCATAAGGTGTGGGCTGGCCGTAGTTCGGCTCGCGCTGCATGAACTCCTTGTGCGCGGGCGCGCGCCGCCACACGGGATCTGACAGCGAGCCGTCCATGCGGATGACCTCGCCGGGTGCGAGCTTCACGGCCGTCACCGGCGGCGGTTCTCCGTTCTGGGCCTGTGCAGTGGCCGCGATCAGGGTCACGGCCGCCGCGGCCAGGCGCAACATCGAATGCATCTTCAAGTTTCTCCGGGGGTCGCCTCTGGCGGGCGACTGTACGCAGCGAGTGCGCGCGCCGCGAGCCGGTTGCGACGAACTGCGGAATCGGGCGACGGGCTGCGCGAGGGGCCGATGGTACGACTGGAGTGATCTCCCCATTCGCCGCGGCCTCTAGGGTAAACAAGGGGAAACCCTGAGGGCGGGCAGCGCACAATCGCCATGCCCCACAGGACGAGGACAGGAGACCGAACGATGAGCGACATGAGCGAACGCCCATGGCTGAAGGCGTATTCCCCCGGCGTTCCGGCGGACATCGACCCGTCGCAGTACGTATCGCTGGTGCAGCTGATGGAAGAGAGCTTCCAGAAGTATGCGCAGCGCCCGGCGTACAGCTTCATGGGCCGCGAAGTCTCCTTCGCCGAGACCGATTCGCTCTCCGGCGCCTTCGCCGCCTACCTGCAGGGCCTGGGCCTGGCCAAGGGCGACCGCATCGCGATCATGATGCCCAACGTGCCGCAGTACCCGGTGGCCGTCGCCGCCATCCTGCGCGCGGGCTTCGTCGTGGTAAACGTGAACCCGCTGTACACGCCGCGCGAGCTCGAGCACCAGCTGAAGGACTCCGGCTCCAAGGCCATCGTCATCATCGAGAACTTCGCGAACACGCTGGAGCAGTGCATCGCCGCCACGCCGGTCAAGCACGTCGTGCTGGCCGCGATGGGTGACATGCTGGGCACCATCAAGGGCGCGATCGTCAACTACGTCGTGCGGCACAAGAAGAAGATGGTGCCGGCGTTCAACCTGCCCGGCGCCGTGCGCTTCAACGACGCCATCGCGCAGGGCCGCCGTTCGGCCTTCCGCAAGCCCGAGATCAAGAGCGACGACGTCGCCGTGCTGCAGTACACCGGCGGCACCACCGGCGTGTCCAAGGGCGCGGTGCTGCTGCACAAGAACATCATCGCCAACGTGCTGCAGTCCGAAGCGTTCAACAAGCCGGTGATGGACAAGGTGCCGCAGGGCCAGCAGTCCACCAGCGTGTGCGCGCTGCCGCTGTACCACATCTTCGCGTTCACGGTCGGCATGATGCTGTCGATGCGCACGGGCGGCAAACTGATCCTGATCCCCAACCCGCGCGACCTGCCGGCGGTGCTCAAGGAACTGTCGAAGCACACCTTCCACAGCTTCCCGGCGGTGAACACGCTCTTCAACGGCCTGGCGAACCACCCGGACTTCGGCAAGGTGAACTGGAGCAACCTCAAGGTCTCCGTCGGCGGCGGCATGGCGGTGCAAGGCGCCGTCGCCAAGCTGTGGCTGGACAAGACCGGCTGCCCGATCTGCGAAGGCTACGGCCTGTCGGAGACGTCGCCCTCGGCCAGCTGCAACCCGACCACCAGCACCGAATACACCGGAACCATCGGCGTGCCGCTGCCCAGCACGTACTTCAAGTTGCTCGACGACGACGGCAAGGAAGTGCCCATGGGCCAGCCGGGCGAGATCGCCATCAAGGGCCCGCAGGTGATGGCCGGTTACTGGCAGCGCCCCGACGAGACCGCCAAGGTCATGACGAGCGACGGCTACTTCAAGACCGGCGACATCGGCACGGTCGATGAGCGCGGCTATTACAAGATCGTCGACCGCAAGAAGGACATGGTGCTGGTCTCGGGCTTCAACGTGTATCCCAACGAAGTCGAGGACGTGGTCGCCAAGCTGCCCGGCGTGATGGAGTGCGCCGTGGTCGGCGTGCCCGACGACAAGACCGGCGAGGCCGTGAAGCTCGTCGTGGTCAAGAAGGACCCGGCCCTCACGGAACAGCAGGTGCGCGACTACTGCCGCGCCAACCTCACCGGCTACAAGCAGCCCAAGGTGGTCGAGTTCCGCACGGACCTGCCGAAGACGCCGGTCGGAAAGATTCTCCGGCGAGAGCTCCGGGACAAGAAGTAAATCGGAAATAATCGCGGCCTTCCGCGATGCTCCGCTTCCTCCTCACCCGCATTTCGCTCGTCATCCCGACCTTCATCGGGATGACGCTGCTCGCGTTCTTCCTGGTGCGCCTGGTGCCGGGCGACCCCATCGAGACGATGGCGGGCGAACGCGGCATCGACCAGGCGCGCCATGCCGCACTCGTCAAGGAATACGGCTTCGACAAGCCCATCCTGGTGCAGTACGGCATCTACATCACCCGCGTGCTGCACGGCGACCTGGGCAAGTCGATCATCACGCAGGCGCCGGTGATCAGCGAATTCGCGGCGCTGTTTCCCGCGACGATCGAACTCGCGCTGTGCGGCATCCTCTTCGCGCTGCTGCTCGGCATCCCGGCCGGGATCATCGCGGCGGTCAAGCGCAATTCCATCTTCGACCACGGCGTGATGGCCACCTCGCTCACCGGCTATTCGATGCCGATCTTCTGGTGGGGCCTGCTCCTGATCCTGCTGTTCTCGGTGCAACTGGGGTGGACGCCGGTGTCGGGGCGCCTCGGGGTCATGTACTACATCGAGCCGAAGACGGGCTTCCTGCTCATCGACTCGTGGCTGTCCGGCGAAAAGGGTGCGTTCAAGTCGGCCGTGCAGCACCTCATCCTTCCCACCATCGTGCTCGGCACCAACCCGCTCGCCGTCATCGCGCGCATGACGCGCTCCGCCATGCTCGAAGTGCTGGGCGAGGACTACATCCGCACGGCGCGCGCCAAGGGCCTGTCGCGCCTGCGCGTGGTCGGCATCCATGCGCTGCGTAACGCGCTCATTCCCGTCGTCACGGTGATCGGCCTGCAGGTCGGCGTGCTCTTCACCGGCGCCATCCTCACCGAGACCATCTTTTCCTGGCCCGGCGTCGGCAAGTGGCTGATCGAGGCGATCAACCGCCGCGACTACCCGGTGCTGCAAGGCGGCATGCTGCTGCTGGGCATCGTGGTCATGGTGGTCAACCTGCTGGTCGATGTGGCCTACGGCATCATCAACCCGCGCATCCGCACGTCCCGATGAGCGCCGTCCTTCCCGCATCGACCGCCACGAAGCAGGCCGCGCCGCCCGGGCCGCTGCGCGAGTTCTGGATCTCGTTCTCCGCCAACCGCGGCGCCGTCATCGGCATGGTGATCGTCGTCATCCTGCTCTTGCTGGCGCTGTTCGCACCCTGGGTGGCGCCGCATTCGCCCAACACGCAGGACACCAGCGCGTTCCTCAAGCCGCCGGTGTGGCAGGCGGGCGGCTCGGCGAAATACCTGCTGGGCACCGACGCCGTGGGCCGCGACATCCTGTCGCGCCTGATCCACGGCGCGCGCCTGTCGCTGTCCATCGGCCTGGGCGTCGTCGCCATCTCAGTCGTCGCCGGCATCGCGCTGGGCCTCATCGCCGGCTTCGCGCGTGGCGTGGTCGAGATCTCGATCATGCGGCTGATGGACATCGTGCTCACGCTGCCCAGCCTGCTGCTGGCCATCGTGATCGTCGCCATCCTCGGCCCCGGCCTCGTCAATGCGATGCTCGCCGTGGCCATCGTGCTGCTGCCGCATTACGTGCGCCTCACGCGCGGAGCGGTGATCACCGAAATCTCGAAGGACTACGTGACGGCCGCCCGCGTGAGTGGCGCGGGCACCTTGCGCCTGATGTTCTCCGAAGTGCTGCCCAACTGCGCCGCGCCGCTGATCGTGCAGGCGTCGCTGGGCATCTCCACCGCCATCCTGGATGCGGCGGCTCTCGGCTTTCTCGGCCTGGGCGCGCAGCCGCCGTCGCCCGAGTGGGGCACCATGCTCGCCGATGCGCGCGAGTTCGTGCTGCGCGCGTGGTGGGTCGTGACCTTCCCCGGCCTGATGATCCTCATCGCCGTGCTTGCGTTCAACCTGATGGGCGACGGCCTGCGCGACGCGCTCGACCCGAAACTCAAACGCTGATGGCCGCACCGCTGCTCGAAATCGAAGACCTGCACGTCGAGTTCCCGACACAAGGCTCTGTCATGCACGCCGTCGAAGGCGTGAGCCTCACGGTGGACGAAGGTGAGGTGCTGGGCATCGTCGGCGAGTCCGGCTCGGGCAAGAGCGTGACCATGATGGCCGTGATGGGCCTCATCGCCTACCCCGGCAAGGTGCGCGCGAAGAAGCTCCGCTTCGCGGGCAACGACCTCTTGGGCCTGTCGGACCGCGAGCGGCGCCGCCTCGTGGGCAAGGACATGGGCATGATCTTCCAGGAGCCCACCACCAGCCTGAACCCGTGCTTCACCATCGGCTGGCAACTGGTCGAGGCGCTGCGCGAACACTCGCCACTGGACCGCAAGAGTGCGCAAGCGAGGGCGGTGGAGCTGCTGGAGCAGGTCGGCATCCCGGCTGCCGCCTCGCGCATGAACGACTACCCGCACCAGATGTCGGGCGGCATGAACCAGCGCGTGATGATCGCGATGGCGATCTCGTGCAACCCGCGCCTGTTGATCGCCGACGAGCCGACCACCGCGCTGGACGTCACCATCCAGGCCCAGATCCTCGACCTGCTGCGCAACCTGCAGAAGGAACGCGGCATGGCGCTGGTGCTGATCACGCACAACATGGGCGTGGTCAGCGAGATGGCCAGGCGTGTCGCCGTGATGTACGCGGGGCAGGTGATGGAAGAGCGCCCGGTGCACGAGCTCTTCGCCGACCCGCAGCATCCGTACACGGAGGCGCTGCTGTCCGCCCTGCCGGAGCGCGGGCCCGGGGGCCATCGCCTCGCCACCATTCCCGGCGTGGTGCCCGGCGTGTTCGACCGGCCGAACGGCTGCCTGTTCGCGCCGCGCTGCTCTTACGCCACGCAGCACTCGATGCAGGTGCGGCCCGAGCTGCGTGAGTGGCAGGGCGGCTGCGTGCGCTGCCACTACCCGCTGGGCGATCCCAGCCGCGCCTCGCGCATCACGACCGACGGGCCCGTGAAGCTGGAGACGGCGCAATGAGCGTGGTCGTCGAAGCGAAGGACCTGCGGCAGGTCTACAAGATCAAGCGCGGCATGTTCCGCGAGCCGGCGCAGCTGCAGGCGGTCGGCGGCATCTCCTTCGCCATCGAAGAGGGCAAGACGCTGGCGGTGGTCGGCGAATCGGGCTGCGGCAAGTCGACGCTCGCGCGCATGGTGGCGCTGATCGAGAAGCCCACCGGCGGCTCGCTGGTGCTCGACGGCGTCGATGCGGTGAATGCGCCCGCCGAAGAGCGCCGCCGTTTGCGGCAGGCCGTGCAGATCGTCTTCCAGAACCCGTACGGGTCCCTGAACCCGCGCAAGAAGGTCGGCACGGTGCTCGAAGACCCGCTCGCGATCAACACCGACATGCCGAAGGCGCAGCGCGCGGACAAGGCGCGGGCGATGCTGCAGCAGGTTGGCCTGCGCCCGGAATACGCCAACCGCTACCCGCACATGTTCTCCGGCGGCCAGCGCCAGCGCATCGCCATCGCGCGGGCCCTGATGCTCAACCCCAAGCTGCTCATCGCCGACGAGCCGGTCTCCGCGCTCGACGTGTCGATCCAGGCGCAGGTGCTCAACCTGCTGGCCGACTTGCAGCAGGAGTTCCAGCTGGCCTACCTCTTCATCTCGCACGACCTGGCGGTGGTGCGCCACATCGCGCACGAGGTGCTGGTGATGTACCTCGGCCATGTGATGGAGCAGGGGCCCAAGGAGGCGATCTTCGCGCGGCCTTCGCACCCGTACACGCAGGCATTGCTGGCGTCCACGCCCGGCGTCGGCCCGCGCAACGTGCAGAAGATCGTGCTCACCGGCGAGCTGCCGTCGCCGCTCAATCCGCCGTCGGGCTGCGTGTTCTCGAGCCGCTGCCCTTATGCGGTCGAAAGATGCAAGGCCGAGCGGCCCGCGCCGGTGCAGGTGGCCGACCGCATCGCCGCGTGCCATTTCGCTGGGGATTTCCTCCAACAGGGGTTTCCCCAAGTGCCCGCGCAAACGGCATCCGCGCCACCCGCGAGTGCCGATAATGCATCGCTCGCCGCCTAACCGGCGCGTTTGTCATCCCACGAGGAGAACCTGATGAAAACCACTCGCTATTTCGCGGTTGCCGCCATCGCACTGGCCGCCGCGGCCGGCGCCGGCGCCAAGACGCTGGTGTACTGCTCCGAAGGCAGCCCCGAGAACTTCTACCCCGGCGTGAACACGACGGGCACGTCGTTCGACGCCGCCGAGCCCATCTACAACCGCCTCGTCGAATTCGAGCGCGGCGGCACCCGCGTGGTGCCGGGCCTGGCCGAAAAGTGGGACATCTCCGCCGACGGCAAGACCTACACCTTCCACCTGCGCAAGAACGTCAAGTGGCACGACACGCGCGCGTTCAAGCCCACGCGCAACATGAACGCGGACGACATCCTGTTCACGTTCGAGCGCCAGTGGAAGGACACGCACCCCTTCTTCAAGGTCACCAGCTCCAACCACACCTACTTCAACGACATGGGCCTCGCGAAGACGCTCAAGTCGGTCGAGAAGAAGGACGACTACACGGTGGTCATCACGCTGAACCAGGCCGAGGCGCCGTTCCTGTCGAACCTCGCGATGCCCTACGCGTCCGTGCAATCGAAGGAATACGCCGACGCGATGCTCAAGGCGGGCACGCCGGAGCGCATCGACCAGGACCCGATCGGCACCGGCCCCTTCTCGCTGGTGCAATACCAGAAGGACGCGGTGATCCGCTACAAGGCCTGGCCGCAGTACTGGAACGGCAAGGCCAAGATCGACGACCTCGTCTACTCGATCACGCCCGACAACTCGGTGCGCTGGGCGAAGCTGCAGAAGGGCGAGTGCCACGTCATGCCGTACCCGAACCCGGCCGACCTCGAGGCGATGAAGAAGGACGCCAACACGACGGTGCTGGAGCAGCCGGGCCTGAACGTCGGCTACCTCGCGTACAACACGCAGAAGAAGCCTTTCGACGACGTGCGC
Organism: Ramlibacter sp. PS4R-6; assembly: GCF_037572775.1. Taxonomy (NCBI): domain Bacteria; kingdom Pseudomonadati; phylum Pseudomonadota; class Betaproteobacteria; order Burkholderiales; family Comamonadaceae; genus Ramlibacter; species Ramlibacter sp. PS4R-6. Next base: position 585,021 of record NZ_JBBHKA010000001.1, on the reverse strand, counting down.
GTGCGCAAGGCGATCAACATGGCCATCAACAAGAAGGCCATCCTCGACGCCGTGTACCTGGGCACCGGCATCGCCGCCAAGAACCCGCTGCCGCCCTCGATGTCGGCGTACAACGACGCGATCAAGGACGACGCCTACGATCCGGAAGGCGCGAAGAAGCTGCTGGCCACCGCCGGCCATCCGAACGGCATGGAGATCGACCTGTGGGCCATGCCGGTACAGCGACCGTACAACCCCAATGCCAAGCGCATCGCCGAGCTGATGCAGTCGGACCTGGCGAAGATCGGCGTGAAGGCCGAGATCAAGACCTTCGAGTGGGGCGAGTACCGCAAGCGCATGCAGGCCGGCGAGCACATGACCGGCATGCTGGGCTGGACCGGCGACAACGGCGACCCGGACAACTTCCTCGCGGTGCTGCTCGGCTGCGACGCGAGCAAGAACAACGGCGGCAACGTCGCCAAGTGGTGCCACCAGCCCTTCGAGGACCTGATCCAGAAGGCCAAGATCGAGACCAAGCCCGCCGAGCGCGACAAGCTCTACAAGCAGGCGCAGGTGATCTTCAAGGAGCAGGCCCCCTGGTTCACCATCGCGCACGCCGTGCAGCTCAAGCCCGTGCGCAAGGAAGTCATCGACTTCAAGCTGTCGCCCTTCGGCCGCCACGTGTTCTACGGGGTCGACATCAAGGAGTGACGCGAACGTCGTGTCAGCAGGAAAGGCCGGCCTCGCCGGCCTTTTTTCATTGACGGAGCAGAATGCGTGCATGAGCTCCAGCACCGACATCGCCGCGCGCCGGCGCGCATTCCGGCAACTGCACGAAACCGGCTGCTTCGTCATCCCGAACCCGTGGGACGTGGGCAGCGCCAAGTACCTCGAGAAGCTCGGGTTCCAGGCGCTGGCCACCACAAGCTCGGGCGTGGCGTGGCGGCATGGCAAGGCCGACGGGCAGATGACGGTCGATGAGGTCCTGGTGCACCTGCGGGAGATGGCCGAAGCGACGAACCTGCCCGTCAATGCGGACTTCGAAGGCGGGCATGCCCAAGATGCGGAAGGCGTGGCGCGCAATGTCCGCCGTGCCATCGATACGGGCGTGGCCGGCATCTCCATCGAGGATTCGACGGGCGATGCGAACGCTCCGCTGCGCGATGTCGCGACCAGCGTGCAGCGCATGCGCGCCGCGCGCCGCGCCATCGACGAGAGCGGCACCGAAACGATGCTCGTCGGCCGCGCCGAGAACTTCATCGTGGGCCGCCCCGACCTCGACGATGCCATCGCACGCCTGAAAGCGTATTCGGAGGCCGGCGCCGATTGCCTCTACGCGCCGGGCGTCAAGACGCGCGAGCAGATCGAGGCCGTGGTGAAGGCCGTCGCGCCCAAGCCCGTCAACCTGCTCATCGGCTTTCCCACCGAGCTGACGCTGGCCGATGCGAAGGCGCTGGGCGTGCGCCGCATCAGCGTGGGCGGCGCGCTGGCGCGCTCGGCCTGGGGCGGCTTCATGCGCACGGCGCAGCAGATCGCGGGTGAAGGCCGCTTCGACGGCTTCGCGCAGGCGGCGTCCGGCCTCGAACTCAACCAGCTGATGCGCGGCGGCTGACGCGCATGCGCACCGCCATCGTCTCGGCGATGCACGAGGAGCTGGCCTCGGTGCTCGCGCTCCTGCCCGACGAGCACAAGGTCACGGTGGCGGGCCGCGATTTCTACGACGGGCACCTGCACGGCCGGGAAGTCGTCGCGGTGCTGTCGCGCATCGGCAAGGTCGCCGCGGCGACGACGGCGACGCTGCTCATCGAGCGCTTTCGCGTCGACCGCATCGTGTTCACGGGCGTGGCCGGCGGGCTGGCACCGGCGGTGCAGCGCGGCGACGTGGTGGTCGCCGACGCCTTCCTGCAGCACGACCTCGACGCCTCGCCCATCTTCCCGCGGTGGGAAGTGCCGCTGTACGGTACCGACCGCTTCGCCACCGACGCCGCGCTCACCGGCGAACTCGCGGCCGCCGTGGCCCGCGCGCTGCCGGGCACGCGCGTGCACCGTGGGCTGGTCGTGAGCGGCGACCGCTTCGTCGCCACCAGCGCCGAGAGCCGCCTCCTGCAACAGGCCCTGCCCGACGCGCTGGCGGTGGAGATGGAGGGCGCGGCGATCGCGCAGGTGTGCCGCGACTTCGGCGTGCCTTTCGCGGCGGTGCGCACGGTGTCCGACCGCGCCGGCGATGCGGCCGCCGGCGACTTCGTGAGCTTCATCCGCGAGGTGGCCAGCCGCCACTCGGCGGCGATCGTGCAGGCCTTGCTGGCGCGCTGACTTCAGCGGGTGAAGAGCACCGCCGCGCGCACGCCGCCGCCTTCGCCGTTGGCCAGCGTGAAGCGTGCGCCCAGCAGCTCGGCGTAGCGCTCGACGATCGACAGCCCCAGGCCTGCGCCTTCGCCGACGCGGCGCGCGCCGTCGCCTTGCGCCCAGCGCTTCTTCAGCTGCTCGGCATCGGTCGATGGCAGCCCCGCGCCGTTGTCCGCCACCGACAGCTCGATGCCGCCGGCGCGCGTGCCGACGGCGACCGTGATGTGCGGCTGCGCGGCGCCGCTGCCGTAGCGCAGCGCGTTGTCGATCAGGTTGCCCAGCAGGCCCTCGATGAGCGCGCGGTCCCCGTTCACGATGGCTTCGTCGTCCAGCCCTTCGCCGCCCAGGTCCACGCCCGCCGCGCGCGCGCGCGGCATGAAGCGCAGCAGCACCTCGCGCACCAGTGCCTGCAGTGCGATGGGCGCCAGCGCAAGGCCTTCACGCCCTTCGCCGGCGCGTGCCAGCGCCAGCAGCTGGTCGACGAGGCGGCTGGCGCGCTGCTCGGCCTGCGCGATGCCTTCGAGCTGCTCGCGCCACACGGCGGCATCGCCTTGCGCCAACGCGAAGGTGGCCTGCGCGCGGATGCCGGCGAGCGGCGTGCGCAGCTCGTGCGCGACGTTGCCCGCGAACTCGCGCTGTTCCTGCAGGCTCTGCTGCACCCGCTGCAGCAGCGCGTCGATGGCTTGCGCGATGCGCTCGACGTCGCGCGTGCTGGCGCCCTTCGCCTCCGGTGGCAGGGGCGCGAGGTCGGCCGGCCCGCGCCGCTCGATCGCATCGTGCAGTGTGGCGAGCGGCGCCATGTCGTCCTGGATGCGGCGGCGCAGCCACCACGCCAGCAGCGCCAGCAGCACGGCCTGCGGCAGTGCCGAGAACGCGAGCAACTGGGCCAGCAGCTGCGTGCGGCTGCGCGTGGTCTGGCCGATGACGACGGTGAAGGGTTCGGGCTGGTGCGTGCGCAGGCTCACGGCGCGGACGCGCCGGCCGTCGATCTCGATGTTTGCGAACTCGTGCTCGCCGGGGGCTGCGAGCTGCGCCGCGGGCAGCTGCGCGTTGCCGGCGGCGACGGTGCCGTCCGCGCGCCGGACCGCGAAGTACATGGCCTCGCTCTGGTCGAAGAGCAGCGTGTTCATCTCCTCGCGCGTCAGCACCAGCGAGGTGTTGTTGCCGGCCGCGCGCACGTGCGACGCGAGCGCATAGGCATCGTCCAGCAGCGCGCGGTCGAAAGCGCGCCCGACGAAGTGCTCGGCGATGCCCAGCGCCACCGCCGCGCCCAGCGCCCAGGTCACCACCAGCGGCACGAGCACGTGCTGCGCGATGCGGCGCCTCAGGCTGGGCTTGCCGCCGTTCACCCCTCGTCCTCGAGCACGTAGCCCAGGCCGCGCAGCGTGCGGATGGCCGCGCCCGAGCCGGCGAGCTTGCGCCGCAGCCGCGAGATGAAGGCCTCCAGCGCGTTGTCGCCGAGCGCATCCTCGCCGTCGGAGAGCTTGAGCGACAGCTCGCGCTTGCTCACGACGCGGCCGGGCGGCGTCATCAGCTCGTGCAGCACCTCGAATTCGCGCGCGGGCAGGTCCCAGGGCTGGCTCGCGAGGAAGAAGCGGCGCGCCTGCCGGTCCAAGACTAGCTGGCCGACCTCGACGCGGTCGTCGGTGCCGCGCGAGCGGCGCACCAGCGCGCGCAGCCGCGCCTCGACCTCGCCCAGGTCGAAGGGCTTGCCCAGGTAGTCGTCCGCGCCGGCGTCGAGGCCGGCGATGCGTTCCTCGGTGCGATCGCGCGCGGTGAGGACCAGCACCGGTGTGCGGTCGCCGCGCGCGCGCGCGCCGCGCAGGACAGTGAGGCCGCTGCCCAGGCCGCTGCGTTCGTGCGCGGAATGCGGCAGGTTCAGGTCCAGCAGCACGGCGTCGAAAGCCTGGACGCGCCAGCGGTGCGCGGCGTCCTCCAGGTTCGTGGCGAGGTCGACGCGGTGGCCGGCGGCGGCGAGGCTGCGCGACATCAGGTCGTTCAGCACGGCGTCGTCTTCAACGAGGAGGATGCGCATGGTGCGATTGTCCGAAGGTGCGCGCCGCGCGCGGTCCGGGGTATTGCGAAGCGCCGCGGTCAGCGCAAGGTCAGCCTCGGGCCCGCCGCGCGACAAGGATACGCCACGGGCGGAAGCTATAAACGCGGCATGCCTTCCGTTCCGCGCGCCCTCGTTTCCCTGCTGTACATGGCCGGCCCCGCGTTCGCGGCGGGCGGCCACCACGCGGTCGACGACGCGGCCCTGATGGAGCGGGGCCAGTGCCAGTTCGAGGCCTGGGCCGACGGGTACCGCGGCGGCCAAGCCTCGTGGCACCTGGGCCCGGCTTGCCGCGTCGGCGCCTGGGAACTGGGGGTGAACATCGACCGCGCCGGCCTGCCGGGCGAGCCGGCGCAGCGCACGTTCTCGCCGCAGGGCAAGTGGGCGACGGACATCGCGCCGGCTGTCTCCGCGGGCATCGTGCTCACGGCGACCTGGCAGGGCGGGCGCTACGCCGGTTTCCAGCCGCTCGTGCCGGTGACGTGGCAGGCCCATCCGCAGGTGGCCGTCCACGTCAACGCCGGCCGCGACATCCCGCACCACGCGGCGGGCCGCAACCTCGCGGGTGCGGCGCTCGAGTGGACACCGCAAAGCGCGTGGAGTTTCGTGGCCGAGCGCTTCAACGACGCGACCGGCCGCGCGGCGCGCGTCGGCGCGCGCTGGCAGCCCCACCCGTCGCTCTCCATCGACGTGTCGCACGCGCGCAGCTTCGGCGACGCGCGCGGCCATTGGTGGACGCTCGGCGCCACCTACGTCATCGAGCGCAAGTGACTCAGCGCAGCCAGCCGCGCTTGCGGAAGTACCACATGGGCACCAGCGCGCTGGCGATCATCAGCAGCACGACGTAGGGGTAGCCCGCGCGCCCGAGCAACTGCAGCTCCGGGAACTGCAGGTTCATGCCGTAGATGCTGGCTATCAGCGTCGGCGGCAGCAGCGCCACGCTGGCCACCGAGAAGATCTTGATGATCTTGTTCTGGTTGATGTTGATGAAACCGACGGTCGCATCCATCAGGAAGTTGATCTTGTCGAAGAGGAACGCCGTGTGGTTGTCCAGCGACTCGATGTCGCGCAGGATCTGGCGCGCGTCCTCGAACTGCTCGGCGTCCAGCATGCGGATGCGCATCATGAACGACAGGGCCCGGCGCGTGTCCATCACGTTGCGGCGGATGCGCCCGTTCAGGTCCTCCTGGCGCGCGATGTCGCCCAGCACCTCGCCGGCGAGTTCGTCGGTGACGGTGGCCGACAGCACCTGCTTGCTCACCTTCTCGAGCTCGTCGTAGATGCCCTCGAGGGTGTCGGCGGAGTACTCGGCGTCGGCGTCGTACAGCTTGAGCAGCACGTCCTTCGCGTCCTCGATCAGGCCCGGGGCGCGGCGCGCGCGCAGGCGCAGCAGGCGGAAGACGGGCACGTCCTCGTCGTGGATGGAGAACAGCACGCCCTTGCTGCGCAGCGCGTCGTTCTTCAGGTTCAGGATGAAGGCCACGCGCACCGCGCGCGGCTCGGCGTCGTCGGCGATGAGGAAGTCGGAGCGGATGTGCAGCTCGCCGTTGTCCTCTTCGTAGAAGCGGGCGGACTCCTCGATGTCCTCGTCCATCGCGTCTTCGGGGATGGACAGGCCGAAGTACTGCTTGACCCAGCGCTTCTCCTCCGGCGTCGGCGCTTCGAGGTCGACCCAGATCGGCTGGAACTTGGAGAGCTCCTCCAGCGACTCGATCTCTTCCTGGAAGAGCCGGCCGTTGGCGAGCGTGAAGATGTTGAGCATCCTTTGGGGCTCCGTGATTCAGTGGTGTGGCGTTGGTGGCAAGGTGCTTTCAACGCCGCGGCTCACGGGCGCTGAAAGCTACCGACTCGGGTAGGTTTCCAAGGAGTGCTCTCCGCTGTTGGGATGGCCGCGATTATGCCGCGAAGAAGGCCAGCAGCTCGCTCTTTCGCGCGTACGCATCCTGCTCGCCGAGGCTGACCAGGGCCTGCACGAAACCGGGTTCGAACAGGAGGTAGCTGGCCAGCGCGCCGCCCCCGCCGCTCTTGAGCGCGCCCAGCCCGCCGAGGGCGCGCCGCACCGAGCGCGGCAGGTCCTGCGCATGCTGCTGCGCGAGCGCGTCGAGCGACTGCGTCGGCTGGATCGACACCACCTCGACGCTGCGGTAGGGCAGCACGCCCGCCACCTCGCGCGGCAGCTGCTGCAAGGTCTTGGTTACGCGCTGCGCCTGCTCGACGTCGGCCTGCAGCGTGTCGTGGAAGACGCTGGCCATCGCATGGCCCGCGATGCCGCCCAGCGAGGGCCCGCGGCCGCCGCCGTTGGCCGGCGCGGCGATCAGGCCCGAGCGCTGCGGCTGGCCGACGCCCACCACCAGGATCTTGTGCGCGCCCAGGTGCATCGCGGGCGACAGCGGCGAGACCTGGCGCATCGAGCCGTCGCCGAAGTATTCGGGATGGCCGTCGACCCACAGCGGCGTGGACGGGAACAGGAAGGGGATGGCGCTGGAGGCCATCAGGTGCTCGATGGTGAGCGGCTGGAATTCGGCGCGGCGGCCGGGGCGCATCCACGCCTCCTGCTTCGAGTCGCGCGCCGTGTGGCAGAAGGTCCAGTGCACGCCGCTGGTGTAGCTGGAGGCCGTGACGGCCACCGCGTCGATCGCCTTCGACGTGAGCGACTCCTCGATGCCCGACAGCGAGATCGCGTGGTGCAAGGTGTCGACCAGGGGCATGTTGTCCAGCAGCGCGCCGCGGCCGCGCGTGCGCCGCCACAGCGTGAGCGCGGTCATCAGGCGGCTGATGCGCACCCAGGGCGGCACGTCGAGCGCATAGACGTCGTCGCACTGCAGGCGGCCCCAGAACTTCGCCAGCTCGGCGAAGGCTTCGAGGCCGTGCGTGGCGGTGCTGGCGAGGTAGGCGACGTTGAGCGCGCCGGCGGACGTGCCGACCAGCACCTTGAACGGGAAGGCGGGGCTGCCGCCCGCCTGCAGCTGCAGCATCGCGCCCAGCGCCTGCAGCACGCCGACCTGGTAGGCCGTGCGCGCGCCGCCGCCCATCAGCACCAGGGCGTGCGTGGGCTGCTTCGGGCGCACCAGGCCCGCATGGATGATGGTCCCCAGGCTCATTGCAAGCCTCGTCTCCTGCGAGGCATGGTAGAGCAGAAGCTGCGGGCTTGCTACAGGTCGCGGCGCCCGCGCGACTTGCGCCGCGGCGCGGGCGCGGTCGAGGGCCGCACGTCGCACTTGAGCACGCCGGCCATGTAGGCGACCGCGGCCTCCTTCGCGTCGTCGCTCTCGGCCGCGTGGCAATCGGCGGGCACCCAGCACGGGTACTCGCGCAGGAAGGCTTCGGCTGCCGTGAGCTGCACGCACATGTCGCTGGCCAGGCCGCAGATCACGAGTTCCTTCGCCTCCATCTCGGTCAGCAGCAACTCCAGCGGCGAGGCGTAGAACGCGGAATGGCGCGGCTTGAGCATGGTGATGTCCCCGGCCTGCGGGTACAGCAGCTTCGCGATCTCGCCGGGCGCGCCTTCCATGCCGAGGCACGTGGAGACGAGGCTGTGGAAGTCGGACTGCCACACGCCGTAGTTGTCGTTGGCGTAGATGGTGGCCACGCCGGCGCGGGCCAGCTTGTCCTTCAGGGCCGCGGTGGCCCGGGCGGCTTCGACGGCGGCTGGGGCGAGGTCCTCGGCGCCCGGGAAGTTCAGCGGGTTGATGAAATCCACCAGCAACAGGACACGGGGGCTGCGGGGCAGGCGCGGCGACGCCAGGGCGGCGCCGGGGTCGGGGGTACTACGGGGCATGGAGCCATTCTGGGCGCGGGCTGCGGCCGAGGTGGGCGCCAACACCCGACGGCTGAGGCAGGACAAATCCTACAAGCTGAGGCCGAGCCGTCCGACAGGGCCGCTCATCCGGGGACCCTAGAGTCTGCCTTGTCTCCCCGGCAGGCAGTCACGCCGGGGCCCAAGGAGTTGTCCCAAATGATCCAGCTGGCGAACGATCCCAATGCGAGCCGTTCCTTCCCGCGAGCCGCCGCCAACGACGGCAAGCCGGATGGCGATGGACGCCGGGCCCGCAGCGCCCATGCGTGGCCATTCCTGAGCCCGTACTCGGCGCGGCCGGCGCGCCAGGACAACCCCGACAAGCCCGCCGCCAACGACAACAGCGGCAGTTGACGCGCCCCACAGAGGAAACTTGACCATGATCGCCACGGAACCCAAGATGCCCAACCGCTTCGTCGACACGCCGCGCGACAAGCCCATCGCCGAACGCACGGAGCACGCCAACCTCGAGCGCCCCGGCGCCCAGGCGCATCCGCGCGCCGCGCAGGGCTGGAGCCACTACACCGGCCCGGCCGCCTGGCGCCTCAACTAAAAGCCGACCGCGCCACACTGGAAAGCCGCCTGCGGGCGGCTTTTTGCATGTCTGCGAAAACGCCTGCGGGCGGCTTTTTCACGCCCGTTTTGTTGGCCGCTTCAACGGCTCTTCCATGCCCGGCAAGCACTTGCGAGCCCAGCCGGGACAAAGCGTTTCAAGGGCGCCTTTCCGTTGACCGAATTCGATTGCTTTTGGCAGGCCGCCACGGCATAGTGGTTCGACCCCATGAGAAATCCAAGTTCGCCCCGCCCGGTCTCCACAGGCGGGGTTTTTCGTCTGTAGCAACAGGAGGCTCTTCCCATGAACTTGACGATCAGCGGTCACCATCTCGAAGTCACCCCCGCGCTTCGAAACTACGTGACCAGCAAGCTTGATCGAATCACGCGCCACTTTGACCAGGTCGTCGACGTCCGAGTGCTGCTCACCGTGGAGAAACTGAAGGAGAAGGAACGACGACAGAGGGCCGAGTGCAAGATCCACGTGAAGGGCAACGACATGTTCGCCGAGAGCTCGCACGAGGACCTGTACGCCGCCCTGGACGAACTGGTCGACAAGCTCGACCGCCAGGTCGGCAAGCACAAGGACCGGGTCAAGGACCACCAGTGCAGCGTTAAACGGCTCATGTGAGCCGGCAACTTCCAACGAGGCCCCTGCGCGGGGCCTCGTCCTTTTGGGCTTGCCGCTTTCGCGGCTTCCCCGGCCGCCTTGCCATTTCGTGTTGCGGTGCATAATCCCAAGCCGCAAACCCATGAACCGCCTCGCGTCCATCCTGCCCTCCACCCAGGTCCTGGTGAGCGTCGACGCCACGAGCAAGAAGCGCGCGTTCGAAGAGGCCGGCCTCCTGTTCGAGAACCTGCACGGCCTGTCGCGCGCCCTGATCACCGACAGCCTGTTCGCGCGCGAGCGCCTGGGCTCCACGGGCCTGGGCCATGGCGTGGCCATCCCGCACGGCCGCATCAAGGGCCTGAAGTCGCCCATGGCCGCGCTGTTCCAGCTGGGCAGCCCCATCGGTTTCGACGCGCCCGACGAGCAGCCGGTGTCGCTGCTGATCTTCCTGCTGGTGCCCGAGGCGGCCACGCAGAAGCACCTGGAAATCCTCTCCGAGATCGCCGAACTGCTGTCCGACGCGCCGCTGCGCGAGAAGATGAAGTCCTGCAACGACGCGGCCGAACTGCACCGCCTGATCTCGACCTGGCAGTCGGCCCAGCCCGCCTAGAGTGAAACCCTCAGTCGTCAGCGCCGACGTTCTCTTCGAGGACCACCGCGGCAAGCTGAAATGGGAATGGGTCGCCGGCCTCGGCGCCTCCGAGCGCCGCTTCGACGAAGTGGCGGTGCGCGCAGCGCGCTCGGGCGCCGACCTCGTCGGCTACCTCAATTACATCCACCCCTACCGCGTGCAGATCCTGGGCGAGCGCGAGGTCGCGTACCTCACGAACGCCACGCAGGAAGACTGCGCCCGCCGCATCGCGCGCATCGTCACGCTCGAGCCGCCGGTGCTGGTGCTGACCGACGGCCAGGTCGCACCCGAGGCGCTGCTGCAGATGTGCGAGCGCGCGCAGATCCCGATGTTCGCGACGAAGGAGCCCTCGGCCTTCGTCATCGACGTCATGCGCGCGTACCTGTCCAAGCATTTCGCCGAGCGCACGTCGATGCACGGCGTGTTCATGGACATCCTGGGGCTGGGCGTGCTGATCACCGGCGAGTCGGGCCTGGGCAAGAGCGAGCTCGGCCTCGAACTCATCTCGCGCGGCAACGGCCTGGTGGCCGACGACGCGGTGGATTTCTACCGCATCAACCAGACCACCATCGAGGGGCGCTGCCCGGAGCTGTTGCAGAACCTGCTGGAGGTGCGCGGCATCGGCCTCTTGGACATCCGCGCGATCTTCGGCGAGACGGCCGTGCGCCGGAAGATGCGGCTGAAGCTGATCGTGCACCTGGTGCGGCGCGAGACGCTCGAGCGCGAGTACGAGCGCCTGCCCTACGAGCCGCTCACGCAGGACGTGCTGGGCGTGCCGGTGCGCAAGGCCGTGATCCAGGTGGTGGCCGGCCGCAACATCGCCGTGCTGGTGGAAGCGGCCGTGCGCAACACCATCCTGCAGCTGCGCGGCGTGGACACCTACCAGGAGTTCGTCGAGCGGCACCGCCGCGCGATGGAGAACGGATCCTGAGCGGCTAGGCCTGGCCCCTGCCCTTGGGGCGGTGCGGGCAGTCGGCCTTCGTGCAGTGCGCGTACAGGCTCAGCGCGTGGTCCGCGATGTCGAAGCCCTTGATCTTGGCCACTGCGTGCTGGCGCTTCTCGATCTCGGCGTCGTAGAACTCCTCCACCCGCCCGCAGTCCAGGCACACCAGGTGGTCGTGGTGCGTGCCCTCGTTCAGCTCGTAGACGGCCTTGCCGCTTTCGAAGTGGCTGCGCGTCAGGATGCCGGCCTGCTCGAACTGCGTGAGCACGCGGTACACGGTGGCCAGGCCGATGTCGGAGTGCTCGGTCAGCAGCACGCGGAACACGTCCTCGGCCGTCATGTGGCGCTGGTCGCCCTTGTGGAAGACGTCCAGGATCTTCAGGCGCGGCACCGTGGCCTTCAGGCCCGTGCTCTTGAGGTCGTCGATGTTGGCCATGTCGCTACAATCGTTTCGATCATATCGCCCCGCCCCCGCCATGCGCCATCCTGCTTTCCCCGCCGCGCGTAGCGCGCTTGCCGCGTGCGTGCTCGCGGCCCTCGCCGGCTGCGGCACGTTCGACCGCACCAGCGAGCGCATCGCCGGGGCCATCACGCCCTACAAGATCGAGGTCGTGCAGGGCAACTTCGTCTCCAAGGAGCAGGTGGCCGCGCTGCGCCCGGGCATGAGCCGCACGCAGGTGCGCGACCTGCTCGGCACGCCGCTCCTCGCCGACGCGTTCCACAAGGACCGCTGGGACTACGTGTTCACCATCAAGCGCCAGGGCGTGGAGCCGCAGCAGCGCCGCCTGGCGCTGTTCTTCAAGGACGATGCGCTGGACCGCTTCGACGGCGACGAGATGCCGACCGAGGCCGAGTTCGTCGCCACGCTGGACAGCAAGCGCAAGTCCGCGTCCGTGCCGCCGCTGGAAGCGAGCGAGGACAAGCTGCGCCAGTTCGCCGCCGAGAACAAGCAGCCGGCCGCGCCCGCCGTGCCGCCGGCGCCGGCCGCGGCCACCGCCTACCCGCCGCTCGAGCCGCGCTGAAGGACAAGCCCATGGCCCAGCCGTCCACGGTCCACAAGGTGGCGGTCGCCGGTGCCAGCGGCCGCATGGGGCACATGCTCATCGAGGCCATCCGAGCCTCGGGCGACTGCCAATTGGCCGGCGCCGCCGACGTGCCCGCCAGCCCCGCGATCGGCAACGATGCGGCCGCGTTCCTGGGCGTGGCGAGCGGCGTCGCCGTGTCCGCCGACATCGCGGCGGCGCTCGCCGATGCCGACGTGCTCATCGACTTCACGCGCCCCGAAGGCACGCTCAAGCACCTGGCCGCGTGCCGCGAGCACAAGGTCAACCTCGTGATCGGCACCACGGGCTTCAACGAGAGCCAGAAGGAACAGATCCGCGACGCGGCGCGCGACATCGCCATCGTGATGTCGCCCAACATGAGCGTCGGCGTGAACGTCACGCTCAAGCTGCTGGAGATGGCGGCGAAGTCGCTGGCCACCGGCTTCGACATCGAGGTGATCGAAGCCCACCACCGCCACAAGGTCGACGCGCCTTCGGGCACGGCGCTGAAGATGGGCGAGGTGATCGCGCAGGCGCTGGGCAAGGACCTGAAGAAGGACGGCGTGTTCGCCCGCGAAGGCGTCACCGGCGAGCGCAAGCCCGGCACCATCGGCTTCTCCGCGATCCGCGGCGGCGACATCGTCGGCGACCACACCGTGCTCTTCGCCGGCACGGGCGAGCGCATCGAGATCACGCACAGGTCCGCGAGCCGCTCCACGTACGCCGACGGCAGCCTGCGCGCCGTGCGCTTCCTGGCCGGCAAGAAAAAGGGCCTGTTCGACATGTTCGACGTGCTGGCCCTGCGATGAGCCTGTACGACCTGCTGGCCAGCGGCGACGCGGTCACGCGGCTGGTGGCCATCGTGCTGCTGGCGATGTCGGTGGCCAGCTGGGTGGTGATCCTGTGGAAGGCGTGGCTGCTCAAGCGCGCGGCGGGCGACGTCGGCCGCAGCACCGCGGCTTTCTGGCAGGCGCCCTCCATCAACGAAGCCAGGCAGCGGGTCGGGGCGTTCGACCGCGAGTCGCTGGTGCTGCCGCTGATCGAGGCGACGCAGGTGGCGGCGCCCGGCTCGCTCGCCGCCGCAGGCGACCGCTCGCAGCAGCTCACGCGCGTGCTGCGCGACGCCTTGCACCGCGTGCTCGACAAGTTGCAGTTCGGCCAGGTGCTGCTGGCCACCGTGGGTTCCACCGCGCCCTTCGTCGGCCTGCTGGGCACGGTCTGGGGCATCTACCACGCGCTCACCGCCATCGGCGCGGCGGGGCAGATCACCATCGACAAGGTCGCGGGCCCCGTGGGCGAGTCGCTCATCATGACGGCCGCGGGCCTCGCGGTCGCGATCCCGGCGGTGCTGGGCTACAACATCTTCGGTCGCTTCATCGGACGCATCGAGGCCGACCTCGAAGGTTTCGCACGCGACCTGCGCGAGCTGCTCACGCACCCGGCCGTGGAGCCCTAGAAATGTTGGCCCCCACGCTTCTCACTTCGTGTAGTGCGCTGCCCCCCGAGGGGGCGTCAGCCGCCTTCGGGCGGCCGGGCGGCGGCTGATGAGTGCTTTCGGCCGCCTGGAGCGCACGCCCGGCCCGCAGCCGATGAGCGACATCAACATGACGCCGCTGGTGGACGTGATGCTGGTGCTGGTGGTCATCCTCATCATCACCGCGCCGCTGCTGGCCAGCTCGGTGCGGCTGGACCTGCCCCGAAGCGGCGCCGCGCGCCCCAGCGACGCGCCGGCCTTCGTGGCGGTGGTGCTGGACAAGTCCGGCCAGGCCTTCGTCGACGACAAGCCCCTGACCCAGGAGCAGCTGGCGCAGCGCCTGGCGCAGGCGGCCAAGGCCCGGCCCGACACCGAGATCCAGCTGCGCGCCGATGCCGGCGTGCCCTACGGCCGCGTGGTGGAGGTGATGGGCGCCGCGCAGAAGGCGGGCTTGCACCGCATCGGTTTCGTGGCCGAGCCCGGCGGCCGCTGACGGCCCGGGGGCGGCCGCGCGGCCCGGCCCCTAGAATCGCTGGATGCAAGAGAGATACGTCCCCGGCGAAGTCGAGAAGGCCGCGCAGTCGCACTGGACGTCACGCGATGCCTACCGCGTGACGGAGGATGCGCGCAAGAAGAAGTTCTATGCCTGCTCCATGCTGCCCTACCCCTCGGGCAAGCTGCACATGGGGCACGTGCGCAACTACACCATCAACGACATGCTCACGCGCTACCTGCGCATGAAGGGCTACAACGTCCTCATGCCCATGGGCTGGGACGCGTTCGGGCTGCCGGCCGAGAACGCGGCGATGAAGAACAACGTGCCGCCGGCGAAGTGGACGTACGAGAACATCGCGTACATGAAGGGCCAGATGCAGGCCATGGGCCTGGCCATCGACTGGTCGCGCGAGGTCGCCACCTGCGACCCCAGCTACTACAAGTGGAACCAGTGGCTGTTCCTGAAGATGCTCGAGAAGGGCATCGCGTACCGCAAGACGCAGGTGGTGAACTGGGACCCGGTCGACCAGACCGTGCTGGCCAACGAGCAGGTGATCGACGGCAAGGGCTGGCGCACCGGCGCGCCCGTGGAAAAGCGCGAGATCCCCGGCTACTACCTGAAGATCACCGACTACGCGCAGGAACTGCTCGAGCACGTGCAGAACCGCCTGCCGGGCTGGCCCGAGCGCGTGAAGCTGATGCAGGAAAACTGGATCGGCAAGAGCGAGGGCGTGCGCTTCGCCTTCCCGCACGACATCAAGGGCGACGACGGCCAGTTGATCCAGGACGGGCGCATGTACGTCTTCACGACGCGCGCCGACACCATCATGGGCGTGACCTTCGTCGCGGTCGCGCCCGAGCATCCGCTGGCCACGCACGCGGCGAAGTCGAACCCCAAGGTCGCGCGGTTCATCGAGGATGCGAAGAAGGGCGGCACCACCGAGGCCGAGCTCGCGCTGCGCGACAAGGAAGGCGTGCCCACGGGCCTGCAGGTGATGCACCCGCTCACCAACGAGCCGATCGACGTGTGGGTCGGCAACTACGTGCTCATGGGTTACGGCGACGGCGCCGTCATGGGCGTGCCGGGACACGACGAACGCGACTTCGCCTTCGCGCTCAAGTACGGCCTGCCGATCATGGAGGTCGTGCACGTCGACGGCGAGACCTACGACTACAAGCAGTGGCACGAGTGGTACGCCGACAAGGAGCGCGGCGTCACCGTCAACTCCGACATCTTCAGCGGCTTCGGCTACCAGGAGGCGGTCGATGCGGTGGCGCACGCGCTGCAGCAGAAGGGCCTGGGCGAGAAGAAGACCACTTGGCGCCTGCGCGACTGGGGCGTGAGCCGCCAGCGCTACTGGGGCACGCCGATCCCGATCATTCACTGCGACCAGCACGGCGCCGTGCCGGTGCCCGAGAAGGATCTGCCCGTGGTGCTGCCGCAGGACTGCGTGCCCGACGGCAGCGGCAACCCGCTGAACAAGCGCGAGGACTTCCTGGCCTGCAAGTGCCCGGTGTGCGGCAAGCCCGCGCGGCGCGAGACCGACACCCTGGACACCTTCGTCGACAGCTCGTGGTACTACATGCGCTACTGCGACCCCGCGAAGGAAGACGCGATGGTGGGCGAGGGTGCGCAGTACTGGATGCCGATGGACCAGTACATCGGCGGCATCGAACACGCCATCCTGCACCTGCTCTACGCGCGCTTCTGGACCAAGGTGATGCGCGACATGGGCCTGGTGAAGGTCGACGAGCCGTTCACCAAGCTGCTGACGCAGGGCATGGTGCTGAACGAGGCGTTCTACCGCATCGACACGGGCAAGCACTACTACTGGGCGCACGAGCTCGACATCGAGCGCGACGAGCACGCGAAGGTGATCTCCGCGAAGGCGAAGGCCGACGGGCAGCCGGTGACGTACGAAGGCTGGACCACCATGTCCAAGTCCAAGAACAACGGCGTGGACCCGCAGGACCTGATCGAGAAGTACGGCGCCGACACGGCGCGGCTGTACACCATGTTCACGGCGCCGCCGGAGGCGACGCTGGAATGGAACGACGCCGCGCTCGAAGGCTCCTTCCGCTTCCTGCGCCGCGTGTGGGCCTTCGGGCACAAGCTGGGCCCCGGCAGCGCGGCGCCGGCCGACAAGGCGGTGGGGGCGCAGAGCAAGGCGCTGCGCCGCGAGATCCACACCGTGCTGCGCCAGGTCGATTACGACTACCAGCGCATGCAATACAACACGGTCGTCTCCGGCGCGATGAAGCTGCTCAACGCGCTGGAGGATTTCAAGGGCGCCGCCGAGGCCAATTCGGACGCCGCGGTGCGCGAGTGCTTCGGCATCCTGCTGCGCGTGCTGTACCCCGTGACGCCGCACATCGCGCATGCGCTGTGGAAGGAGCTGGGCTTCGCCGAGCGCATGGGCGAGCTGCTCGATGCGCCGTGGCCCACGGTGGACGAGGAAGCGCTGGTGCAGGACGAGGTCGAGCTCGTGCTGCAGGTGAACGGCAAGCACCGCGGCTCCATCCGCGTGCCGGCCGGCGCGCCGCGCGAGGACATCGAGGCGATCGCGCTCAAGACCGAGGCCTTCGCACAGTACGGCGGCGGCCACCCGGTGAAGAAGGTCGTCATCGTGCCGGGCCGCCTCGTGAACGTGGTGGTGTGATGCGCCGCCGCGCGTTGCTCGCCTTCGCCGCGCCCGCGCTTCTCGCGGGCTGCGGCTTCCAGCTGCGGCAGGCGCCGGATTTCGCCTTCAGGTCGATCTACATCGGCGTGGCCGCGACCTCGCCGATCGGGCGCGAGCTCAAGCGCGCGATCGCCTCGGGCGGCAAGGTCGTCATCGTCGAGTCGCCCGCCGAGGCCGAAGTGGTGATGGACGTGCTGAACGAGCAGCGCCAGAAGGTCGTGGTGGGCCTGGGCGCCGTCGGCCAGGTGCGCGAGTTCGAGCTGCGCATGCGCCTGCGCTTCCGCCTGCGCTCGCGTGACGGCCGCGAGCTGATCCCCGACGCCGAGATCGTGCGCCAGCAGGACATCAGCTACAGCGAAACCGTGGCGCTGGCCAAGGAAGACGAGGAGCAGCTGGTCTACCGCAGCCTGCAGGCCGACATCGTGCGGCAGGTGATGCGCCGGCTGTCCTCGGTGAAGGCCGTCTGAGCGCATGGAACTGGACCGCGCCGACCTGAAGCTGCTGGAGCTGCTGCAGCAGGACGGCCGGACGACGGTGCAGGCGCTCTCGGAAGCCATCCACCTGTCGGCACGCGCCACGCTCAACCGCGTGCGCAAGCTCGAATCCGAAGGCGTGATCGAGGGCTACCGCGCGATGGTGAGCCGCTCGGCGCTGGGCGAGCAGGTGTGCGCCTTCGCCGAGATCGCGCTCAAGGACCAGCGGCAGGCCTCGCTGCAGCGGTTCGAGAAGCGCATGGCGCAAACGCCCGAGGTCGTCGGCTGCTGGGTGGTGAGCGGCCGCTACGACTACCTGGTGCGCATCGCCTGCCCGCACCTGGCGCACTACCACCGGCTCATCAATGGCTGGCTGGACGAGGCGGCGCTGGGGGTGGAGAAGATCGTCACCAACATCGAGATGCAGACGATCAAGGAGTTCGCGGGCTTCCCGCTTCCGAATCGGAAGTGATCCATACCCGGCACTGCCATTGGCAGAAGCGCCGTGCGACCCGATTCACCCCCTCGGCAGGGCCATCGCGCCTACACTTTCCGCATCACAGGGAGTTTCCCCATGGATGCGAAGAACCGCCTCACCACCGCCGATTTCATTCGGAAAGAGAACCGCTACGGCGCCCGCAACTACGCGCCGGTGCCGGTCGTGATCGACCGCGCGAAGGACTGCCTGGTCTGGGACGTCGAAGGGCGCGAGTACATCGACATGATGAGTGCGTATTCGGCCGTGTCGCACGGCCACCTGCACCCGCGCGTCGTTGCGGCCCTCGAAGAGCAAGTCAAGAAGGTTGCTGTCACCTCCCGCGCCTACCACGGCACCACGCTCGGCCCCTTCCTCGAAAAGCTGTGCGCGGTGACGGGCTTTTCGCGCGCGCTGCCGATGAACACCGGCGCCGAAGCGGTGGAGACCGCCATCAAGTGCGCGCGCCGTTGGGGCCAGCGCGTCAAGGGCCTGGTCGACGGTGAGCAGGAGATCCTGGTGGCGCGCGGCAACTTCCACGGCCGCACCAGCACCATCGTCAGCTTCTCGAGCGAGCCCGATTACCGCGAAGGCTTCGGCCCGCTGGCGAGCGGCTTCGCGCACTTCGATTTCGGCGACATGGCCAGCGTGCGCGCCGCCACCACGGCCAACACCTGCGCCGTGCTGGTCGAGCCGATCCAGGGCGAGGCCGGCGTCATCGTGCCGCCCGAAGGCTTCTTCGCCGAACTGCGCGCCTGGTGCGATCGCCACAACATCCTGTTGATCCTCGACGAGGTGCAATCGGGCCTGGGCCGTACCGGCCGCTGGTTCGCCTTCGAGCACGAGGGCATCCGCCCCGACGCGCTGGTGCTGGGCAAGGCGCTGGGCGGCGGCGTGTTGCCGGTGAGTGCCTTCCTCGCCGATGCGAAGGTGATGGACGCGGTGTTCGAGCCGGGCAGCCACGGCTCCACCTTCGGCGGCAACGCGCTGGCTTCGGCCGTGGCGCTCGAGGCGCTGAAAGTGATGGAGGACGAGAACCTGGTGGGCCGAAGCGCTGCGCTGGGCGCGCACCTGCACGAGCGCCTGAACTCCGTCATGCGCGAGGCCGGCGGCCTGATCCGCGAGGTGCGCGGCCGCGGCCTGTGGGTCGGCGTGGACATCGACCCGGCACGCGCGGAAGCGCGCGAACTGGTGCAGCGCCTGGCCGACCGGGGCGTGCTGTCGAAGGAAACGCACGAGACGGTGATCCGTTTTGCGCCGCCCCTGACCATCAGCAAGGCCCTGATCGACGACGCCGTGGACCGCTTCCGCGACGTGGTGCTTGAAAAATGCGAGGAGCTTGCTATATTTTCGGTAGCGCCCGGCCGTCGCGCGGGCGTGGAGCGCTCGATCGAGGCCAGTGCAACCGGGGGCGATGCGCCCCAGTTCCTCATGAGCCCACCCGATCACTTCGAGGTGGCCTACTCGATCAATCCGTGGATGAAGCCGGGCGAGTGGCAGCTGGACGCCAAGCGCCTCGCGCGTGACGCCGCGCAAGGCTGGGACCTGCTCAAGGCCAGCTACGAGCAGCTCGGCGTGGATGTCACGGTGAAGCCGCCCGTGGCCGGCTGCCCCGACCTGGTCTTCACCGCCAACTGCGCGGTCGTGCTGGATGGCAAGGCGATCCTGGCGCGCTACCTGAAGGCCGAACGCTCGGGCGAGGAGGCGCACGGCCGCCAGATGTTCGAGCAGCTGCAGCAGCGCGGCCTGGTCGACGCCGTGTACCGCACGCCCGAAGGCGTGTACTTCGAGGGCGCCGGCGACGCCGTCTTCGACGCCAACCGCCGCATCATGTGGATGGGATACGGCCAGCGTTCGTGCCGCTCGGCGCACCACACCATCGAGCAGGTCTTCGGCATCCCGACGGTGTCGCTGGAGCTGGTCGACCCGCGCTACTACCACCTGGACACGGCCTTCTGCCTGCTGTCCGGCGGCGAGGTCCTGTATTACCCCGGCGCCTTCACCGAGGAGGGCCGGGACGAGATCCGCGCCATCGTCGGCCGCGACAACCTGATCGAGGCGCCCGAGGAGGACGCCGCCGCGCTGGGCGTGAACGGCGTGTGCATCGACCGCGTGCTGGTGGCCTGCCACTGCTCGGACGCGCTGCGCGCCGAGCTGCGGGCGCGCGGCTACCACGTGCACGTGGTGCCGCTGGGCTCGTTCAACCGCTCCGGCGGGGCGGCCTACTGCCTGACGCTGTCGCTGAACAACGTCTACAAGGGCCGCACGAAGCGGGATGAGCAGCTGGCGGCCTAGTCGCGGGTAGACTCGCGGCATGCAGCTGGCTGCCGCGCAACTCGCACCGCATCTTTCAAAGGGGCTTCGGCCCCTTTACACATTGCACGGCGACGAGCCGCTGCTGGTGCAGGAAGCCGCCGACGCGATCCGCGAGACGGCGCGCGCGCAGGGCTACACGGAGCGCACCGTCCATACCGTCGTCCAGCATTTCGACTGGAGCGAGGTGCTGGCCGCCGGCGGCTCGCTGAGCCTCTTTGCCGACAAGCAGATCGTCGAGGTGCGCATCCCCTCCGGCAAGCCGGGCAAGGAAGGCAGCGTCGCCCTGCAGCAGGTGGCCGAGAACGCCGCCGGCAGCGACAGCACGCTCACCCTGGTGCTGTTGCCCAAGCTCGACTTCCAGACGAAGAAGGGCGCGTGGTTCGGCGCGCTCGAAGCCAACGGCGTCACGATCCAGTTCGACCCCATCGAACGCCCGGCGCTGCCTCAATGGATCGCCCAACGCCTCGCCGCGGTCGGCCTGCGCGTGAAGAGCGGCGACGAAGGCCAGCGCACGCTGCAGTTCTTCGCCGACCGTGTGGAAGGCAACCTGCTGGCGGCGCACCAGGAAATCCAGAAGCTCGCGCTGCTGTACCCGCAAGGCGAGTTAAGCTTCGACCAGGTCGAGAATGCCGTGCTCAACGTGGCGCGCTACGACGTCTTCAAGCTGTCGGAAGCCGTGCTGGCGGGCCAGGCCGCGCGCGTGCAGCGCATGCTGGAAGGCCTGCAGGCCGAGGGCGAGGCCGAGGTGCTGGTGCACTACACGCTGGCCGAGGACATCCGGGCCTTGAAGCGTGTGAAGGACGCGATGAACGCCGGCCGCCCCCTGCCGATGGCCTTGCGCGAGCAGCGCGTGTGGGGCGTGAAGGAGCGCCTCTTCGAGCGAGTGCTGCCGCGGCTGTCGTCCACCGCGCTCGACAACCTGCTGTATGGCGCGCACCTGGTCGACGGCATCGTCAAGGGCCTGAAGGCGCCCGGCTGGCCGGCCGACGGCTGGCAGGCGTTGCAGCGCCTGGCCTTCAGCCTGTGCCAGGAATGTGCCGTGCCGCAGGGGAAATCCGCCGCCGCGCGATAATTGCGGCGTGAACGCCCTGAACATCGCCGAGTACATGCAGACCATGGGAGCCCGCGCACGCGAGGCGTCCGCGGCGATGGCGCGCGCCGACACGGCCGCCCGGAACCAGGCGCTGCGCAACCTCGCCGCGAAACTGCGATCGAGCCTGGAGCGGCTGGCGCACGAGAACGGCCGCGACGTCGACCATGCGTATGCCGAAGGCCTGTCGGCGACTATGGTCGATCGCCTCAAGCTCACGCCGAAGATCGTCGAGACCGTGGCGCAAGGCTGCGAGCAACTGGCGGCGATGCCGGACGTGATCGGCGAGATCATCGGCATGCAGCAGCAGCCCTCGGGCATCCGCGTGGGCCGCATGCGCGTGCCGCTGGGTGTCTTCGGCATGATTTACGAGAGCCGGCCCAACGTGACGATCGAGGCGGCGAGCCTGTCGATCAAGAGCGGCAATGCCTGCATCCTGCGCGGCGGCTCCGAAGCCATCCATTCCAACCGCGTGCTCGCGGCGCTGGTGCAGGAATCGCTGGTGGAAGCCGGCCTGCCCGCGGACGCGGTGCAGCTGGTGCAGACGACGGACCGCGAGGCCGTCGGCCAGCTGATCGCGATGCCGCAGTTCGTCGACGTCATCATCCCGCGCGGCGGCAAGGGCCTGATCGAGCGCATCAGCCGCGACGCCAAGGTGCCGGTGATCAAGCACCTGGACGGCAACTGTCACGTCTACGTCGACGCGCCCTGCGACATCGAGATGGCCGTGCGCGTGGCCGACAACGCCAAGACGCAGAAGTACAGCCCCTGCAACGCGATCGAGGGGCTGCTCGTGGCGCGCGAAGTCGCGGCGGAGTTCCTCCCGAAGATCGGCGCCATCTTTGCGGCGAAGAAGGTCGAGATGCGCTGCGACGAGGAAGGCCGCGCGATCCTGGCGAAGGTGCAAGGCGCCAACGTGAAGGCCGCCACCGAGCAGGACTGGTACGAGGAGTACCTCGCGCCCATCATCAGCGTGAAGGTGGTCGACGACCTGGATGCCGCCATCGCGCACATCAACCATTACTCGAGCCACCACACCGACGCGATCGTCACCACCGACCATATCCACGCGCAGCGCTTCCTGCGCGAGGTGGATTCGGCCAGCGTGATGGTCAACGCCAGCCCGCGCTTTGCCGACGGTTTCGAGTTCGGCCTGGGCGCGGAGATCGGCATCAGCACCGACAAGTTCCACGCCCGCGGGCCGGTGGGGATCGAGGGGCTGACGTCGCTGAAGTGGGTGGTGCTGGGGAACGGCGAGTTGCGCGCCTAAGGTCCAGCTAAGGCTTGTGCCAGCCCGGGTCGGCCTTATATCCATAGAATCTTTGGATAGAAGGCCGCCGCCCCATGGTCCCCCACCTCGTCACCGCCCTCACCGGCCCCATCAACGAGCTCGAACAGCGCGTGCTCGAGTCCATGCCCGCCATCGAGCGCTGGTTCCGCCTGGAATGGATGGAACACACGCCGCCGTTCTACACGTCGGTGGACCTGCGCAATGCCGGCTTCAAGCTCGCGCCCGTGGACACCAACCTGTTCCCGGGCGGCTGGAACAACCTGACGCCCGAGATGCTGCCGCTGGCGGTGCAGGCGGCGATGGCGGCGATCGAGAAGATCTGCCCCGACGCCCGCAACCTGCTGGTCATCGCCGAGAACGACACGCGCAGCACGTTCTACCTGGCCAACCTGCTGCAGCTCAAGCGCATCTTCCACATGGCGGGGCTGAACGTGCGCATCGGCTCGATCGACCCGGAGCTCAAGGAGCCGCGGACGGTCACGCTGCCCATGGGCGACAAGATCACCATCGAGCCGGTCGCGCGCAGCCGGCGCCGCATGGGCCTGAAGGATTTCGACCCCTGCACCATCCTGCTGAACAACGACCTGAGCACGGGCACGCCGGGCATCCTCGAGGACATCCACGAGCAGTACCTGCTGCCGCCGCCGCATGCGGGCTGGTCCGTGCGCCGCAAGAGCAACCACTTCAAGAGCTACGAGGACGTTTCCAAGCGCTTCGGCAAGCTGATCGGCATCGACCCGTGGCTGATCAACCCGATGTTCAACATCTGCGGCGAGATCGATTTCAACGACGGCGCGGGCATGGACTGCCTCACGACCAACGTCGATGCGCTGCTCACCAAGGTGCGCAAGAAGTACAAGGAGTACGGCATCAACGAGAAGCCGTTCGTGGTGGTGAAGGCCGACAACGGCACGCAGGGCATGGGCATCATGACCGTGCGCGACGTCAAGGACCTCGAGCAGGTGGGCACCAAGAAGTTGGCGGTCACCAAGGACGGCCAGGAGGTCCACCAGGTCATCATCCAGGAAGGCGTGCTCACCGCCGAGCGCATCAACGACGCCGTCGCGGAGCCGGTGGTGTACATGATGGACCGCTACGTCGTGGGCGGCTTCTACCGCATCCATGCCGAGCGCGGAACCGACGAGAACCTCAACGCGCCGGGCTCGCGCTTCGTGCCCCTGGCCTTCGCCGAGAGCACGCGCCTGCCCCAGCCGGGCGAACGGCCGGGCGCCAGCGCGCCCAACCGCTTCTACATGTACGGGGTGATCGGCCGCCTGGCCATGCTGGCCGCCAGCTACGAGCTGGAGGCCACCGACCCCGAGGCGGAGACCTACGACTGAGCCGTTGCTGCGCCGCAACAATCGGCCCGCCCGGCCGGCTTCCCGCGGCGCACAATAGCGGTCCCAAAGGATAGGAACCCCGCCCCTGGCCGAGGAGGCCGCGAAGAAGCGGGGTCGTTCAGTGCAGAACTCGAAATCCTCGCTCGCGGCGCTGACCCTCGGCGCCATCGGCGTCGTCTACGGCGACATCGGCACCAGCGTGCTGTATGCCGTCAAGAGCGTGTTCGGCACGGGCCACGTGCCTTTCACCATCCCCAACGTCTACGGCGTCCTGTCCATCTTCTTCTGGACGCTGACGGTCATCGTCTCGATCAAGTACGTCGTGCTGGTGCTGCGTGCCGACAACAACGGCGAAGGCGGGCTGATCGCGATGCTGGCCCTGGCCTCGCAGGCCGTGAAGGACAAGCCCGAGCTGCGCAAGTGGCTGTTGGGCATCGGCATCTTCGGCACGTCGCTGTTCTATGGCGACGGGGTGATCACGCCGGCGATCTCGGTGCTGTCAGCGGTCGAAGGCCTGGAGGTGATCTCGCCGCACTTCAAGGAGGCGGTGATCCCGCTCACGCTAGGCGTGCTGTTCCTGCTGTTCGCCTTCCAGAAGCACGGCACGGCGGGCATCGGGCGCTTCTTCGGGCCGGTCACGCTGGTGTGGTTCTTCGTGATCGCCGCGCTGGGCATCTCGCACATCGTTCACCACCCGCAGATCCTCGGGGCGCTCAGCCCGCACCATGCGCTGCTGTTCATGTTCCACAACCCGGGCACGACGTTCGTGATCCTCGGCGCGGTGATCCTGTGCGTGACGGGCGCGGAGGCGCTGTATGCCGACCTGGGCCACTTCGGCAAGCGGCCGATCCGCATCGCCTGGTTCAGCGTGGTGATGCCGGCGCTCACGCTCAACTACTTCGGCCAGGGCGCACTGCTGCTGCAGCGCGGGGCCGAGGCGGCCAAGAACCCCTTCTACCTGATGGCGCCCGAGTGGGCGCTGCTGCCGCTGGTGGTGCTGGCCACCGCCGCGACGGTGGTCGCGTCGCAGGCGCTGATCACGGGCGCGTTCTCGGTGACCAAGCAGGTGATCCAGCTGGGCTACCTGCCGCGGCTGAACGTGCAGCACACCAGCGTGCGCGACACGGGGCAGATCTACATCGCCTTCGTCAACTGGGGCCTGTTCGTCGCGATCGTGCTCGCCGTGGTGCTGTTCCGCTCGTCCGAGGCGCTGGGCGCGGCCTACGGCATTGCAGTGACGATGGACATGCTGATCACGACGACGCTGACGTTCTTCGTGATCCGCTACGGCTGGAAGTACCCGCTGGCGCTGTGCATCGCCGCCACCGGCTGGTTCTTCATCGTCGACTTCACGTTCTTCGCCTCCAACCTGCTCAAGCTGGCCGAAGGCGGCTGGTTCCCGCTGGCCATCGGCGGCTGCATCTTCATGCTGATGATGACGTGGAAGCGCGGCCGCAACATCCTCAACGAGAAGCTCAAGTCCGACGCGATCCCGCTCAAGGACTTCCTCGAGGCCGTGTTCGTCAGCCCGCCGCTGCGCGTCGAAGGCACGGCGGTGTTCCTCACCGCGGAACCGGGCACCGTGCCCAACGCTATGCTGCACAACCTCAAGCACAACAAGGTGCTGCACGAGAACAACCTGTTCGTCACCGTGCGCAGCCACGAGGTGCCGTGGATCGGCATCAACAAGCGCGTGGAGGTGGAGCCGCTGGGCCACAGCTGCTGGCAGGTGATCCTGCACTACGGCTTCAAGAACGATCCCGACGTGCCGCGCGCGCTGGAGCAGATCCGCGGCCAGGGCTGCGACCTGGACCGCATGAAGACCAGCTACTTCCTGTCGCGCGACACGGTGATCCCCACCATCGGCAGCGGCATGGCGCCGTGGCGCGAGAAGCTCTTCGCGCAGATGCACCACAACGCCAGCAACGCCGCCGACTTCCTCCACCTGCCGAACAACTCGGTGGTGGAGCTCGGTTCCAAGATCGAGATTTAGGCGGCGGGGCGCGCGGGGATGTTCAGCCCGCGCTGCACGGCAGGCCGTGCGACGAAAGCATCGAGCACGCGCTTCACGTTCCTGAACTCGTCGAAGCCCACCAGCTCACCCGCCCCGTAGAAGCCCACGAGGTTGCGGATCCACGGGAAGCTCGCGATGTCGGCCACCGTGTACTCGTCCCCCATGATCCATTGCTTGCCCTCCAGGTGCTTGTCCAGCACACCCAGCAGCCGCTTCGATTCGCTGACGTAGCGGTCGCGCGGGCGCTTGTCCTCGAAGTCCTTGCCGGCGAACTTCACGAAGAAGCCGACCTGCCCGAAGAAGGGGCCGATGCCGCCCATCTGGAACATCAGCCACTGCAGCGTCTCGTAGCGCCGCGCCGCGTCCTTCGGCATCAGCTGGCCGATCTTGTCGGCGAGGTACACGAGGATCGCCCCGGATTCGAAGAGCGGCAGCGGCTTTCCGCCCGGCCCGTTGGGGTCGATGATGGCCGGGATCTTGTTGTTCGGGTTCAGCGAGATGAACTCGGGCGTCATCTGGTCGTTGGTGCCGAAGTTCACCAGGTGCGGCTCGTAGGGCAGGCCCGTCTCCTCCAGCATGATCGACACCTTCACGCCGTTGGGCGTGGGCAGCGAGTACAGCTGCAGGCGGTCGGGGTGCTGCGCGGGCCACTTCTTCGTGATGGGGAAGGTGCTGAGGTCGGTCATGCGGCGAAGTATCCGGGCATTGCGCAAGCCCCGCGCAAGGCAGGGAAATTTGTGCGACATTGATGCGCTGCCATGGACATCCTCTTTGTCGCCGACCCGCTCGAGGTCTTCAAGACCTA
Source organism: Ramlibacter sp. PS4R-6 (assembly GCF_037572775.1). Taxonomy (NCBI): domain Bacteria; kingdom Pseudomonadati; phylum Pseudomonadota; class Betaproteobacteria; order Burkholderiales; family Comamonadaceae; genus Ramlibacter; species Ramlibacter sp. PS4R-6. The sequence goes on along the minus strand of NZ_JBBHKA010000001.1, from coordinate 558,614 downwards.
CAAGGACACCACCTTCTCGATGATGCGCGAGGCGCAGCGGCGCGGCCACCGCATCGCCGCCTGCGAGCCGCGCCACCTGGTGTGGGAGTCCGGCAAGCCCGTCAGCGCAACCGTGCGCGAGATCCGCCTGACCGGCGGCGAGCACGACTGGTTCGAGGTCACGGCCACGCATGCCGTCCCTCTCAAGCAGTTCGGCGCCGTGCTCATGCGCAAGGACCCGCCCTTCGACTCCGAGTACTTCTACGCCACGCACCTGCTGGAGCAGGCCGAGCGCGAGGGCGCGCGCGTCTTCAACAAGCCGGCCGCGCTGCGCGACCATCCCGAGAAGCTCGCGATCATGGAGTTCGCGCAGTACACCTCGCCCACGCTAGTGACGCGCGACGAGGCCGAGGTGAAGCGCTTCCACGAGCGCCATGGCGACATCATCCTCAAGCCGCTGGACGGCATGGGCGGCATGGGCATCTTCCGCGTCGGCAAGGACGGCCTGAACCTGGGCTCCATCGTCGAGACGCTCAACCGGCAGGGCACGACCACGCTGATGGTGCAGCGCTACGTGCCCGAGATCGCGCAGGGCGACAAGCGGGTGCTGGTGATCGGCGGCGAGGTGGTGCCGTTCTGCCTGGCGCGCATCCCGCAGGGCAGCGAGATCCGCGGCAACCTGGCGGCGGGCGGCAAGGGCGTGGCGCAGCCGGTCTCGGCGCGCGACCGCGAGATCGCGCAGGCGCTCGGGCCGGTGCTGAACCAGCGCGGCTTGCTGCTGGTCGGCCTGGACGTGATCGGCGACTACCTGACCGAGATCAACGTCACCAGCCCCACCTGCTTCCAGGAGATCACGCAGCAGGCCGGCTTCGACGTGCCGAAGATGTTCGTCGACGCGCTCGAACGGGCGGTTCAGTAGATCGTCATCGGCAGGCCACCCATCATGGAGTGGCCGCGCAGCGGCATCAGCCCCGACAGCGACAGGTCGGCTTCGTTGAACCACGCGGCGATCAGCTGCGCAACCGAACCCAGCGCCCGCGACGCGCCTTCACCCTTGCGCTCGGGCATGAAGCAGCACAGCGTACCGTGCACCACGCCGTCGGCGGTGGCCACCGGCACGGCGTGGAAGGCCATGCCTTCGGGGGCGCCATCGCCTTCGAGCAGGCGCAGGCCGTACTCGCATTGCAGCGGGTCGCATGCCGGCGCGTTGCCTTGCGGTGTGCGCCGCACCACGGGGTCGCCGCCGGCCCATTCGGCGATGAAGGCGAACTCCACGCCGAAGGCCTTGTGCATGCGCCTGAGCAGGCCGGACAGCGGCTCGTAGCACTTCAGGTCCGCACCGCCGGCGGTCACCACCACGAACTCGGCGGACACGACGTCGAAAGCATAGGTGGCCGTTTCCGACCAATCGATTTCAGTTTCGCGATCCGACATGTTCACGGCTCCAAGGCATTCCTTGGGTGCAGTAAACCAGCCGGGGCCCCGGCGGCCTTAGGGAAATGGCTGAAGCGGCTTAAGCCGCTTGGCCGTCGGTGAAGACGCGCAGCTCGCCCGGGCGCATCTGCTGCCAGTCCTCGTTCACCGTCAGGGGCGCGGTGACGACCACGGCCACCTTGTCGTCGGGCGTGGTGTTGCGGGCAAAGTTCACGTTCAGGTCCTCGTCCTTCAGCTGCGCGTGCGCGAAGGGGTGCTTGCGCTCGATGTAGAACAGGTTGGTGGAGCAATGGGCCCACAGCGCCTGCCCGTTGGACAGCATGAAGTTGAAGGTGCCGTGCTTGGCGATGCCCGGCACCAGCTCGCGCAACGTCAGCGTGAGCTCCGCGATGTCGGGCACGCCGGCATGCGACTTGGCCATCTCCTGCATCAGCCAGCAGAAGGCGCGCTCGCTGTCGGTGGCGCCGACGGGGCGGAAGGCGGCATGCAGGCGCGGGTGGAAGTTCTCCAGGTTGCCGTTGTGCGCGAACACCCAGTAGCGGCCCCACAGCTCGCGCACGAAGGGGTGGCAGTTTTCCAGCGCGATGGCGCCCTGCGTGGCCTTGCGGATGTGCGCGATGACGTTGCGGCTCTTGATGGGGTAGCGCCGGATGAGCTCGGCCACCGGCGAGTCGCAGGCGGGCTGGTGGTCCACGAAGTGGCGCAGCCCCACGCCCTCGAAGAAGGCGATCCCCCAGCCGTCGGCGTGGTGGTCGGTGCGGCCGCCACGTTGCGCGAAACCGGAAAAGCTGAACGTCACGTCCGTGGGCGTGTTGCAGTTCATGCCGAGCAGCTGGCACATGCCGCTATTCTGACCGCAGCCGCCAGGCCGCGACCACCGCGAGGGCGCACAGGGCCGCGAGCAGCCCGAAGGACTCGTCGAAGGCGGCGATCCGCGCCGCGGTGGTGACGGGGTTCGTCAGCAAATCGCCGTGCGCGGCGATTCGCCACTCCAGGAAGATGCCGCACAGGCTGACACCGGTGGCGCCGCCCAGCATGCGCAGGAAATTGATGGCGCTGGAGCCCTGCGGGATCAGCGCCTTGTCGAGCGTGCGCATCGAGCCGATGTTCAGCGACGGCAGGATGAATCCCAGCCCGATGCGCCCGAGGATCGCCCACGCCACCAGCGGCACGATCGGGTGCGCCATGGGCACGGTCGCCATCAGCGCGAACGACGCCGTGAGGATCACGAGCCCGGTGGAGACCAGCACGTGCGTCGGCAGGCGGTCTGACAGCCGCCCCACCAGCGCCATCGTGACCGCGAGGATCAGGCCGGCGGGCAAGAGGATGGTGCCGACGTGCGAGGGCGCGAGCTGCAGGCCCAGCTGCATGTAGACGGGCAGGAGGTAGGTCGAGCCGAACAGCGCGGTGCCGTAGATGAACGCGACGATGCTGCCCATCGCGAAGCGCCGGTCGCCGAAGAGCCGCAGGTCCATCAGGGGGTTGCCGTCGCTCGCGATCTGGCGGCGCTGCCAGGCGAGGAAGCCCACGACCGCGCCCGCCGCGGCCGCGAGCAGCGGCCAGGCGGCCACGCCGCCGCCGTGCAGCTCGACCAGGCCGTTGAGCAGGCACAGCGTGCCCGCCGCGCCGAGCGCAAGGCCGAGCCAGTCGAGGCGCTTGCCGCGAGCCGCCGCCGCGCCGCCGGGCGCCGTGTCCGGCACGAACTGGAACGCGAGCCACAGCGAGGCGAGGCAGAACGGCACGACCATGAAGAAGATCGAGCGCCAGCCGAACAGGTCGACCAGCACGCCGCCGATGGACGGCCCGATCGCCGGCGCCAGCACCACGCCCATGCCGAAGATGCCGCTGGCCTTGCCTTGCTCGTGCGGCTCGAAGGCGCGCAGGATGATGATGGCGGGGATGGGTTGCACCGCGCCGGCGGCGAGTCCCTCGGCGACGCGCGCCGCGAGCACCACGGGGAAGTTCGCCGCGAAGCCGCCCGCGATGCCGCCGGCCATCAGCAGCAGCATGGTTGCCACATAGAGGCGCCGGTAGCCGAAGCGGCCGAGCAGCCACGGCGTGGTGAGCATGGCCACCGTCATCGCCACCATGAAACCGGAGCTGACCCACTGCGCGCGTTCCTGCCCGAGCGCGAACGCGTGGCTCATCTCGGGGATCGCGACGTTGACGATGGTCGACGACATGATCGACGCCATCGTGCCGACCATCACCGAGAGCAGGAGCAGCCAGCGGTAGCGCGGGCCCCAGCGCGCCGCCAGGTCGGCGGCGTTGGCCGACGTCAACGCGGCCTCGCGCAGGCGGGGCAGATGCAGGCCAGCTGCTTCTGGTCCTGCGGCACGCGCGCGAGCAGTTCGGCGCCGAAGTCGACCTGCGTGCACCAGCAGGGCGGCTGCTTCTGGCCCGTGATGCGCTCGGTTTCCATCGCGCACTGGTTGGGCTGCCCGCACAAGGGGCAGCGCCCGGGGGTCACTTGCGGCTGCGCACTCACGCCTTCAGTTTATCCGGCAAGCGCAGGTGCTCGCCGAGGTGCTGGTACACGGCCGAGATGCGGCGCAGGTGGCGCGACTCCGGGTGCGCCAACAGCCACAGCTGCGACTCGCAGCCCTCCAGCGGCGTCGACAGCGCGACGAGTTCGCGCTCATGGTCGAGCATGAAAAGCGGCACCACGCCGATGCCCAGCCCGGCCTTGAGCGCGTCGACCACGCCCACGATGCCGTCGACCAGCACCGCGGGCGCGAGCTTCGGCCAGCTGCGGCGGCGCCAGCGCACGGACGGGTGTTCGGGCATGGCGTCATCGGGCGCGATCCACGGCAGGTCCTCGAATTCCTTCTTGCGTGCGGCGGCCGGCAGCGTGCGCCCGGCGCAGATGACGAAGCGGATGGTGCCGACGTGGCGCCCCACCAGGTGTTCGGGCGGCTTGGGCGTGGCGCGCAGCGCGATGTCGGCGTCGCGGCGCGTGAGGCTCATGAGCTCGTTGGTCGACGTGACTTCCAGCTGCAGGCGCGGGTGCTCGCGCGCGAGCGGCGCCAGCGCCGGCAGCACCAGCCCGCGCAGCACCGAGTCGGTGGTCGTCAGGCGCACGCGGCCCGACAACTCGCGCTGCGAGCCCACGGCAGCGGCACGCGCGGCTTCGAGCTCGCTTTCGATGCGTTCCGCGTGCCGCGCGATCTCCAGCGTCGTGTCGGTGGGCAGGTAGCCGCTGCGCGAACGCTCGAAGAGGCGCTGCCCCAGGGACTTCTCCACGCGCTGCACGGAGCGGAACACCGTGGACGCGTCGGCGTGCAGGCGCGCCGCGGCTTCGGCCAGCGTGCCGCCACGTGCGAGCGCGAGCAGCACCTCGAGGTCGGCGGCGCTGAGTTGGTATTGCGTTCGTGCAATGGCTGATTTCATGGCGGCGTATTTTCATTGCGACCGCGCAATCCTACAGTTCCTCCACCCCAACCACCATCCCCGAAAGGAAAAGCCATGAAGCTTTATTTCACCCCCGGCTACTGCTCGCTGGCCGTGCACATCGCGCTGCGCGAGGCCGGCGCCCGCTTCGAGCTGGTCAAGGTCGACCCCACGGCGGCCTCGTTCCGCGACGTCAACCCGCGCGGCTACGTGCCGGTGCTGGAACTCGACGACGGCAGCCGGCACACGGAAGCCGCCGCGCTGCTGCAGCACGTCGGCGACCTGGCGCCGGCCGGCGCGTTGATCCCGCCTGCGGGAACGCGCGAGCGTTTCCTGGTCAACCAGTCGCTCACCTTCGTCTCCAGCGAACTGCACAAGGTGTTCAGCCCCTGGCTGTTCCACAAGGAGACCGCCGACTCCACCGCCAAGGCCGTGCGCGAGAAGCTGCAGGCGCGCTTTGCCGAGCTCGATGCGCACTTCGCCAAGCACGAGTGGCTCGCGACGAACCGCTTCACCGTCGCCGACGCGTACGCGTTCGCCATCCTCAACTGGATCCCGTGGGTGGGCCTGAGCACGGCGAAATACCCGAGCCTCGCGGCCTACATCGACCGCGTGCGTGCGCGCCCCTTCGTGCGCGCCGCGCTCGACGCCGAGGGCCTGAAGTGAGCCGGCTGGTCCTCGTCAGCCACAAGCTGTGCCCCTACGTGCAGCGCGCCGCCATCGTGCTGCACGAAAAGGGCGTGCCGTTCGAGCGGCGCTGGGTCGACCTGGCCGACAAGCCGGACTGGTTCCGCGCGGTGTCGCCCCTGGGCAAGACGCCGGTGCTGCTCGTCGATGGCGAACCCGTCTTCGAGTCGGCGGTGATCTGCGAGTACCTCGACGAGGTGCATGCGCCGCGCCTGCACCCGGCCGACCCGCTGCAGCGCGCACGCCATCGCGCGTGGATGGAGTTCGGCTCGGCCGTGCTCAACACCATCGCGGCGTTCTACGGCGCCGTCGACGCGCGTGTGCTCGACGCGAAGCGCGAGGAGCTGCGCGCCCGCTTCGCGCAGCTCGAGGCGGTGCTCGACGCGCGGGGCCCGTACTTCGCCGGCGCGGCTTTCTCGATGGTCGATGCCGTGTTCGCGCCCGTGTTCCGCTACTTCGAGGTCTTCGGTGCGCTCGGCGTGGACGGCTTCTTCGACGGCTTGCCGAAGGTGCGCGCCTGGCGCGATGCGCTGGCGCAGCGCGAGTCGGTGCAGCTCGCCGCGAGTGACGACTACGCGCAGCTGCTCACGCAGTTCCTGATCGGGCGCGGCAGCGAGGTCTCGCGCCGCATCGCGCCGGCGCTCAGCGCAGCGGCTCGCTCGCCAGCGTGAAGTAGAAGGTCGCACCCTCGCCGGGCCGCGCCTGCGCCCAGATGCGGCCACCGTGGCGCATCACGATCTTCTGCACCAGCGCCAGGCCGATGCCCGTGCCCTCGAACTCCGAAGGCGCGTGCAGGCGCTGGAAGGCGCCGAACAGGCGTGAGGCATGCGCCATGTCGAAGCCCGCGCCGCGGTCGGCGACGAAGTACACCGTCTCGCCGCGCTCGCCCAGCGTGGTGCCGACGCGGATCTCCGTCTGAGGCTTGCCGCCGGAGAACTTCCACGCGTTGGCGACGAGGTTGGTCATCACCTGCGCCAGCAGGCGCGGGTCGCCGTGCGCGGGCAGGCGGTGCGGGACTTCCAGGGCCAGCTGGCGCCCCGGTTCCTGCTCGCGCAGCAGGTCGATGGCGTCGCGCACGGCCGGCGCCAGGTCCACCGGCTCCCAGCGCAGCTGCACGCGCGACAGGCGCGCCAGCGACAGCATCGCGTCGGTGAGGTCGCTCATCTGACGCACGCCGGCGCGGATGCGGCTCAGGTAATGCGGTCCGGGCTCGGGCAGCTGGCCGTCGCACAGCGATTCGAGCGTCTGGCTGAAGCCGTCGATGGAAGTCAGCGGCGAGCGCAGGTCGTGCGCGATGGAATACGCGAACGCTTCGAGCTCGCCGTTGGCGGCTTCGAGCTGCGCGGTGCGCTGCTGCACGCGCTGCTCCAGCTCGGCGTTGAGCCGCGCGACCTCGTCCTGCGCGAGCCGCGTCTCCGTCACGTCAGAGATGAAGCCTTCCAGCGCGGCCACCTGGCCGGCGGGGCCGGACACGGCGCAGCCGCGTTCCCACACCCATTTCACCTGGCCGTTCGCGGCGGTGATGCGGTAGGTGAGCTCGAACGCCGCGTCGGCGGCTACGGCGCGCTGCACCTCGTCCCACACGCGCTGCCGGTCGTCCGGGTGGATCAGGTCGCCGTACTGGATCGCGCCGGACTGCAGCATGTCGGGGCGGTGGCCCGTGAGCGCGAAGGCGCCTTCGCTGGCGAACTCCATCGTCCATTGCGGATCGTTGCGGCAGCGGTAGGCCATGCCCGGCAGGTTGCCCATCAGCGCCGCCAGCATGCGCTGGCTCTCGCGCACGGCCGTCACGTCGGTGTAAGCGACCACACGCGCGGGACTGCCCTGGTATTGGATGTCGTTGGCGGCGGCGTCGATCCAGATCATCGAGCCGTCCTTGCGCCGGTGGCGCGCGCTGTAGCGGCGCAAGCCCTTCACGGGCGCCGAGTAGACCTCGCGGTGCCAGGACTCGCGGTCTTCCTCGGGCCTGAGCTCGTCGATCTTCTTGGCGAGGAACTCCTCCTCGGAGAAGCCGTACATCGCCAGCGCCGCGGCGTTGACGGCCACGATCCGCAGCGACTGGGGGTCGTAGACCGCCATCGCCAGCGGGCTGTCGACGAAGAGGGAACGGTACGCGGTCATGGGTCACGCGGCCGCGGCGGGCGCGGCGCGCGACCAATGTAGCGCAAACGCTCCAGCCGTCAGGCGGTGCCGGCCTTCACCTTCAGGCGCCAGGCGTGCAGCAGCGGCTCGGTGTAGCCCGAAGGCTGCTCGCGGCCCTTGAACACCAGGTCGCACGCGGCCTTGTAGGCAGCCGACGTCTCGAAGTGGCCCGCCATCGGCTGGTACAGCTTGTCCCCGGCGTTCTGCTTGTCCACCACGGCCGCCATGCGCTCGAAGGTCTTCTGCACCTGCTCGCGCGTCACCACGCCGTGCTGCAGCCAGTTGGCGACGTGCTGCGAGGAGATGCGCAGCGTCGCGCGGTCTTCCATCAGGCCGACGTTGTGGATGTCCGGCACCTTGGAGCAGCCGATGCCCTGGTCGATCCAGCGCACCACGTAGCCCAGGATGCCCTGCACGTTGTTGTCCAGCTCCTGCTGGCGCTCCTCGGGCGACCACTTCGCCTCGGCCACCACGGGCACCGTGAGCAGGCCGTTCAGGATGTTCTCGCGCTCGGCCTCGGCGTCGATCGCCTCCAGCTCCTTCTGCACGTTCGCGACGTTGACCTGGTGGTAGTGCAGGGCGTGCAGCGTCGCGGCCGTCGGCGACGGCACCCACGCCGTGTTGGCGCCGGCCTTCGGGTGCGCCACCTTCTGCTCCAGCATGGCCTTCATCAGGTCGGGCATGGCCCACATGCCCTTGCCGATCTGGGCGCGGCCACGCAGGCCGCACTGCAGGCCCACCAGCACGTTGCTCTTCTCGTAGGCCTGGATCCAGGCGCTGGTCTTCATGTCGCCCTTGCGGTACATGGGGCCCGCGTACATCGCGGTGTGCATCTCGTCGCCGGTGCGGTCGAGGAAACCGGTGTTGATGAACGCGACGCGCGCGCCGGCCTCGGCGATGCAGGCCTTGAGGTTCACGCTGGTGCGGCGCTCCTCGTCCATGATCCCGAGCTTCACCGTGTTGGCGGGCAGGCCGAGCAGCTGCTCGACGCGCAGGAACAGCTCGCTCGCGAACGCCACTTCGGCCGGGCCGTGCATCTTGGGCTTGACGATGTACACGGAGCCGGTGCGCGTGTTGCGAATGCCATTGGGGTTGCGGCCCTGCAGGTCGTGCAGCGCGATGGTCGTCGTGATCACCGCGTCCAGGATCCCTTCCGGGATTTCCTTGCCGTTGTTCCACAGGATCGCCGGGTTGGTCATGAGGTGGCCGACGTTGCGCACGAACAGCAGCGAGCGCCCGTGCAGCACGACTTCGCCGCCCATCGGGCCCTTGTAGCGCCGGTCGGCGTTGAGGCCGCGCGTGAAGGTCTTGCCGCCCTTGCTCACTTCCTCCGTCAGGTTGCCCTTGAGGATGCCCAGCCAGTTGTCATAGGCCAGCACCTTGTCGCTGGCATCGACGACGGCGACCGAGTCCTCGAGGTCGAGGATCGTCGAGAGCGCCGCTTCGACCACGACGTCGTGCACGCCCGCAGCGTCGGTCTTGCCGATGGCCGTCGAGCGGTCGATGCGGATGTCCACGTGCAGGCCGTTGTGCTGCAGCAGGATCGAGGACGGGTTGCCGGCGTCGCCCTGGTAGCCGACGAACTGGAAGGGCGCCTTCAGGCCCGTGGTCGCGCCGTTGTCCAGCGTCACCGACAGGTTGCCGCCCTCGGCGCGGTAGCCGGTGGCCTGCGCGTGCGAGCCGTGCGCGAGCGGCGCGACCTCGTCGAGGAACTTGCGGGCGAAGGCGATCACCTTGGCGCCGCGCGCCGGGTTGTAGCCGCCCGACTTCTCGGCGCCGCCGCGCTCGTCGATCACGTCGGTGCCGTACAGCGCGTCGTACAGCGAACCCCAGCGCGCGTTGGCGGCGTTGAGGGCGTAGCGTGCGTTCAGGATCGGCACGACGAGTTGCGGACCGGCCTGCAGCGCGAGTTCCGCGTCGACGTTGGCGGTCGTGGCCTGCACGTCGGCCGGCGGCGTGACGAGGTAGCCGATCTGCTCGAGGAAGCCGCGGTAGGCCGCCATGTCGCGGATCGGGCCGGGGTTGGCCTTGTGCCACACGTCCAGCTCCTTCTGCAGGCGGTCGCGCTCGGCCAGCAGCGCGATGTTGCGCGGCGCCAGGTCCTTGACGATCGCGTCGAAGCCCTTCCAGAAGCGCATGCTGTCCACGCCGGTGCCGGGCAGCACGCGGTCCTCGATGAAGCGGAACAGCTCCGTCGCCACTTCCAGGCCATGCAGGCGGGTGCGGGCGGTCGTCATGTCGGTCTCTCCTTGGGAAACGAAACAGGGGTTCAGAAAAATTCGAGCACGTCGCGCAGCGTGCTGCCGGTGCGCGTGGGCTGCGTGCCCAGCTCCTCGAACGGCACGCGGTAACGGTTGACCCACAGCGTGCGGTAGCCGTACCAGGTGGCGGCGAGCGCGTCCCACGCGTTGCAGCTCACGAACGCGGTGTGCTGCACCGGGATGCCGGTGGCCTTGGGGCCGAGCGCGTAGGCGTCGGGGTGCGTCTTGTACTTCCGGACCGCATCGACGCTGATCACGTGGTCGAGCAGTTCCTCCAGGCCCGCGCTGCGCACGGCGATTCCGAGCATCTCGGGGTCGCCGTTGGACAGGATGCCCGTCACCACGCCGCGCTTCTTCAGCGCCGCCAGCACCTCGCGGTTCTCGGGGAACGCCGACAGGTGCCGGTACTGGTTCATCAGCTGTTCTTCGGCGGCGGGCGCGAGTTCCAGGCCCAGGCGCTTGCACGCGAAGCGCAGGCCGGCGCGCGTCAGGTCCCAGAACGGCCGGTAGTGCGCGCCGTCGTTGCTGGTCGTGACCAGGCGCGTGTACTCGATCTGCTTGTCGCGCCACAGCACCGACAGCGCCGTGCCTTGGCCCGGAAAGAGTTGTTCCGCGAGCAGGCCCACGCTGTACACGTCGAACAGCGTGCCGTAGGCATCGAAAAGCACGGCCCGGGGTTGGTCCATGGACGAGACTCTATTTGATACTTGGACGCCTATTCATACGCTCGAAGGCGATTGATTTGTGCGCTGCGCATACATAATCGCCTCCGTGGACAAGCTCAAGCAGCTGGAATCCTTCGTCTCGGTGGCCACCCGCGGCAGCCTGACCGCGGCCGCCCGGGCCGAGGGCGTGGCGCCGGCCATCATGGGCAGGCGCATCGATGCGCTGGAAGAGCGGCTGGGTGTGAAGCTGTTCGTGCGAACCACGCGGCGCATCTCGCTGACCCACGAAGGCGCGGCCTTCCTGGAGGACTGCCAGCGCTTGCTCACCGACATGGCCAATGCCGAAGCCAGCGTCAGCGCCGGCGGCGTCAAGGCCAGCGGGCATTTGCGGATCACGGCGCCGGCCGGTTTCGGGCGGCGCCACGTCGCGCCGCTGGTGCCGCGTTTTCGCGGCGCGCACCCGGACGTGACGGTGTCGCTCAACCTCAGCGACCGCGTGATCGACATCGCCGCCGAAGGCTACGACTGCGCCGTGCGCGTGGGCGACCTCGCCGATTCATCCCTCGTGTCGCTGCGACTGGCCGACAACCGGCGCCTGTGCGTCGCGACGCCGGAATACCTCAAGCGCCACGGCACGCCGAAGCATCCCAACGACCTCGTCAAGTTCGATTGCCTCACGCTGTCCTCCGATGCTTCGCAGACGCGCGGCTGGGCTTTCACCATCGACAGCGAGGTCGTGCACCTGAAGCCCGGCGGGCCCCTGGACTGCTCCGACGGCCAGGTGCTGCACGATTGGTGCCTGGCCGGCATGGGCATCGCGTGGCGCAGCACCTGGGAAGTGGAGAACGAGATCACCGCCGGCCGGCTCGTCGAAGTGCTCGCCGCCTTCGCCGCGCCGCCCAACGGCATCTACGCACTGTTCCCGCAGCGCAAGCACCTGCCGCTGCGCGTGCGCCTGTGGATCGATTTCCTCAAGCACCACTACAGTCGGCCCGACTTCTGGAAGACCACCCCATGACCCTCGAAGCCCTGCTCGCCTACGCCCACTTGCTCGCCATCCTCACGCTCGTCGTGTTCATTTCCAGCGAGGCGGCGCTGTGCCGCGTGGAGTGGATGAACGCCAAGGTGGTCGAGCGCCTCGGCGTGGTCGACCGCGTCTACGGCATCGCCGCGATCACCGTGCTGGCAACCGGCGTGGCGCGCACGTGGTGGGGCGTGAAGGGAACGAGCTGGTACTGGCACCAGCCGCTGTTGCACCTGAAGCTGGCGCTCTTCATCGCCGTCGGCCTGATGTCGATCAAGCCCACGATCCTGTTCATCCGCTGGCGCCGCCAGCTCGCCGCGACCGGCGCGCTGCCGCCCGAGGACGAGGTGCGCACGGCCCGCAAGTGGGTGATGGTCCAGGCGCACATCGTGGCGCTGATCCCGCTGGCAGCCGTGTTCCTCGCGCGCGGCGGCTGACATGAAAAAGGCCCGCCGAAGCGGGCCTCTTGCGGGAGCGCGCTGCCTCAGGCGGACAGGCAGGTGCTCATGAACTTCTTGCGCTCGTCGCCCTTGAGCTTCTTGTCGCCGGCGTCCTTGTTGCAGGACTTCATCTTGGCCTGCTGGGCCTTCTGCGCGTCGCTCTTGCCCTTCAGGCAGGTGCTCATGAACTTCTTGCGCTCGTCGCCCTTGAGGTTCTTTTCCTTGGCGTCGGCGTTGCAGTCGCCCATCTTGGTCTGCTGCTTGGTCATCGGCTTGTCGGCCGATGCGGCGGCCATCGGGGCGGCTGCCTTCGCGGCCGGCGCGGAAGCCGCGGCCTTGGCGGCGGGAGCCGGCTTGGCGCCGGAGGCGGTGCCCATGGCGGCGCCGGCGTGGCTGGCGGCAAAGGCGTTGCCTGCTGCGAGAGCGGCACCGAGGACGAGGATCGGCATCAATTGCTTCATGGCTGTCTCCTTCAGGTGGGTGCCGCGAAAGGGCGGCCCATCCTTAACGCCCCGGCCGGCCCGGGGGATGACCGCCTCTTAGAATCGACCGATGCTCCAGGTGAAACAGGACCTGCTCGGCGCGCTGGCCGCCGGGCTGGACAAGCTCTTGCCGGGCGCCGGCGCCAAGGCGGCGTTCGAGTCGCCCAAGGCCGCCGCGCACGGCGATTTCGCGTCGACGGCGGCGATGCAGCTGGCCAAGCCGCTCAAGCAGAACCCCCGCCAGGTCGCGGAGGCACTGAAGTCCGAACTGCTGGCGGCGGCGCCGTTCCAGCGCTGGGTCGAGGCCATCGACATCGCCGGCCCGGGCTTCCTCAACATCCGCCTCAAGCCCGAAGCCAAGCAGCAGGTGGTGCGCGAGGTGCTGGTGGCCGGAGCGGGCTTCGGCACGCAGCCGGACAACGGCCGCCACATCATGGTCGAGTTCGTGTCGGCCAACCCCACCGGTCCCCTGCACGTGGGGCACGGCCGGCAGGCGGCGCTGGGCGATGCCATTTGCAACCTGTACGCCACCCAGGGCTGGGACGTGTACCGCGAGTTCTATTACAACGACGCGGGCGTGCAGATCGCGACGCTCGCGAATTCGGTGCAATTGCGTGCGCGCGGCATCAAGCCGGGCGATGCGCAATGGCCCGAGGCCGCCTACAACGGCGAGTACATCCAGGACATCGCCGACGCCTTCCTCGCGAAGCAGACCGTGAAGGCCGACGACCGCGAATACACCGCCAGCGGCAACGTCGACGACCTCGAGGGCATCCGCATGTTCGCCGTGGCCTACCTGCGCCACGAGCAGGACCTGGACCTGCAGGCCTTCCAGGTCAGGTTCGACCACTACTTCCTCGAGTCGAGCCTGTACACGGAAGGCAAGGTGGAGGCGACCGTGAAGCGCCTCGTCGCCTCGGGCCACACCTTCGAGGAAGGCGGCGCGCTGTGGCTGCGAACCACCGAGTACGGCGACGACAAGGACCGCGTGATGCGCAAGTCCGACGGCACGTACACCTACTTCGTGCCCGACGTGGCGTACCACGTGACCAAGTGGGAGCGCGGCTTCACCAAGGCGGTGAACATCCAGGGCACCGACCACCACGGCACCATCGCGCGCGTGCGCGGCGGCCTGCAGGCGGCGGGCCTGGGCATCCCGCAGGGCTACCCCGACTACGTGCTGCACACGATGGTGCGCGTGATGCGCGGCGGCGAGGAGGTGAAGATCTCCAAGCGCGCCGGCAGCTACGTCACGCTGCGCGACCTGATCGAGTGGACCAGCAAGGACGCGGTGCGTTTCTTCCTGCTCTCGCGCAAGCCCGACACCGAGTACACCTTCGACGTCGACCTCGCGGTGGCGCAGAACAACGACAACCCGGTGTACTACGTGCAGTACGCGCATGCGCGCATTGCCAAGATGCAGCGCGACTGGGGTGGCGACGTCGCGGCGCTGCACGGCGCCGATCTTTCCGCGCTCCAGCATCCCGCGGCGCTAAACCTCATGCTGCTGCTCGCGAAGTATCCGGACATGCTGGCCGCCGCCGCCACGGACTTCGCGCCGCACGACGTCACTTTCTACTTGCGGGAATTGGCGGCAGCGTTGCACAGCTACTACGATGTCGAGCGCGTGCTCGTCGACGACGAGCGGCTCAAGCGAGCCCGGCTGGCGCTCGTCGCCGCGTGCGCGCAGGTGTTGCACAATGGCCTGGCTGTGCTGGGCGTCAGCGCCCCGCAGAAGATGTGAACATGAGAAAGCTGCAGACCGGCAACGTCATCGTCGGCATCATCATCGGGGTCGTGCTGGGCCTGGCCGCTGCGCTGGCCGTGGCGGTGTACGTCACCAAGGTGCCGGTGCCTTTCCTGAACAAGGGCCAGAGCCGCACGCCCGAACAGGACGCGGCCGAGATCCGCAAGAACCGCGACTGGGACCCCAACGCGCCGCTGTACGGCAAGAACCCCGCGAAGGGCACCGCGCCCACGCCGCAGGTCGCGGACCCGGCCAAGACGCCGGGCGCGCCGCCGGTGGCCACCATCCCCGCGCCTTCGGCCGCGCCCGACAAGGCGCCGCCGGCGGTGACCGGCCGCCCGTCGAACGACCCGCTGGGCGACTTCGCCGCGGCGCGCGCCTCGGCCAACACCGACCCCTTCATCTATTACGTGCAGGCCGGCGCGTTCCGCACGCCGGAAGACGCCGAAGCCCAGCGCGCGAAGCTTTCGCTGATGGGCCTGGACGCCAAGGTCACCGAGCGCGAGCAATCGGGCCGGCAGGTGTTCCGCGTGCGCGTTGGGCCGTACGAGAAGAAGGAAGACGCCGACCGCCAGAAGGAAAAGCTGGAAGCCGGCGGCATCGAAAGCGCGCTGGTGCGCGTGCAGAGATAAGGAATCCGTGCCGATGAAACGACGTGAGTTTTCGCTGGGCGCCGCCGCGGTGCTGGCTTCTCCGGCCGCCGTCCTGGCGCAGGCGCGCGTGCCCGAGGACGGGCGCGAGTACCGCACGCTGCCGCGCACGGTCCCGGTCGAGACTCCGCTGCCGAAGATCGAGGTGATCGACTTCTTCTGGTACAGCTGCCCGCACTGCAACGCGTTCGAGCCGACCCTGCAGGCCTGGAGCCGCAAGCTGCCCGACGACGTCGTCCTGCGCCGCATCCCGGCGGCCTTCCGCGACAACATGGTCCCGCAGCAGCGCCTGTTCTACGCGCTGGAGGCGATGGGCAAGGCGGGCGAATTGCACGTGAAGATCTTCGATGCGATCCACAAGGAGAACGTGGACCTCACGCGCCTGGCGACCATGGCCGACTGGGTCGGCAAGCAGGGCCTGGACGCCGCGAAGTTCACCGAGTTGTACAACTCCTTCGCCATCTCGGCCAAGGCGCGCCGGGCCACCGACATCCAGAACCTGTACGAAGTAGAAGGCGTGCCGTCCATGGGCGTCGTCGGCCGCTACTACACGGATTCGACGCTCGCCAGCAACCACGGCCGGATGCTGCAGGTGGTGGATTACCTGATCGGCGAGGCGCGCAAGCCGCGCTAGCGGCGCGTAGAAAAACCGCCCCCGGCACGCGTTCTTCGCGTGGGCATGCAGGTTTCGGGCCTGCGCATGGTTAGAATGCCCAGCAAGATTCGTGCCTTTATGAAGCAACTCCTTTCCCCCTTCGGGTTTGCACTGGCGCTGGCGTTGGCCGGCGTGCCCGCCGCCGCCGAAAAGGCCGACCGCGCCAAGCCGATGAACGTGGAGGCGGACGCGCTCAAGTACGACGACCTGAAGCAGACCAGCGTCTTCACCGGCAAGGTCGTCGTCACCAAGGGCTCCATCCTCATTCGCGGCGCGCGCATCGACGTGCGCCAGGACGGCGAGGGCTACCAGTACGGCGTGGTCACGGCCGAACCGGGCAAGCTCGCCTTCTACCGCCAGAAGCGCGACGGCATCGACGAGTACATCGAGGGCGAGGGCGAGACCATCGAGTACGACGGCAAGGCCGACCGCGTGAAGTTCATCAAGCGCGCCGAGATGCGGCGCATCCGCGGCGGCACGCTGGCCGACGAGGTGGTGGGCAGCCTCATCACCTACGACAACAGCACCGACGTGTTCTCGGTCGACGGCGGCCCGGCCAGCCCCGCGATGGGCGGCCGCGTGCGCGCCGTGCTCACGCCCAGGCCCACCGCGTCCGCGCCCGCCGCCACCAACAGCCCGGCGGCCAACCTGCGCCCGAGCACCACCTTCGACGGGGGCAGGAAGTGATCGAGGCCGCCACGGTCGGGCGCCGCGCCGCGCCCGAAGCGGGCGTCAGCCGCCTGTCGGCGCGGCACCTGCAGAAGACCTACGGCAGCCGCAAGGTGGTCAAGGACGTCTCGCTCGACGTCGACAAGGGCGAGGTGGTCGGGCTGCTGGGGCCCAACGGCGCGGGCAAGACCACGTCGTTCTACATGATCGTCGGCCTGGTGCGCGCCGATGCGGGCGAGATCTCCATCGACGACCGCTCGGTCGAGCACATGCCGATCCACCGCCGCTCGCGCCTGGGCCTGTCGTACCTGCCGCAGGAAGCGTCGATCTTCCGCAAGCTCAATGTCGAGGAGAACGTGCGGGCCGTGCTGGAGCTGCAGCGCGACGAGCAGGGCGCGCCGCTGGCGCGGGCCGAGATCGAAAAGCGCCTGACGGCGCTGCTGCAGGACCTGCGCGTGGACCACCTGCGCGATTCGCCCGCGCTGGCGCTGTCCGGCGGCGAGAGGCGCCGCGTCGAGATCGCGCGCGCGCTGGCGACGCAGCCGCGCTTCATCCTGCTGGACGAGCCCTTCGCGGGCATCGACCCGATCGCCGTGATCGAGATCCAGCGCATCATCGGCTTCCTGAAGTCGCGTGGCATCGGCGTGCTGATCACCGACCACAACGTGCGCGAGACGCTGGGCATCTGCGACCACGCCTACATCATCAGCGACGGCGCCGTGCTCGCGCAGGGCACGCCTTCCGAGATCGTGAACAACGCGGACGTGCGCCGCGTGTATCTCGGCGAGCACTTCCGAATGTAGAGCGGGCACAGCAGTATGAAACAGGGCCTGTCGCTTCGCGTCTCCCAGCACCTGGCGCTGACGCCGCAGCTGCAGCAGTCCATCCGCCTGCTGCAGCTGTCCACCATGGAACTGGCGCAGGAAGTCGAGCAGATGCTCGACGACAACCCCTTCCTCGAGGTCAACACCGAAGAATCGCGCGAGGACCCGGGCCTCGGCGTGGTGGACGCGCCGCCGGCGGGCGACGACGAGTTCGGCAACCACGGGTCCCTGCACGACGACGGCCCCGACACCGACGCGCCCGCGACCGAGGTGGAAGCGCCCGACTGGGACGGCGACGGCAGCACCGAGATGGTGGCCGACGACGGCGAGTGGGGCGGCGACGCCACGCCGCGCAAGAACGGATCGTCGGACGACGACGTCGACGCGACCGAACTGGCGCACGGCCACGAGTCGCTGCAAGCCCACCTGCACCGCCAGGCGCTGTCGCTGCGCCTGTGCGAGGAAGACCGCTGCTCGCTGCAGTTCCTCATCGAGTCGCTCAACGACGACGGCTACCTCGAGGAGCCGCTGGAGGCGCTGGCGGCGTCGCTGTCGCCCGTCGACGAGGAGCAGCGCGAGGAGCTCGTGCACCGCTTCACCGTGGCGCTGCACCTGCTGCAAAGCCTGGACCCGACCGGCGTGGGCGCGCGCTCGCTGGGCGAATGCCTCACGCTGCAGCTCAAGGCCATCGAGGCGGCGGGCGACGACACGCCGGCCACGGGCGCCGCGATCCGCATCTGCGCGCAGCCCATCGACCTGCTGGCGCGGCGCGACGTCAAGCGGCTGGCGCAGGTCACGGGCGAAAGCGACGCCAATGTGCGCGCGGCCATCACGCTGATCACGCGGCTGGAACCGAAGCCGGGCCGCCGCTTCGTCGACACCGAACGCAACATCGTCGTCCCCGACGTGCTGGTGACCAAGGCCGGCCGCGGCGGCAGCCTGAAATTCCGCGTGCAACTGAACCCGGACGTGATGCCGCGCCTGCGCGTGCACGACGTGTATGCGGGCGCCCTCAAGGCGCACAAGGGCGAAGGCCACCAGGCGCTGCAGCAGCGCCTGCAGGAGGCGCGCTGGTTCATCAAGAACATCCAGCAGCGCTTCGACACCATCCTGCGCGTGTCCAATGCCATCGTCGAGCGCCAGAAGAACTTCTTCGTCCACGGCGAGCTCGCGATGCGCCCGCTGGTGCTGCGCGAGATCGCCGACGAGCTCGGGCTGCACGAGTCCACCATCAGCCGCGTGACCACGGCCAAGTACATGTCCACGCCCTACGGCACCTTCGAGCTGAAGTACTTCTTCGGCTCGGCGCTGGGCACGGAGACGGGCGGCAACGCGTCGAGCACTGCCGTGCGCGCGCTGATCAAGCAGTTCGTGGCCAGCGAAAGCGAGAAGAAGCCGCTGTCGGACAGCCAGATCTCCGAGATGCTCAAGGAGCAGGGCATCGAGTGCGCCCGCCGCACCGTCGCGAAGTACCGGGAGGCGCTGCGCATCGCCCCGGCCAACCTGCGCAAGGCCCTTTGAACGACCTGCAACTCTTCCTGCCGTGCCCGGCGGGCGTCGAGGAATTCCTCGCCGCCGAGGTCGCGCGCATCGTGTCCGGCCCCGTCCAGTCGCAGAGGGCGGGCGTGACCCTGCGCGCGTCCTGGCGTGACGCCCTGGCGCTGAACCTGCACAGCCGTCTCGCGCAGCGCGTGCTGGTGCAACTGGCGCATGCGCCCTACCGCGACGAAGGCGACATCTATGCGATCGCGGGCGGCGTCGCGTGGGAGGCCTGGTTCACGACGCGCGACAGCTTCAAGGTCGAGATCACCGCGCAGCACAGCCCGCTGAAGAGCCTGAACTTCGCCGCGCTGAAGGTGAAGGACGCGATCGCCGACCGCTTCCGCGAGAGGAAGGGCGCGCGGCCGGACGTCGACACCCAGTGGCCGCGCGTGCGCGTCTACGCGCACCTCACCGCCGACCACGCCACGCTGTACATCGACACCTCGGGTGAGCCGCTCTTCAAGCGCGGCTGGCGCGAGGACAAGGGCGACGCCCCGCTGAAGGAAACACTGGCCGCCGCGATGATCGCTGCCAGCGGCTGGGATGCGAGCGTGCCGCTGTACGACCCGTGCTGCGGCAGCGGCACCATCGTGATCGAGGCCGCGCAGATCGCCTGCCGCTACGCGCCGGGCCTGGAGCGGTACTTCGGCTTCGAGAACCTGCTGCCTTTCGAGGAAGCAGCCTGGGAGCGGCTGCGCGAGGAGGCGAAGTCGCAGCACCGCGCGTCGCCCGTGCCCATCTTCGGCAGCGACGTCGCGTTCCGCATGGTCGACTTCGCGCGGCGCAACGCCGAACGCGCCGGCGTCGACGCAGTGGTGAACCTGCGCGGCGGCGATGCGCTGCAGCGCATGCCGCCCTCGGACACGCCCGGCGTGATGCTGGTCAACCCGCCGTACGGCGAGCGTATCGAGGCAGCGGGCGTCGCCGGGCGCGAACGCGCGCAGACCGAAGGCGACGGCGATTTCTTCGTGCAGCTGGCCGCGCACTGGAAGGCGCACTACGCGGGCTGGACGGCGTGGGTGCTGACGCCCGATTTGAAGCTGCCTTCGCGCATGCGCCTGAAGGAATCGCGCCGCGTGCCGATGTGGAACGGGCCGATCGAATGCCGGCTGTTCCGCTTCGACATGGTCAAGGGCTCGGCGAGGAAGCAGGCGTGAAGCTGGTGCTCGATACCAACATCGTGCTGGACCTGTGGGTGTTCCGCGACCCGGGCGTCGACGCGCTGCGCGAGTCGCTGGCCGCCCGGAAGGTGACGTGGCTCGGCACCGCGGCGATGCGCGACGAACTGGCCAGTGTCCTGTCCTATGAGCAGATCGGCGCGCGCATGACCGCGGTGAATGTCTCGACCGACGAGGTCCTCGCCGCGTTCGACGAACACGCGATGCTGGTCGATTGCCCGCCGGCGGCGACGGTGAAGTGCCGCGACCCCGACGACCAGAAGTTCATCGACCTCGCCGTCGCGCACGACGCGCTCCTGCTGTCCAAGGACGCGCAGGTGCTCAAGCTGCGGCGCAAGCTCGCCGTCGCGCGGAGCCTGTGATGCGCATCTCGGAGCTGCGGCAACGGCTGCGCGCGGCGGGCGCGGGGCCTTCGCACGAGTTTCGGGTGCTGCGCCTGTGGTCGCAGGCGCTGCCGCAGGACAGCGGCCGCCGGCGCGTCGAGGACTTCCTGCCGCGCACGCTGCGCGACGCCTTGCCGGCCATCGAGGCGGAGCTCGACGGCCTCGCACGCGTGGCGTCCGCGCACCCCGGCGAGGATGGTTCCGAGCGCCTGCTCGTCGCGCTCGCCGATGGCCAGACGGTGGAGAGCGTGCTGCTGCCGCGCGGGGGACTGTGCATCTCGTCGCAGGTCGGATGCGCCGTGGGCTGCGGGTTCTGCATGACGGGGCGCGACGGGCTGCTGCGCCAGCTCGGGAGCGCCGAGATGGTGGCGCAGGTCGTGCTGGCGCGCCGCCGCCGCGACGTGCGCAAGGTGGTCTTCATGGGCATGGGCGAGCCCGCGCACAACCTGGACGAGGTGCTCGAGGCGATCGACCTGCTCGGCAC
This sequence comes from Ramlibacter sp. PS4R-6, assembly GCF_037572775.1. Classification (NCBI taxonomy): domain Bacteria; kingdom Pseudomonadati; phylum Pseudomonadota; class Betaproteobacteria; order Burkholderiales; family Comamonadaceae; genus Ramlibacter; species Ramlibacter sp. PS4R-6. Next base: position 537,978 of record NZ_JBBHKA010000001.1, on the reverse strand, counting down.
CGCGGGCAAGATCGGCCACAAGAACCTGGTGCTGTCCACCGTCGGCGACCCGCGCGTGTTCGAGCGCCTGCCGCAGCAGCGCGTGAAACCCGCGCTGGCCTTGTCGCTGCATACCACGCGACCAGAATTGCGCGAGCGCCTCTTGCCGCGCGCGCCGCGCATGACCGCTGCCGACTTAGTCGAACGCGGTGAAGCCTATGCACGCGCCAGCGGCTACCCGATCCAGTACCAGTGGACGCTGCTCGAAGGCGTCAACGACGGCGAGGACGAAGTCGAAGGCGTGGTGCAGCTGCTCAAGGGCAAGTACGGCGTGCTGAACCTGATCCCCTACAACCGGGTCGACGGACTCGACTTCCGCCGTCCCTCGTGGGAGCGTGCCGCCGACATGGCGCGCACCTTGCACCGGCGCGGCATCCTCACCAAGCTGCGCCATTCGGCGGGGCAGGACGTGGACGGCGGCTGCGGGCAGTTGCGCGCCCGGTCGATCGAGCAGCCCGTGACCTTCGCGCCTTCCCCGCGCTAGGTCACTTGCGCTTGCGTCCCTGCGTCAGGGACTCCTCCAGAACCTGTTCCAGCCAGCCCTGGTAATCGTCGGGCGACCAGCCCGCTTCGTGCACGAGCTTGTGGTAGACCTCGCGGGCCGTGTACAGCCACAACAGGGTGGCCGCCGATTCGCGGGTGAGCCCCTTGCGTGCACGGCCTGCGGCGAACAGCCCGTCGATCCGCTCCTGCTGCATCTGGCGCCGCAGCGTCTCGAAGCCCTGCTGCGACTTGCGCAGGGCGGGTGAAAAGGCGGAGGCCTTCATCAGCAGGCTGAGCTCGCCGCTCTCGCCTTCGTAGATCGCCCGCGCCACGCGCGAAGTGAAGGCGATGCGCTCGACGGGGTCCGTCACGCCGGCCAGCTGCTGCTGCGCCTCCTGGAAGCGTGGCCCGAACATGGCATCGCGCATCAGCGCCTCGAGCAGTCCCGCCTTGGACTTGACCAGCGCATACACCGTCGCCTCCGACACGCCGGCCTTCTCGGCGATGTCGCAGATCGTCGTCGCGTCGATGCCCTTGCGCGAGAACAGCTGCCGGCCGGCCTGCAGCACGCGGCCGCGTGTGCGCTCGGCCGACTCCGCCCGGGCGGCCGAGCGGTACGGGCGTTTGCTAGGGTTTGCCATATTGGATATAGTTAACTATAGTCATTCCACAAAGGAGAGCCGATGACCTTCGAAGCCTACATCAACAACATCCGCGCCAAGACCGGCAAGGGGCCGGCGGAGTTCTACGAGGAGGCCGTGCGCTGCGGCACCCTCACGCCGGCGACCAAGCCGATGGAGTTCGTCGCCTGGCTGAAGTCCAGCTCGGGCTTGGGCCACGGCCACTCGATGGCGGTGTGGGAAGCCTTCAAGCGCCAGGGCTGGATCCCTATGGCGGCCGTGAAAGCAAAGGCGCCACGCACGGCGACGAGGAGCCGCGCATGACCGCCAACCGCATCGGCATCGCCCTGTCCGTGCTGGCCATCCTCTTCTTCGCGATGGATGCAGCGGGCAAGTTGTTCCAGATCGAGCCCGTGCTCAAGGGCACGCAGGAGCTCGGCTGGCCGGTTTCCGCCATCGTGCCCATCGGGGTGCTGATCCTCATCGGGGTGGTGCTCTACGCCATCCCGAAGACGGCCTTCATCGGCGCGGTGTACCTCACCGGCTTCCTCGGCGGCGCCATCGCGTCGCACTACCGCATCGGCTCGCCGCTGGCGACGCACGTGCTCTTCGGCGTGTACGTCGCGGCGGTGATGTGGGGCGGCCTCGCGCTGCGCTACCCCGAGGTGTTCAAGGCGGCCCTGCGCTAGCGCGCGGCGGCCGCGCTGAATCGGTCGGGCCGCGCCATCGGCCAGTACACCTGGAAGACGTTGTGCTGGTGCTCCAGGTCGCCGGTGAGCAGCGACCCGGGCTCCACCCGCATGATCAGGTTGGACAGCAGGCGCACCTCCCAGTCGCTGATGCGGCGCACGATGTGCTGCGAGCCGATCTCCTCGGGATGCTCCAGGCCCGCGGCCTGCACCAGGTCCTTCAGCGCGTGCAGCGTGGCGTGGTGGAAGTTGTAGACGCGCAGCGCCTTGTCCGGCACGAACAGCGCGCGCTGGCGCATCGCATCCTGCGTCGTCACGCCGGTGGGGCAATGGCCCGTGTGGCAGGTCTGCGCCTGGATGCACCCCAGCGCCATCATGAAACCGCGCGCCGCGTTGCACCAGTCGGCGCCCAGCGCCATCATGCGCGCGATGTCGAAGGCGGAGATGACCTTGCCGGCGCAGCCGATGCGGATGCGGGGGCGCAGGCCGGTGCCCACCAACGTGTTGTGCACGAGCAGGAGGCCTTCCTGCAGCGGCGCGCCCACGTGATCGCTGAATTCCACGGGCGCCGCTCCGGTGCCGCCCTCGGCGCCGTCGACCACGATGAAGTCGGGCGTGACGCCGGTCTCCAGCATGGCCTTGACGATGCCGAACCACTCCCAGGGGTGGCCGATGCACAGCTTGAAGCCCACCGGCTTGCCGCCCGACAGCTCGCGCAGCCGGACGATGAACTGCATCATCTCGAGCGGCGTCGTGAACGCGCTGTGCGACGACGGCGAGACGCAATCGACCGCGATCGGCACGCCGCGCGCCCGTGAAATCTCGGGCGTGACCTTTGCCGCCGGCAGGATGCCGCCGTGGCCGGGCTTGGCGCCCTGGCTCAGCTTGATCTCCACCATCTTCACCTGCGGGTCGGTGGCGTTGGCGACGAAGCGCTCCTCGCTGAAGCGCCCCTGGTCGTCGCGGCAACCGAAGTAGCCCGAGCCGATCTCCCAGATCAGGTCGCCGCCGTGCACGCGGTGGTACTGCGAGATGGAGCCCTCGCCCGTGTCGTGCGCGAAGTTGCCGAGCTTGGCGCCCTTGTTCAGCGCCATGATGGCGTTGGCCGAGAGCGAGCCGAAGCTCATGGCCGAGATGTTGAAGATGCTGGCGCTGTACGGCTGCTTCGTGGTCGCGCCGATGGTGATGCGGAAGTCCGACGAGGGCAGCGTGGTGGGGAACATCGAGTGGTTGATCCACTCGTAGCCGTGCTGCGACACGTCCAGCTGCGTGCCGAAGGGCCGGTTGTCCGGCGCCATCTTGGCGCGCTGGTAGACCAGCGAGCGCTGCGCCCGCGAGAAAGGCGCGGCCTCGGCGTCGCTTTCGATGAAGTACTGGCGGATCTCGGGGCGGATGTACTCGAAGAAGAAGCGCATGTGCCCGATGACCGGGTAGTTGCGCAGGATGGCGTGGCGTTGCTGCAGCGCGTCGCGCACGCCGACGAGCGAGAGCACGAGGAACACGGCGGCCGTGACCGCCATCCATTCGTCGCGCTGCCAGGCCCACAGCGCGAGGAAGGCGGCGAAGCCGGCCACGCAGAGGGCGAGCGTGTTGTAGCGGACCGGCCAGGCCGGCACCCTGAGACCCATGGGGCGGATGCTAGCGAGAACCGCCAGCGCTGGCTATGGCGCGGCGCCGAAGAAGGCGGCCAGGGCCTGCGCCGTCTCCCCGGGCAGCTCCTCGGGGATGAAGTGCCCGGCGGGCAGGCTGCGCCCTTCGACGCCGGCGGCGCACTGCGCGCGCCACAACGCCAGCGGGTCGTACAGCTTGCCGATGATGCCGCGCTCGCCCCACAGGATGAGCGTGTCGCAGGCGATCTTGCGGCCGGCGGCGCGGCTGTCGCGGTCGTGGTCCAGGTCGATGCCGGCGCTGGCGCGGTAGTCCTCGCAGGCCGAATGGATCGCCTCGGCGCGGCAGAAGCAGCGCTCGTACTCCGCCAGGGCCTGCGGTTCGATGAACGAGGTGCCCTTGCCGCCCCAGCCCCCGAGCTTGGTGTGCAGGTACAGCTTGCAGTTGCCGCCGATCATGGTCTCGGGCAGCGGCGCCGGCTGGATCAGGTGGAACCAGTGGTAGTAGTAGCGCGCGAACGACATGTCGGTGGCTTCGTACATGTCCAGCGTCGGCGCGATGTCGATGAGGGCGAGCCTGCGCACCCGCTTCGGGTGGTCCACCGCGAGCCGGTGCGCCACGCGCGCACCGCGGTCGTGGCCGCACAGCGCGAAGCCCTCGTGCCCGAGCATCGCCATGACCTCGACCATGTCCTGCGCCATGGCGCGCTTGCTCGCCTGCGCGTGGTCGTCCTGCGTCGGCGGCTTGCCCGAATCGCCGTAGCCGCGCAGGTCGGGCATGACCAGGAAGAAATGCGGCGCGAGCTGCTGCGCTACGCGGTGCCACATCGCGTGCGTCTGCGGGAAGCCGTGCAGCAGCAGCAACGGCGGTGAGCCGGCCTTGCCGCCCATGCGCGCGAAGATCGTCGTGCCGTTGACGGGAAACGCGCGCGGCTCGAAGCCGTCGAACCAGCTCATGCCGCGAGCGACTGCATGTAGCGGCGCAGGTTGCCGTCGGCCTTGGCGCGCACCTTGGCGCGCAGCATCGGCGTCCAGCCCAGCGCCCAGCCGGGCGCGCCCAGCGCCTGCCGCGACCAGCGCCAGAAGTCGAAGGAATCGCGGTGGCGCACGATGCGCCCGTCGGGTGCGAACTCGAACTGCGCGTCGATGCTGTTGTCGACGATGCGGCCCGTCGCGCTGAAGCGGTAGTGCGCGTCCCAGTGCGCACGGCCGCTCTTGCCGTCGGCCTGCACGCCGGAGTGCCGCAGCTGCCACACGTCGGCGCCTTTCTCGCGCGTCACCGCGCACAGCATGCGCCACATCCCCATCACCTCGCGCTTGCCGCGCAGCGAGAACACCTCGTCGTCGAAGGCCACCTCGTCGGCGTAGCACTGGGCCATGGTGTCGGGCTCCAGGCGCGCGAACGCGTTGTAGAAGGTTTCGATCGTGCGTTCGTTGTCGTTCATGGTTGCCACTCCTCGATCTTCTCGACCAGGCGCTGCAGCGCATGGTCCACCGTCTGCTGCCGAACGGCCGCGCGGCCGCCGTCGAAGCGCTTCGTCTCGCTCGACAGGCGCCCATCCACCTGCCACGCAAACCACACGGTGCCGACGGGCTTGTCCGGTGAGCCGCCCGTCGGCCCAGCGATGCCGGTGACGGCGACCGACACGCGCGCCCGCGAGTGGCGCACCGCGCCGAACGCCATGGCGCGCGCGACGATCTCGCTGACGGCTCCGTGCTGCTGGATGAGCGCGGCGTCCACGCCCAGCGATTCGTTCTTCGCCTCGTTGGAATAGGTGACGAAGCCGCGCTCGAACCAGTCGCTGGAGCCCGCCAGCTCCGTGCACGCCGCGGCGATCATCCCGCCGGTGCAGCTCTCCGCCGTCGCGAGCAGCCAGTGCTTCTCGCGCATCAGCAGCGCCAGGCGCTCCACGCGGCTCACCAGGACCTCCACGCGGCGATGACGATCAGGGTGCAGAAGGCCGCGACGAAATCGTCGAAGAGGATGCCGAAGCCGCCGCGCCAGCCGAAGCCGTGGAACAGGTCGTCGGCCCAGCCCACCGGGCCGGGCTTCACCGTGTCGAAGGCGCGGAACAGGATGAAGGCGGCAAGCTGCCCGAGGAAGCCCGTGGGCATCACGAGCCACAGCACCAGCCAGAAGGCGACGACTTCGTCCCACACGATCGCGCCGGGATCGAGCACGCGCATGCGCTTGGCGGTTTCGGTCGCGGCCCACCAGCCCACCAGCGTGGCCGCCGCGATCAGCAGGCCCATGCGCACCGTGCCGAGCGCATCGGCCAGGAAGATGTACGTGACCCATGCGAAGGCCGTGCCCGCCGTGCCCGGCGCGACCGGCGACAGGCCGGAGCCGAAGCCCAGGGCTATGCAGTGCGCGGGATGCGACAGCAGGAAGCGCAGGTTCGGCCGGATGACGGCGGGGCGCAGGGGCGGGTTCAAGGCGGTCAAGCGCGGCTCCTGCGGCGTGCGGGCGTCTTCTCGAACCAGCCCGCCCAGTAATCGATGCACGCCCGGATCTTGGGCAGCCGGTGCCGCGCCGTGCCGGTCGTCACTGCGTAGATCGGGAGCGGTCCGGTGTCGACGAACTTCGCCAGCACCGGGACCAACAGTTTCTGGCGCACCAGCGAGTCGCCTACCAGCGTCGCGAGCCGGCCGATGCCGAGGCCCTGCAGCACCATGCTGGCCGCGAGGTTGGTGTCGTTGGTGCGCCAGCGGCCCTGGGCGACATACGTGGTGGCCCGGCCGTCGACCCGGAAAGGCCATTCATTGAGCGTCATCACTGCATTGTTCGTCACGAGGTCGTGGCCGTCGAGTTCGCCGGGATGCGCGGGCAGGCCGCGGGCCGCGGCATAGGACGGAGCCGCGTACAGGGCGCGACCCAGCGTGCCGATGCGGCGCGCAACCACCGTTTCCGGCAGGTGCTGGATGGTGCGGATCGCGATGTCGATGCCTTCGCGCGCCATGTCCACCAGCCGGTCGCCCACGACCAGTTCGATGCGCACTTGCGGGTGGCGCTCGGCCAGTCCGGGCAGGCCGGGCACTAGCTCGTATTGCGCGATCACCGGGCTGGCCGCGATGCGCACGGTGCCGCGCGCCTCGCCGCTGGCGCTGGCGAACTCACCCTCGAGCTCGTCGAGCGTGCCGGCCAGCTGCCGGCAGTAGTCGCGGAAGGTCTCGCCTTCGGCCGTGAGCGACAGCCCGTGCGTCGTGCGGTTCACCAGGCGCGCGCCGCAGGCCTTCTCGATGCGCGCGAGCGTGCGCGAAACCTGGCTGACGGGCACGTCGCGCTCGCGCGCCACCGCCGACAGCGTGCCGAGGTCGACCACGCGCGTGAACAGGAGCATGTCGTCGAACTGGAGCTCGCGCATGCCGGCAATGGTAGCTCGCGGCTTTGCAGCCGGTGCAACAGCGATTTGCCCGTGGCGCCGTTTCCCCTCGGCGGGTGCCTGCCTACAGTGGGCGCATCACTGGAAAGGACAGGCCATGGATACGCACCGCACCGACAACGACCGCCTCAAGGCCAGCGCGCGCCGGCGCGCCCAGCTGCTGCGCCGCGAGACCCTGGATGCCGCCTGGGCGGCCGCGCTGCGCTGGCTGGCGCGACTCTGGTCACGGCGCGGCGGTGCAAGGCCCGTGGCGCACGCGGAAGTCGCGCGGCAATTCCGCTGAGCCCGACGCCCACAGTCCGCGCCGTGCCAGTTGCGCCGACCGCTCTTCGTGACGATAGGGGCCCGCATCGCGGCGGAACCGGTACGACCACGCATAGCCTTGCGACACCATCCAGCCGCCCACGTCCTCGCGCTCGAGGCGGATGCGCGCAACAGTCCGCCGGAAGTCGTCTTCGCCGCGCGTGAGCAGCGTCACGCGCTTGCGCAGCACGCGCGCCGCCAGCGCGTCGCGTGAACGCTCGCCGAAGGCCTGGCAGATCTCCGGCGCGTCGATGCCCTCGATGCGCACCTGCTGCGGCGGGCCGCCGGCCAGCGGGCGCACCCACACGGTGTCGCCGTCGGTGACGTGGCTCACGACCGCGTCGAAGCGCGCCGCGGCGCAAGCGAGCGGGAGGCAGCAGGCGATCGCGGCGATGAAGGCGCGCACGTTCAGGCGAAGTGGTCGAACGACGCGAAGGCGCGATCGAGCAGGCGGCCCTGCGCATCGGCCACGCGCAAGCCGCGTTCGGCGTCGATGCGGCCGATGCGCGTCACGCGCGTCCTCGCGCCCGCGGCGGCTTGCGCCACCGCATCGCGCGCCGCCGGTGGCGCGGTGAAGAGGAGCTCGTAGTCGTCGCCGCCGGCCAGCGCGAACTCCAGCCGCTGCGCCTCGTCGGTCACTGCCGTGCAGGCCAACAGCGATTGCGCGGCCGGCGCCTCGATCGTCGCGCCGACGGCCGAGGCGGCGAGCACGTGGCGCAGGTCGCCGACCAGCCCGTCGCTCACGTCGACGGCGGCGCTCGCGATGCCGCGCAGCGCCTGCCCCAGCGCCACGCGCGGCTGCGGCAGCTCCATGCGCTCGCGCACGGCGGCGAAGGCCTCGGCGGGCAGCGACTGCGTGCCGCGAAACACCTCCAGCGCCACGCGCGCATCGCCGAGGTGGCCGCTGGCCCACAGGTCGTCGCCGGCGCGTGCGCCCGAGCGCAGCAGCGCCTGGCCTTGCGGCACTTCACCGAACACGGTGATGGAGATGACGAGCGGCCCGCGCGTCGTGTCGCCGCCGACCAGCTCGCAGCCGTGCGCGTCCGCCAGTTCGAGCAGGCCGCGCGAGAAACCCGCGAGCCACGCCTCGTCCACGTTCGGCATCGACAGCGACAGCGTGAACGCGAGCGGCTCGGCGCCGCAGGCGGCCAGGTCGCTCAGGTTGACGGCCAGCGCCTTGTGGCCCAGGCGCGCGGGGTCGACAGTGGACAGGAAGTGGCGGCCTTCGACCAGCATGTCGGTGGACACCGCGAGCTGCATGCCGGCGCGCGGCGCCAGCAGCGCGCAATCGTCGCCGCTGCCCAGCGGGCTGCGCCGCGCCGGCCGGCGGAAGTAACGCGCGATGAGGTCGAACTCGCCCATGGCGCCATTGTCGCCGCTGGCGCGGCGGGCGCGCTCAGTGCGCGCCGCCCAGGCGCAGGGAGGCTTGCCGCACGACCTCGGCGAGCAGGCGTTCCTTCGCCTGCACGTTGCGCAGCCACTGCGCGTCGTTGATGCCGCGCTGCGCGTCCTCGGTGAGCAGTTGCACGCCCCACGCGGCGCCGTGCGCGCGCGCGAAGGGCGCGATGCGCTGCAGCGTCTCGACGATGTGCTCGCGCAGCGGCACGTGCAGGCCGGTGGAGGGATCGACGTACACCGCGTCCAGCCCGAAGCGGCAGGCCTGGAAGCGGTTGTAGGTGTAGACCATGTAGTCGTCCTCGACCGGCACGAAAGGCTGTTCTTCCAGGAACCAGGCGCCCAGCGACTGCACGAACCCGGCCAGCGCGGCGGCGCGCGCGATGGTCAGCGGCGTGTCGAAGACGCGGATCTCGATCGTGCCGTACTCGGGCTTGGGCCGGATGTCCCAGTAGAAGTCCTTCATGCTCTTGACCACGCCGGTGCGCGTGGTCTTGGCGAAGAAGCGGCCGAAGTCGTCCCAGGTCAGGCAGAACGGCGCGCGGCCCGACATCGGGAAGGCCGACACCGAGTTCAGGCGCGCCGAATCGAACTGCGTGTCCTGCCCCTGCACGAAGGGCGAGGACGCCGACAGCGCGATGAAGTGCGGGATGAAGCGTGACATGCGGTGCAGCATCAGCAGCGCGGCGTCGGCGTCGGGGCAGCCGACGTGCACGTGCTGGCCGAACACGGTGAACTGCTTGGACAGGTAGCCGTACAGCTCGTGCAGCTCGCGAAAACGCTGCTTGTCGTAGATGCGCCGCTCGTGCCACTGCTGGAACGGGTGCGTGCCGCCGCCGACGACCGCGATGTTCAGCCGGTCGGCGCACTTCACCAGCGCGTCGCGGATGGCCGAGAGCTCGTCCTGCACCTGCACGGCCGAGTCGCACACGCCGGTGGAGATCTCGATCATGCTCGACGTCATCTCCGGCACCACGGCGCCGGGCAGCTCGAACTTCGACATCAGCCGCAGCATCTCGGCCGAGTAGGGCGCGAGGTCGTAATCGTGCGTGTTGACCAGCTGCAGCTCCAGCTCGACGCCGAGCGACAGCGCGCGCGATTCGCGGAAGCGCTCGAGCTCCGGCGGCGGCAGCAGCGAGTCGGCGGCGGCGGGGGGCAGGGGCTTACCCACGTGCTTCCCTCATGGCGACCGGGCCTTCGGGCGCATCGGCCAGCGACGTCTCGCGCGCGCGGTGCAGGGCGAAGGTGGCGAGCATGGCCCCGAGCACTTCCATCAGCAGGATGGCCGGCAGCGCAATGCTGGTGATGGGCGCCGCGAGCACCGGCGCGGTCGCCGCGTACTGCGACACCAGCAGCAGCGCGATGGACGACATGGGCGACAGCGTGCAGCCCGTCCAGAACGCCTGCGTCAGGTTGGTCCCGCTGCCCCAGGTGGCCGCGGACACGCCCGCGATCTTGGCGAAGGCGCGCGCCAGCACCATCACGGCCACCAGGCCGATCACCGCATGGTTCCACGGCGCCTTGGCCGCGACGACGGAGACCAGCACGAACATCAACATCGTGAGCAGCGAGGACGCGGTGCCCAGCTGGCGCGGCCACGCCCAGGGCCGCGGGTTGAGCTGCTTGAGGATCAGGCCGCCGAGCAGGGCCGCCAGCGGCGCCGAGCCGCCGAAGTGCGAGCCGACCGCGGTAGCAGCGGCGATGGTCGCGATCAGGAGCATCGACGTGTTCTCGCTGGTGGGGCTCATGAAGCGCAGCGCCATGCGCAGCACCAGCGCCAGCACGGCGCCGACGACGAAGGACACGCCCAGCACGACGAGCACGGGGAACAGCGTTTCGCCGAGCTCCGCCGTGCCGCGGTGCATGACGCCGGCGCGGGCATTGACGAGCGTGAGGGCGTAGAGGGTGCTGAGCGTCGTGAGGGCCAGCGCGCGTTCGGTCACCGGGCCGGAGGCGCGCGTGTCCATGACCACGCGCGAGAGCACCGCCGGCGACGCGGCCACGGCGACCAGGGCCAGCGCCTCGGCCACGCGCCACCACACGTCGAACATGCGCAGCGCGTGGTACACGAGCAGCGCGGTGAGCGCGGTCTCGGCCAGGCTTTGCACCAGCACCATCGGGTTGTGGCGCAGCCAGCGCAGCGCCAGGCGCCCGCCGGCCTCGAACAGCACGACCGACACGCCCAGCTCCAGCAGGAACAAGGCGATGCCATCCAGCGGCCAGGCGCCGCCGGAGAAACCGGCCAGGCCCGCGAGGGCGCCGGTGATGGAATAGCCGACCACCTTGGGCACGCCGGTATGCCGCTGCACGAGGTGGCCGACCGCCGCCGCGACGGCGAGCAGGATCGACCACTGCACGGTCGGCAGGCCGGCCGACGGCCGCAGCCAGTCGGCCCAGATGGCCATGATCTCGTTCATGGGGGTCTCCCTGCGACCAGCATGGTGCCGGGGAGCCGGCGCGCCGCCTGTAGGACTGGGGCGCGAAGATGAGCTAGTGCAGCACGCGCGCGCCCGGCTCAGTCAGGTCGAAGGCGGGGATCGGCACGTCGAAGCGTTCGCCGTCCTCGGCGACGCAGAAGTAGGTGCCGCGCATGACGCCCGTCGACGTGCGCAGGCGGCAGCCGCTGGTGTACTGGAACGACTCGCCGGGCTTGAGCAGCGGCTGGTGGCCGACGACCCCGAGGCCCTTGACTTCCTCGGTCATGCCGCCGGCGTCGGTGATGAGCCAGTGCCGGGAGATCAGCTGCGAGGGCACCTCGCCGGTGTTGGTGATCGTGATGGTGTACGCGAAGGTGTACAGCCCCTGCTCCGGCGCCGACTGGTCCGGCAGGAATTCAGGCTGCACCTCGACGCGCAACTCGTACTTGGCCATGGGACTATGCTACCCCCGGACGGCGTTTTGCGAGAATCGCGGCCATGACACGCACGCACCGCATCGCGCCCTCGATCCTCTCGGCCGACTTCGCCCGCCTGGGCGAGGAGGTGCAGAAAGTGATCGCGGCCGGCGCCGACTGGATCCACTTCGACGTGATGGACAACCACTACGTGCCGAACCTCACGTTCGGGCCGATGGTGTGCGCGGCGCTGAAGCCGCATGCGAAGAAGGCCGACGGCACGCCCATCCCGGTCGACGTGCACCTGATGGTGCAGCCGGTCGATGCGCTGGCGCAGGAGTTCGCGAAAGCCGGTGCCGACTACATCAGCTTCCATCCGGACGCTTCGGCGCACGTGCACCGCAGCGTGCAGGCGATCCGCGCGGCGGGCTGCAAGCCCGGGCTCGTGTTCAACCCGGCGGCGCCGCTGGACGTGCTCGACTGGATGCTCGACGACATCGACCTCGTCCTCATCATGAGCGTCAACCCGGGCTTCGGCGGCCAGGGCTTCATCGACTCGGCGCTGCGCAAGATCGAGCAGGTGCGCAAGCGCATCGACGCCAGCGGCCGCGACGTGCGCCTGGAGGTCGACGGCGGCATCAAGGTGGACAACATCGCGCGCGTGGCCGCGGCCGGCGCGGACACCTTCGTCGCGGGCAGCGCCATCTTCGGCCAGCCCGACTATGCGAAAGTCATTGCCGCGATGCGCGGCGAGCTCAAGCGCTAGATCTTCTTTTCGTGCAGTTCGCGCAGCACCGGCCCCTTGTCGGTGTCGACCCGGCCGCTCTCGACGTCGCGGCGCGCGATCTCGCCCATGCGCTGCTGCGACGCCTCGCCGCTTGCCTGGCTGTCGGCCGACTCGTCGTGCTCATTGGGCTGGCGCGGCACGCGCTCCTGCGTCTCGCCCTGTTCGGTGGCGGTGGTGCCCGGGCTCACGGGCGTGTGCTTGTCGTCTTTCATGGCCCGATGCTGGGCCGCCGGCCGCACCGGCGCGGTAGGACGGCAGCGTGTCACGCGGGCGGATGAGCTGGGCGTCGGAAACTTCTTACGCGCTGTTGCAGCGCCCGACTACGAACTGCGCCGCCCGCCGACGACGGGGCGGCGTACATGAGCTTCCTTAAGCTTCAAGCAAGGGCCGCCCCCCGGTGGCAAGGAGCAGGAACCATGGAGCTGATCCCCGAATGGCTGGTGTGGGTCGCCGCGGGCGCGATCGGCGCCTTTGGCCTCGCGGCGCTCGCGCGGGTCCTGCAAGCCTGTCTCGATCTCGACGCGGGCTGACCCGCATCGCCCTCCACTTTCCCCAATGAACCGGCGCGCCGCGTGCGCGCCGGTCTTTCCATGCCCCAATCGAAGCAGGAGAGCCAGCGCCGCGCGAAAGCGAACGAGGCTGCAGCCGCCAAGCTGAAGCAGCTCGAAGCCTTCGCCGAGCCGTCCGAAGGCGCGCTCACCACGCCCGACGGCATCGCCGTCACCGACAACCACGGCTCGCTGCGCGCGGGCACGCGCGGGCCGCTGCTCGCCGAGGACTTCTTCCTGCGCGACAAGCTCGCGCACTTCGAGCGCGAACGCATCCCCGAGCGCGTGGTGTGGGCGCGCGGCGCCGGCGCGCACGGGTACTTCGAGCTGACGCGCCCCCTGGGGGAATACACGAGCGCGGGCTTCCTGAACGACGCGGGGGTGCGCACGCCGGTGTTCGTGCGCTTCTCCAACCTCACGGGCTCGCAGGGCTCGGCCGACACCGTGCGCGACATGCGCGGCTTCGCCGTCAAGTTCTACACGCGCGAGGGCAACTGGGACCTGGTCGGCGCCAACATGCCGGTGTTCTTCGTGCAGGACGCCATGAAGTTCCCGGACCTGGTGCACGCGCTCAAGCCCGAGCCGCACCACGGCATGCCGCAGGCCTCCAGCGCGCACGACACCTTCTGGGACTTCGCCTCGCTCATGCCCGAGAGCACGCACGCGCTGATGTGGCTGATGTCCGACCGCGCGCTGCCGCGCAGCTGGCGCATGATGGACGGCTTCGGCGTGCACGCCTTCCGCTTCGTCAACGCGCACGGCGTGCCGCACTTCGTCAAGTTCCACTGGAAGGCCAGGCTGGGGCGCCACGCGCTGCTGCAGGCCGAAGCGCGCCGCATCGCCGGGCTGGACGCCGATTTCCTGCGCCGCGACCTGTGGGATGCGATCGAGCAGGGCTGCTTCCCGGAATGGGAACTGGCCCTGCAGCTGATCCCGGAAGCCAAGGCCGCGTCACTCGGCTTCGACCTGCTCGACCCGACCAAGCTCGTGCCCGAGGAACTCGTGCCGCCGCTGGTCGTCGGCAAGCTGGTGCTCAACCGCAACCCCGACGACTTCTTCGCCGAAAGCGAGCAGGTGGCTTTCCACCCGGGGCGGCTGGTGCCGGGCATCGAATTCACGGGCGACCCGCTGCTGCAGGGGCGGCTCATGTCGTACACCGGCAGCCAGATGGCGCGCCTGGGCGGCCCGAACTACGCGCAATTGCCCATCAACCGGCCGGTGTGCCCCGTGCACGCGTTCCACCGCGACGGCGCGCACCGCACGGCGATCGGGCAGGGCGCCGTCTCGTACGAGCCGAGCTCGCTGGCCACCGGCGCCGAAGTGCGCGTCGACGGCGGGCGCGAGGCGCCGCAGCCGCACGCGAACGGTGTCGAGGCGCGCACGCGCCTGCGCGCCAACGAGTTCGACGACCACTTCAGCCAGGCCTCGTTCTTCTGGAACAGCGTGAGCCCGGCCGAGCGCGACCACATCGTGGGCGCCTTCCAGCACGAGCTGGCGCAGGTGCGCGTGCCCGCCATCCGCCAGCGCGTGGTCGACAACCTGGCGCACGTCGATTCGCGCCTGGCGCGCAAGGTCGCCGAGGCGGTGGGCGCCGCGGCCCCCGACGCGAAGGCCGCTGCCGGGCGCGCGGGCTTTCGCGAGCTGCGCCTGAAGCTGCCGATCGAAACGTCGCCGGCGCTGGCCATGGAAAACGGCAACGGCCACGGCATCGCGACGCGGCGCGTGGCCGTGCTGGTGGCGCCGGGCGTCGAGGTGGGCGCGTTGCGCGCCTTGCAGCAAGCGCTCGAAGAAGCCCGGGCGCGCTGCATCTTGCTGGCCGAGCGCATCGGCAGCGTCGCGACGGCCGCCGGCCAGCAGCTGCAGGTCGACGAGTCGCTGTGCTCCAGCGCGTCGGTGCTGTTCGACGCCGTCATCGTGCCGGGCGGGGCCGCCTGCGTCGAAGCGCTGGCCGCCAACGGGCACGCCATGCATTTCATCCACGAGGCCTTCAAGCACGGCAAGACGGTGTGCGTGATCGGCGATGCGCTGAAGCTGCTGGAGCCGCTGGGCCTGGGCGACGCGCAGGCCGCCGCCGCGGTGGCCGGCGTGATCGTCGGCCGCAACGACCCGCCCTCGCGCGTGCAGCTGGTGCAGGACTTCCTGGCGGCGCTGGCGCGCCACCGGCACTGGACGCGCGCGCACCTGGACCGCGTCGCGGCCTGAGCCACAATCGCGGGCTTGGAAGCACGCGCCTTTTCCGTCGACGCTGCCATCGTCGACCTCGACGGCACCCTGGTGGACACGCTCGGCGACTTCGAGGCCGCGCTCAACGCCACGCTGCGCGAGCTGGCGCTGCCCGCGATCGCCGCGCACGCCATCGAACCCCTGGTGGGGCGCGGCTCGGAACACCTGATCCGCGCGGTGCTGGCGCACGTCGGCGCCGCGGCCGCGCTCTACGAGCCCGCGTGGGACGCCTACCAGCGCCACTACCTCGCCGTGAACGGCGAACATTCGCGCGTCTATCCGGGAGCGGTCGAAGGTCTCGTGTCGCTCAAGCGCCGCGGCCTGCGCCTGGCCTGCCTGACCAACAAGCCGGGTGACTTCGCGCGCCCGCTGCTCCACGCCAAGCAACTCGCGGGCTACTTCGACGTGGTGTTCGGCGGCGATGCCTTCGAGCGCAAGAAGCCGGACCCGCTGCCGCTCGTGCGCACCTGCGAGGCGCTGGGCTTCTCACCCGCGCGCACGCTGATGGTGGGCGATTCGAGCAACGACGCGCGCGCCGCACGCGCGGCCGGCTGCCCGGTGGTGCTGGTGACCTACGGCTACAACCACGGCGAGCCGGTGCGCGCGGTCGATGCCGACGGCTTCGTCGACTCGCTCGCGCAGCTGCCGGCGCTGGTCGCCTAGAGGTTGGTGTTGGTGTAGTTCTGCTCGCCGAGCAGGGCCTTCTGCAGGTTGGTGTCGGGCGGGTGCGCGCCGAACCAGATCTTGTACATCATGCTGGAGAACTGCGGCTCCTTGAACACTTCCGCCGGCTTGTTCTTGGCCGTGATGGTCAGGCCCGTGCCCGGCACGTAGTCGATCATCACCACGTCGCCCTTCGTGAACTGCTTCTGGTCCGCGAAGATCTGGCCCATGCGGATCACCGCATTGATGGACTTGGAGAACTCCTCGCGCGTGGCGTTCTCCTCCAGTGCGCGCGTGAACAGCTTGCCGAACTCGTCGCCGCCGACGTCGCGCAGCGCCACCAGCTGCAGGCGCTTGGCCGTCTTCACGTCGAGCACCTCGTCGTTCTTCGTGGTCTTCTTCGGTGTGTACAGGCCGATGGCGTAGACCTTGAACATGGCCTTGAAGCGCACGCCGGCGCCATTGAGCAACAGCTTCTGGCCGCCCAGGTTGGCCTCGGGGTCGAACTTGGCGCCCGCCAGGGTGACCTGGGCGGAGGCGGTGATGCAGGCGAACGCGGCAAGCGCCGCGAATGCGCGGACAACGAAGCGCATGGGGAGTCTCCTCAAAAAACGAACGGTCGTTCGCTTTGCATCTTCGGCGCGCCGGGGCTGGCCGACAAGAGGGTTTTTGCTAAACTGGCCGCATGTCCATCCACCGCACGAACGTCGCAGGCAGGGGCCGGGGAGCCTGGCCCTGGCGTAAGCCTACGTTTTTGCGTTCCTGATCGCACGGGGCAGCCCGTGCCCCCGCGCCCGCAACGGGCACCCGAATGATCGAAAGGCGGCCCAGGCCGCACGAGCTTGTGGAGGCTCACACGTGATCACCGAACTCGAATTCAAGAGCCTTGCGTCGCAAGGCTTCAACCGCATCCCGCTGATCGCCGAGGCGTTCGCGGACCTCGAAACCCCGCTGTCCCTGTACCTGAAGCTCGCGCACGCGCGCGGCTCGGGCACGCACAGCTTCCTGCTCGAATCGGTAGTCGGCGGCGAACGCTTCGGGCGCTACAGCTTCATCGGCCTGCCGGCGCGCACGCTGCTGCGCGCCACGGGCTTCGGCGGCGACGCGGTCACGCAGGTGGTGACCGACGGCAACGTCGTGGAGACCGCGCGCGGCAACCCGCTGGACTTCATTGAGGCCTACCAGAAGCGCTTCAAGGTGGCGCTGCGTCCCGGCCTGCCGCGCTTTTGCGGCGGCCTGGCCGGCTATTTCGGCTACGACACGGTGCGCTACATCGAGAAGAAGCTGGAGCAGTCGTGCCCCACCGACACGCTGGGCTGCCCCGACATCCTGCTGCTGCAATGCGAGGAGCTGGCGGTCATCGACAACCTGTCGGGCAAGCTGTACCTGATCGTCTACGCCGACCCGTCGCAGGCCGAGGCCTTCGCCAACGGCAAGCGGCGCCTGCGCGAGCTGAAGGAGCAGTTGAAGTACTCCGTGAGCGCGCCGGTCGTGAAGCAGACGCAGAACTACCCGGTGGAGCGCGAGTTCGCCAAGGCGGACTACATCGCCGCCGTGGAGCGCTCCAAGGAGCTGATCGCCGCCGGGGACTTCATGCAGGTGCAGGTGGGCCAGCGCATCAAGAAGCGCTACACCGAGTCGCCGCTGTCGCTGTACCGCGCGCTGCGCTCGCTCAACCCCAGCCCGTACATGTACTACTACCACTTCGGCGATTTCCAGGTGGTGGGCGCCTCGCCCGAAATCCTGGTGCGGCAGGAGAACACGCCCGAGGGCCAGAAGGTCACGATCCGCCCGCTCGCCGGCACGCGCCCGCGCGGGGCGTCGCCGGAGAACGACAAGGCGGTGGAGCAGGAGCTCGTCACCGACCCCAAGGAGCGCGCCGAGCACGTGATGCTGATCGACCTGGCCCGCAACGACATCGGGCGCATCGCCAAGACCGGCAGCGTGAAGGTGACCGAGGCCTTCACGGTCGAGCGCTACAGCCACGTGATGCACATCGTGAGCAACGTCGAAGGCATCCTGAAGGACGGCATGAGCAACATGGACGTGCTCAAGGCCACGTTCCCCGCGGGCACGCTCACCGGCGCGCCCAAGGTGCACGCGATGGAGCTGATCGACCAGCTGGAGCCGAGCAAGCGCGGCCTGTACGGCGGCGCGTGCGGCTACCTCAGTTACGCGGGCGACATGGACGTGGCGATCGCCATCCGCACCGGGATCGTCAAGGACCAGACGCTCTACGTGCAGGCGGCGGCCGGCGTGGTGGCCGATTCGGTGCCGGAGCTCGAATGGAAGGAAACCGAGGCCAAGGCGCGGGCGCTGCTGCGCGCGAGCGAGCTGGTCGAGGAGGGGCTGGAATGAACTGCAGCAGCATGGCCGAGGTCCGCGCCAACATCGACGCGCTGGACGAGCAGATCGTCGCGCTGCTGGCGCGGCGCACGGGCTTCGTCGCGCAGGCCGCGCGCATCAAGGGCGACGAATCGCAGATCGTCGACAAGGCGCGCATCGAGTACATCGTGAACCGCGTGAAGCGCCAGGCGGCGGGCTTGGGCGCACCGGACGACGTGGTCGAGGCGGCGTACCGCGCCCTCATCGACGCGTCCATCGCGTTCGAGCGCCGCCAGTTCGCGCTGCTGCGCGGGAAGGCCGTGTCATGAAGCTCGTGATGATCGACAACTACGACAGCTTCACCTACAACCTGGTGCAGTATTTCGGCGAGCTCGGCGCCGGCGTCGAGGTCTTCCGCAACGACGAGATCGACGTGGCCGGCGTGGCGGCGCGCCAGCCGGACTTGCTCGTGGTCTCGCCGGGCCCGTGCTCGCCCGCGGAAGCGGGCATCTCGGTGGAGGCGATCCGCCATTTCGCCGGCAAGCTGCCCATCCTCGGCGTGTGCCTGGGGCACCAGGCGATCGGCGCGGCCTTCGGCGGCAAGATCGTCCGGGCGCAGCAACTGATGCATGGCAAGACCAGCGTGATCACCACGACGCGCGAAGGCGTGTTCGCGGACCTGCCCGAGAAATTCACCGTGAACCGCTACCACTCGCTCGCGATCGAGAAGGAAACCTCGCCGAAGGTGCTCAAGACCACGGCGTGGACGGACGACGGCGAGATCATGGGCGTGCGGCACACCGAGCTGCCGATCCAGGGCGTGCAGTTCCATCCCGAGTCCATCCTCACCGAGCACGGCCACGCCATGCTGAGGAATTTCCTGGAGCAGAAGGCATGACGAAGACCGTCGACCTGCGCAGCGACACCGTCACGCAGCCGACGGCGGGCATGCGTGAGGCCATGATGGCGGCGCCCCTGGGCGACGACGTGTTCGGTGACGACCCGAGCGTGAACGCGCTGCAGGACAAGATCGCCGCGTTGCTCGGCTTCGAGGCGGCGCTCTACGTGCCGACGGGCACGCAGGGCAACCTGTGCGCCATCCTGTCGCACTGCCAGCGGGGCGACGAATACATCGTCGGCCAGATGCAGCATTGCTACCGCTGGGAGGCCGGCGGCGGCGCGGTGTTCGGCAGCGTGCAGCCGCAGCCGATTGCGCACCAGCCGGACGGCACGCTGGCGCTGGCCGACATCGAGGCCAACATCAAGCCCGACGACCCGCACTTCGCGCGCACGCGCCTGCTGGCGCTGGAGAACACGCTGGGCGGGCAGGTGATCCCGATGGGCTACATCGAGGAAGCGACGGCGCTCGCGAAGCGCAAGGGCATCGCCCGGCACCTCGACGGCGCGCGCCTGTTCAATGCGGCGGTCGCGCAGGCGGCGCAGGCCCGCACCGATGCGCGGACCGAGGCGCGCCGCATCGCGCAATGCTTCGACTCCGTGTCGGTGTGCTTCAGCAAGGGCCTGGGTGCGCCCGCCGGGTCCGCGCTGTGCGGCTCGAAGGAGCTCATCGCCCGCGCGCGGCGCGTGCGCAAGATGGCGGGCGGTGCCATGCGCCAGGCGGGCGTGCTGGCGGCGTCGGCGTCGTACGCGCTGGACCACCATGTGGACCGCCTCGCCGAAGACCATGCGCTGGCGCAGCGACTGGCCGCCGGCCTCGAGGGCATCGAGGGCCTGCAGGTCGAGGCGCCGCACACCAACATCGTGTTCGTCGACCTCACCGGTGCGGCGCGCGAGCGTTCGGCGCAGCTGCTCGACCACCTGAAGGCGCAAGGCGTGCTCGCCACGGGCCTGTACCGCCTGCGCTTCGTCACGCACCTGGACGTCGATGCCGCGGGCGTCGACCGCGCGGTCGCGGCCATCCGGAGCTGCTTCCATGCCTGACGCCCAGCACCTGCTGCTATTCGTCGCCGCCGGCATCCTGCTGAACCTCACGCCCGGGCCGGACGTGCTCTACATCGTCACGAACTCGCTGCGCTCGGGCGCGAAGGCCGGCGTGGTTGCCGCGCTCGGCATCAATGCCGGCTGCTTCGTGCACATCTTCGCGGCCGCGGTCGGCGTCAGTACCTTGCTCGCGGCTTCGGCAACGGCCTTCACCGTGCTGAAGTGGATCGGGGCGGCGTACCTGGTGTGGATCGGCGTGAAGCTACTGGTCGCGCGCGCGCCGCAAGCCCGCGAGGACCTGCGCGCCATCGCGCAGTCGCAGCCGGCGCTGCCGCTTTCCAGCGTGTTCTTCGGTGGGTTCCTCACCAATGCGCTGAACCCCAAGGTCGCGATCTTCTTCCTGGCTTTCGTGCCGCAGTTCATCGCGCCCGACACCGAGCACAAGGCGCTGGCCTTCGTCGCGCTGGGCACGCTGTTCAACGTGAACAGCGTCTTTGTCAACGCCGGCTGGGCGCTGGCCGCGGCGTGGATGGCCACGCGCGAGTCCGTGCAGGCCGGCATGCACTGGCTGGACCGCGCCGCCGGCGCGATGTTCGTCGCCTTCGGGCTGAAGCTGGCCCTGTCCGACAATCCCAATTCCTGAGGAGCCGCCATG
The DNA here is from genome assembly GCF_037572775.1 of Ramlibacter sp. PS4R-6. Classification (NCBI taxonomy): domain Bacteria; kingdom Pseudomonadati; phylum Pseudomonadota; class Betaproteobacteria; order Burkholderiales; family Comamonadaceae; genus Ramlibacter; species Ramlibacter sp. PS4R-6. The sequence continues at coordinate 517,484 of NZ_JBBHKA010000001.1, read as the reverse complement.
TCCATCACCCCGCAAGAAGCGCTGCAGCGCACGATCGAGCACCGCGAGATCTTCCACGACGAGATGCTCAAGATCATGCGCATGATCATGAGCGGCGAGCTCACGCCCCTCATGACGGCGGCCATCATCACGGGCCTGCGCGTGAAGAAGGAAACCATCGGCGAGATCACCGCGGCCGCCCAGGTGATGCGCGAGTTCTCCACCAAGGTCAACGTGGCGGACAAGTCCAAGCTGGTCGACATCGTCGGCACCGGCGGCGACGGCTCGCACACCTTCAACATCTCGACCTGCTCGATGTTCGTCGCGGCCGCGGCGGGCGCGAAGATCAGCAAGCACGGCGGGCGCAGCGTCTCCAGCAAGAGCGGCAGCGCCGACGTGCTGGAGAGCCTGGGCGTCAACATCAACCTCAAGCCCGAGCAGATCGCGAAGTCGATCGAGGACGTGGGCATCGGTTTCATGTTCGCGCCCAACCACCACCCGGCGATGAAGAACGTCGCGCCGGTGCGCAAGGAGCTGGGCGTGCGCACCATCTTCAACATCCTCGGCCCGCTGACCAACCCGGCGTCGGCGCCGAACATCCTCATGGGCGTGTTCCACCCAGACCTGGTGGGTATCCAGGTGCGCGCATTGCAGCGTCTCGGCGCCGAGCATGCGATCGTGGTCTACGGCCGCGACGGCATGGACGAGATCAGCCTGGGCGCCGCGACCATGGTCGGCGAGCTGAAGAACGGCGAGATCTCGGAGTACGAGATCCACCCGGAGGACTTCGGCCTGCCGATGGCCAGCAACCGCAGCTTCAAGGTCGAGACGCCCGACCAGTCGAAGGCGATCCTGATGTCGGTGCTGGGCAACGAGCCCGGCGCGGCGCGCGACATCGTGGTCTTCAACGCCGGTGCTGCGCTGTATGCGGCGAACGTCGCGCCGTCGATCGAGGCCGGCATCGCCAAGGCCCGCCAGGCGGTTGAAAGCGGTGCGGCGAAGAAGAAGCTCGAGCAGCTCGTGCAATTCACGAAGGCCGCGGGCTGATGGTGGACATCCTCGAGAAGATCGTCGCGGTCAAGCGCGAGGAGATCGCGGCGGCGCAGAAGAAGGTGCCGCTGCAGGCGATGCGCGCCGACGCCGAAAGCCGCGTGCTCACGCGCGACTTCGAAGGCGCCCTGCGGTCGAAGATCGCGGCGGGCGGCAGTGCCGTCATCGCCGAGATCAAGAAGGCGAGCCCGAGCAAGGGCGTGCTGCGGCCCGGCGAGTTCGTGCCGGCCGATATCGCACAGAGTTACGCGGACGCCGGCGCCGCGTGCCTGTCCGTGCTGACCGATCGCCAGTTCTTCCAGGGCCAGCCCGATTACCTGAAGCAGGCGCGCGCGTCGTGCGACCTGCCGGTGCTGCGCAAGGACTTCGTGGTCGACGCCTACCAGGTGTACGAGTCGCGCGCGATGGGCGCCGACTGCATCCTGCTGATCGTCGCGTGCCTCGAAGACGCGCAGATGCGCGAGCTGGAAGCGATCGCGCGCGGCCTCGACATGGCGGTGCTGGTCGAGGTGCACGACCGCGCCGAACTCGAGCGCGCGCTGCAGCTGAAGACGCCGCTGGTCGGCATCAACAACCGCAACCTGCGCAGCTTCGAGGTGTCGCTGGACACGACGCTGGGCATGCTCGCGGACATCCCGGAAGGCCGCCTCGTCGTCACCGAGTCCGGCATCGCGACCAAGGACGACGTCAAACGCATGCGCGAGGCGGGCGTGCACGCCTTCCTCGTGGGCGAGGCCTTCATGCGCGCCGACGATCCCGGCGAGGCGCTGGCCCGGCTGTTCGTGTGAGCCCGCGACTGGAAAGCTGGGCGCCGCAGGACTGGCCCCTGGCGCCGGGGTGGCAACCGGTGGTGGACGCTTTCCTGGCCAGCGAGGACGGCCGGCGGCTCGCCGCTTTCCTGAAGGAGCGGCTGGCAGCCGGCGCCACGGTCTACCCGCCGCAGCCGCTGCGGGCGCTGCAGGAAACGCCGCTGGCCCAGGTGCACGCCGTCATCCTCGGCCAGGACCCGTACCACGGGCCCGGCCAAGCCGAGGGGCTGGCCTTTTCCGTGGCCGAAGGCGTCAAGCTGCCGCCGTCGCTGCGGAACATCTTCAAGGAGCTGTACTGCGACCGGCCGGCGGCGATCCCGCGCAGCGGTTCGCTCATCGGGTGGGCCCGCCGCGGCGTGCTGCTGCTCAATGCCGTGCTCACCGTCGAGGACGGTCAGCCCGGCAGCCATGCCAGGAAGGGCTGGGAGGCGCTGACCGACGCGCTGATCGCCCGGGTCGCCGCCCAGTGCTCGCCCTGCGTCTACCTGCTGTGGGGCGCCCACGCCCAGGCCAAGGCCCGGCTCATTGAGAAAACGGCCGGGAGCCACGGCCGTGAATTTTTGGTGCTCCAGGCCAACCACCCGTCGCCCCTTTCGGCCTCCCGGCCCCCCGTTCCCTTCCTCGGCTGCGGCCATTTCGCGACCGCCCGCGCGTGGCTGGCGGCACGGGGCCTGAAGGACGTGCTTTGACGTAGGCCGGGACCCCGGCTCCCAGTGGGAAACCATGCTATATTTCGAGGTTCGCCGCGGAGGGGTGCCCGAGTGGCTAAAGGGGGCAGACTGTAAATCTGTTGGCTTACGCCTACGCTGGTTCGAATCCAGCCTCCTCCACCAGCGTTTCCATTGGGAGCTGGCCGGCGAAAAGTGTGGAGCGCGCCTGGTGCGCGCAGTGTTTTTTAAGTGCGTCTTGGTTGAGCTTGGCGGGAGTAGTTCAATGGTAGAACCCCAGCCTTCCAAGCTGATGACGCGGGTTCGATTCCCGTCTCCCGCTCCACAAGACGCGCTGGATGCAGTGAACTGAATTCGGCCCTTGTGGCTCAGTGGTAGAGCACTCCCTTGGTAAGGGAGAGGTCGCGGGTCCGATTCCCGCCAAGGGCACCAGAGGCAAAAGGCGCTCACGAAGCGCCGGTTGATTTGAAATGGCACCCGCGGGTGCCGGTTGAACGTTTCTTTCGGAGAGTCGAAAAATGGCAAAAGGCAAGTTTGAGCGGACCAAGCCGCACGTGAACGTGGGCACGATCGGCCACGTGGACCATGGCAAGACGACGCTGACGGCGGCGATCACTTCGGTGCTGGCGGCCAAGTTCGGCGGTGAAGCCAAGGCCTACGACCAGATCGACGCGGCTCCCGAAGAAAAGGCGCGCGGCATCACGATCAACACCGCGCACGTGGAGTACGAGACGTCCAAGCGCCACTACGCGCACGTTGACTGCCCCGGCCACGCCGACTATGTGAAGAACATGATCACCGGCGCCGCCCAGATGGATGGCGCCATCCTGGTGGTCTCGGCCGCCGACGGCCCCATGCCCCAGACGCGCGAGCACATCCTGCTGGCCCGCCAGGTGGGCGTGCCCTACATCATCGTGTTCATGAACAAGTGCGACATGGTGGACGACGCCGAGCTGCTGGAGCTGGTTGAGATGGAAGTTCGCGAACTCCTGTCCAAGTACGAGTTCCCCGGCGACGACACCCCCATCGTCAAGGGCTCGGCCAAACTCGCCATGGAAGGCGACAAGGGCGAGCTGGGCGAACAAGCCATCATGAAGCTGGCCGATGCGCTGGACAGCTACATCCCCACGCCCGAGCGCGCCATTGACGGTGCGTTCCTGATGCCGGTGGAAGACGTCTTCTCCATCTCCGGGCGCGGCACGGTGGTGACGGGCCGCGTCGAGCGCGGTGTGATCAAGGTCGGCGAGGAAATCGAGATCGTGGGCCTGAAGGCGACGCTCAAGACCACCTGCACGGGCGTTGAGATGTTCCGCAAGCTGCTGGACCAGGGCCAGGCGGGCGACAACGTCGGCATCCTGCTGCGCGGCACGAAGCGCGAGGAAGTCGAGCGCGGCCAGGTGCTGTGCAAGCCCGGCTCCATCAAGCCGCACACGCACTTCACCGCCGAGATCTACGTGCTCTCCAAGGACGAAGGCGGCCGCCACACGCCGTTCTTCAACAACTACCGTCCCCAGTTCTACTTCCGCACGACGGACGTGACCGGCGCCATCGAGCTGCCCAAGGACAAGGAGATGGTGATGCCTGGCGACAACGTGACGATCACCGTCAAGCTGATCGCCCCGATCGCCATGGAAGAGGGCCTGCGCTTTGCCATCCGCGAAGGCGGCAAGACGGTGGGCGCCGGCGTCGTTGCGAAGATCATGGAGTAAGGAATTCGCGGAGGGGTATAGCTCAATTGGCAGAGCGTCGGTCTCCAAAACCGAAGGTTGTAGGTTCGATTCCTACTGCCCCTGCCACCTGAGTGGCGCGAACTCCAAAACGAGCCCGGCCCCGTGCCGGGCTTCAGTGTCTTAAGGATTCGAAGGAAACAGCGGCTTTATGGCCACTTCTGAAGTTCAAACGGTGAGCACCGGCGCCGACAAGGCCAAGCTGGGCGCCGCGATCGCGCTGGTGATCGCGGGGCTGGCGGGCTTCTACGTGCTGGGCAAGCAAGGCGCCATCGCCCAATGGGGTGCGCTGCTGCTCGCGCTCGCCGCCGCGTTCGTCGTCTTCATGACGTCCGAGACCGGCAAGGAGTTCGTGGCCTTCGGGCGCGACTCGTGGAAGGAAGTCAAGAAGGTCGTCTGGCCGACCCGCAAGGAGTCGATCCAGATGACGCTGTACGTCGTCGGCTTCTGCGTCGTGATGGCGCTGTTCCTGTGGAGTACCGACAAGACGCTGGAGTGGGTGCTGTACGACCTGGTTCTGGGATGGAAGAAGTGATGAGCGACGCCACCGAAAACCCCTCCGAAGCCGCGCCGGCGCAGGAAAGCGTCGTCCCGAAGGCCACGCGCCCCGACATGCACTGGTATGTCGTGCACGCCTATTCCGGCATGGAAAAGGCCGTGGAGCGCAACATCCGCGAGCGCATCGCGCGCTCCGGCATGCAGGAAATGTTCGGCGAGATCATGGTGCCGACCGAGGAAGTGGTCGAGATCAAGAACGGCCAGAAGAAGACTTCGCAGCGCCGCTTCTACCCCGGCTACGTGCTGGTGCAGATGGTGATGAACGACGACACCTGGCACCTCGTGAAGCACACGAACAAGGTCACGGGCTTCGTCGGTGGCGCCAAGAACCGCCCGGCGCCGATCTCCGAAGAAGAGGTCGGCAAGATCCTGGGCCAGATGGAAGAAGGCGTGGAAAAGCCGCGCCACAAGGTCGAATTCGTCGTGGGCGAGTACATCCGCGTCAAGGACGGCCCGTTCACCGACTTCAACGGCACCGTCGAGGAAGTCAACTACGAAAAGAACAAGGTTCGCGTGTCGGTCACGATCTTCGGTCGTGCCACGCCGGTCGAACTCGAGTTTTCGCAGGTCGAGAAGACCTGACGCCCTGCGCGCATCCGGCTCGCGTGCAAGGTTGAAGCGAAAGAGCCGTTAATCCCCGGGGAGCTGGGCAGGTTGTCCAGCGCTAGAACCCGCAAGGAGTGAAACCATGGCGAAGAAAATCGTCGGTTTTGTCAAGCTGCAAGTGCCGGCTGGCAAGGCCAACCCGTCGCCGCCGATCGGGCCCGCGCTCGGTCAGCGCGGCCTGAACATCATGGAGTTCTGCAAGGCGTTCAACGCGCAGACCCAGGGCGTGGAACCCGGCCTGCCGCTGCCCGTCGTGATCACGGCGTACGCGGACAAGAGCTTCACGTTCATCATCAAGACGCCCCCGGCGACGGTCCTGATCAAGAAGGCCGTCAAGCTCGAGAAGGGCTCGTCCAAGCCGCACAGCGACAAGGTCGGCAAGATCACCCGCGCCCAGCTCGAGGAGATCGCCAAGACCAAGCTGAAGGACATGAACGCCGCCAGCGTGGACGCCGCCATCCGCACCCTCGCGGGCTCGGCGCGCTCCATGGGCATCACGGTGGAGGGCCTCTGATCATGGCGAAGCTCACCAAGAAGCAAAAGGCCCTCGAGGGCAAGGTCGACAGCACCAAGCTGTACCCGCTCAACGACGCCATCACCATGGTGAAGGAAGCCGCGACCGCCAAGTTCGACGAATCGATCGACGTGGCCGTGCAGCTGGGCATCGACCCGAAGAAGTCGGACCAGGTGGTGCGTGGCGCCGTCGTGATGCCCAACGGCACCGGCAAGACCAAGCGCGTCGCCGTGTTCGCGCAGGGCGCCAAGGCTGAAGAAGCCAAGGCCGCCGGCGCCGACATCGTCGGCATGGACGACCTCGCCGCCAAGGTGAAGGCCGGCGACATGCCGTTCGACGTGGTGATCGCCGCGCCGGACGCCATGCGCGTGGTCGGCACGCTGGGCCAGATCCTCGGCCCGCGCGGCCTGATGCCGAACCCCAAGGTCGGCACGGTGACGCCGGACGTGGCCACGGCCGTGAAGAACGCGAAGGCGGGCCAGGTGCAGTTCCGCGCCGACAAGGCCGGGATCATCCACGCCTCGATCGGCCGCCGCTCGTTCGACGCCGACAAGCTGCACGGCAACCTGACGGCGCTGATCGATGCGCTGAACAAGGCCAAGCCGGCATCGAGCAAGGGCATCTACCTGAAGAAGGTGGCCGTTTCGTCGACCATGGGTCTGGGCGTCCGCGTGGACATGCAGACCCTCGCGGCGTAACGCGCGAAGGAATTCCCCGCGCGCGGGCAGGTGCGCGGGGTGTGGTGGGCATACGCCCATCCAGGACCGTTGGCGAGGGGCAACCCTCTTAATAGAAGAAAGCCAACGCAGATGGCGTCCCGCCGAAGATGGATTCGAAAGAGTTTTTCTTGGGTTGGTCGCTGCAACGAAGGCGCGTGGAGGGGGCAACCCCGAAGCGCATTTGAAGGAGTAGACCTTGAGTCTGAATCGCAGTGAGAAGCAAGCCGTCATCGACGAGGTGACCGCTCTCGCCGCTAAAGCCCAGACGCTGGTGATGGCGGAATACCGCGGCATCACGGTCGCCGACATGACGAAACTGCGCGCGCAAGCCCGCAGCAGTGGCGTGGAACTGAGTGTTCTCAAGAACACCCTGGCCCGCCGCGCTGTGGCCGGTTCGCAGTTCGAAGTCGTCGGCGACAAGATGACCGGCCCGCTGATCTATGGCTTCTCCGTGGACGCTGTGGCCGCCGCCAAGGTGGTGGCCGATTTCGCGAAGACCAACGACAAGCTGGTCATTCGCGGCGGCGCGTTCGCGGGCAAGGCCCTGGACGTCAACGGCGTGAAGCAGCTGGCGAACATTCCCTCCAAGGAAGTTCTGCTGGCGCAGCTTTGCGGCCTGCTCATGTCCCCGATCTCGCGCACGGCCGTCGTGCTGGGCGCGCTCGCCAAGAAGAAGGGCGAAGGCGCGGAAGCCGCGCCCGCCGCGGCGTGAACGGATCGCACGTAACCAACTTTTGAAGGAAAACTGAAATGGCATTCGACAAAGACGCATTCCTGACCGCGCTGGACAGCATGTCGGTCATGGAGCTCAACGACCTCGTCAAGGCGATCGAGGAGAAGTTCGGCGTGTCCGCCGCGGCCATGGCCGCCCCGGCCGCCGGTGGCGCCGGCCCTGCCGCCGCCGTCGCGGAAGAGAAGACCGAGTTCACCGTCGTGCTGGCCGAAGCCGGCGCGAACAAGGTGTCGGTCATCAAGGCCGTGCGCGAAATCACCGGCCTGGGCCTCAAGGAAGCCAAGGACCTGGTGGACGGCGCCCCGAAGCCCGTCAAGGAAGGCATCGCCAAGGCCGACGCCGAAGCCGCCAAGAAGAAGCTGGAAGAAGCCGGCGCGAAGGTCGAGCTCAAGTAATTGCGCTCGTCAACCAGGGCTGGGGGTGCCGAAAGGGCCTCCAGCCTTTGGTGTTTTCTGGGACCGCCCCAGAACGCACCTGCAAACACTGGGACAATGCAAGGTTCCCCAGTTTTTGCAAGTGTCTTCTGACCCCGACTGCAGGAGATGCCTTGGTTCGGGCCGCGTGCAACGCGCGGCCGTCCGCCATGGTTGGTAGTGGCCAACCCGCCAAGAATGCCTCGCCCGGAGCGCCCCCGGACGCGGGCAACAGTTGTGAGCGAGCCTAGCTAGCCCGGAGATCTCATGGCCTATTCTTATACCGAACGCAAGCGGATCCGCAAGAGTTTCGGCAAGCGCGACAGCGTCCTCGAAGTCCCCTACCTCCTGCAGATGCAGAAAGACGCATACACCGCGTTCCTGCAGGCGGAAGCGCACCCCCAGAAGCGCACGATCGAAGGCCTGCAGGCCGCGTTCGACGCCGCCTTCCCCATCGTCTCCCACAACGGTTTCGTGGAGATGAAGTTCCTGGAATACAACCTGGCCAAGCCCGCGTTCGACGTGCGCGAGTGCCAGACGCGCGGCCTGACGTACGCGTCTGCCGTGCGCGCCAAGGTCCAGCTGATCATCTACGACCGCGAGTCGTCGACGCCGCAATCGAAGGTCGTCAAGGAAGTGAAGGAGCAGGAGGTCTACATGGGCGAAGTGCCGCTCATGACGGACAAGGGCTCGTTCATCATCAACGGCACCGAGCGCGTGATCGTGTCGCAGCTGCACCGCTCGCCCGGCGTGTTCTTCGAGCACGACAAGGGCAAGACCCACAGCTCGGGCAAGCTGCTGTTCTCCGCGCGGATCATCCCCTACCGCGGCTCGTGGCTCGATTTCGAGTTCGACCCGAAGGACGTCCTGTACTTCCGCGTCGACCGCCGCCGCAAGATGCCGGTCACGATCCTGCTGAAGGCCATCGGCCTCACGCCCGAGTCGATCCTGGCGAACTTCTTCGTCAACGACAACTTCCGCCTGATGGACAGCGGCGCGCAGATGGAATTCGTTCCCGAGCGCCTGCGCGGCGAAGTCGCCCGCTTCGACATCACCGACAAGTCCGGCAAGGTCATCGTGCCGAAGGACAAGCGCGTCACGGCGCGCCACACGCGTGACCTGGAAACGTCCCACACCACGCACATCAGCGTGCCCGAGGACTACCTGGTCGGCCGCGTCGTCGCCCGCAACATCGTCGACGCCGAAACGGGCGAGATCATCGCCAAGGCCAACGACGAGCTGACCGAGTCGCTGCTCAAGAAGCTGCGCACCGCCGGCATCCAGGACCTGCAGGTCATCTACACGAACGAACTCGACCAGGGCGCGTACATCTCGCAGACCCTGCGCATCGACGAGACGGTCGACGAGTTCGCGGCGCGCGTGGCCATCTACCGCATGATGCGCCCCGGCGAGCCGCCGACGGAAGACGCCGTTCAGGCCCTGTTCCAGCGCCTGTTCTACAACCCGGACACGTACGACCTGTCGCGCGTGGGCCGCATGAAGTTCAACGCCAAGATCGGCCGCGACGAGTCGACGGGCCCGATGGTCCTGACCAACGACGACATCCTCGCCGTCGTGAAGATCCTGGTCGACCTGCGCAACGGCCGCGGCGAAGTCGACGACATCGACCACCTCGGCAACCGCCGCGTGCGCTGCGTCGGCGAGCTGGCCGAGAACCAGTACCGCACCGGCCTCGCCCGCATCGAAAAGGCCGTGAAGGAACGCCTCGGCCAGGCCGAGCAAGAGCCGCTGATGCCGCACGACCTGATCAACTCCAAGCCGATTTCCGCGGCGCTCAAGGAGTTCTTCGGTGCGTCGCAGCTGTCGCAGTTCATGGACCAGACCAACCCGCTGTCCGAGATCACGCACAAGCGCCGCGTCTCGGCCCTGGGCCCGGGCGGCCTGACGCGCGAGCGCGCCGGCTTCGAAGTGCGCGACGTGCACGTCACCCACTACGGCCGCGTCTGCCCGATCGAAACGCCGGAAGGCCCGAACATCGGCCTGATCAACTCGCTGGCCCTGTACGCGCGCCTGAACGAATACGGCTTCATCGAAACGCCGTACCGCCGCGTCGTCGACGGCAAGGTGACGATGCAGATCGACTACCTGTCGGCCATCGAAGAAGGCAAGTACGTTATCGCCCAGGCGAACGCAGTGCTCGACAAGGAAGGCCGCCTGACCGGCGAGCTGGTGTCGGCCCGTGAACACGGCGAATCGATCCTTTGCGGCGCCGAGCGCATCCAGTACATGGACGTGTCGCCCGCGCAGATCGTGTCGGTGGCCGCTTCGCTCGTGCCGTTCCTCGAGCACGACGACGCCAACCGCGCGCTGATGGGCGCCAACATGCAGCGCCAGGCGGTGCCGGTGCTGCGTCCCGAGAAGGCCTTCGTCGGCACGGGCATCGAGCGCGTCTCCGCGGTCGACTCCGGCACGGTGGTCACGGCCACCCGCGGCGGGACGGTCGACTACGTCGACGCCACCCGCATCGTGGTGCGCGTGAACGACGACGAGACGGCGGCTGGTGAAGTCGGCGTCGACATCTACAACCTGATCAAGTACCAGCGTTCCAACCAGAACACGAACATCCACCAGCGTCCCATCGTCAAGCGCGGCGACAAGATCTCCAAGGGCGACGTCGTGGCCGACGGTGCATCGACCGACCTGGGCGAGCTCGCGCTCGGCCAGAACATGCTGGTCGCGTTCATGCCCTGGAACGGCTACAACTTCGAGGACTCGATCCTCATCAGCGAGCGCGTCGTCGCCGACGACCGCTACACCTCGATCCACATCGAGGAACTGGTGGTGATGGCCCGCGACACGAAGCTGGGCGCCGAGGAAATCACGCGCGACATCCCGAACCTGTCCGAACAGCAGCTGAACCGCCTCGACGAGTCCGGGATCATCTACGTCGGCGCGGAAGTCATGCCGGGCGACACGCTGGTGGGCAAGGTCACGCCGAAGGGCGAGACCACGCTGACGCCGGAAGAAAAGCTCCTGCGTGCGATCTTCGGCGAGAAGGCTTCCGACGTGAAGGACACCTCGCTGCGCGTCGACCAGGGCTCGCAAGGCACCGTCATCGACGTGCAAGTGTTCACGCGTGAAGGCATCCAGCGCGACAAGCGTGCGCAACAGATCATCGACGATGAACTCAAGCGCTTCCGCCTCGACCTGAACGACCAGCTGCGCATCGTCGAAGCCGACGCGTTCGACCGCTTCGAGAAGATCCTGGTGGGCAAGGTCGCCAACGGCGGCCCGAACAAGCTGGCCAAGGGCACCAAGATCGACAAGGCCTACCTCGCCTCCGTCGAGAAGTTCCACTGGTTCGACATCCGCCCCGCGGATGACGACGTTGCCACGCAGCTCGAGTCGATCAAGAACTCGCTGGAGCAGACGCGCCACAGCTTCGACCTCGCGTTCGAGGAAAAGCGCAAGAAGCTCACGCAAGGCGACGAGCTGCCGGCGGGCGTGCTGAAGATGGTCAAGGTCTACCTGGCCGTCAAGCGCCGCCTGCAACCCGGCGACAAGATGGCCGGCCGCCACGGCAACAAGGGTGTCGTGTCCAAGATCGTCCCGGTCGAGGACATGCCCTACATGGCCGACGGCACGCCGTGCGACATCGTGCTCAACCCGCTGGGCGTGCCTTCGCGCATGAACGTGGGCCAGGTGCTCGAAGTCCACCTGGGCTGGGCCGCCAAGGGCATCGGCCACCGCATCGGCAACATGCTGCAGGAGCAGGCCAAGGCCGCCGAGCTGCGCAAGTTCCTCGACGAGCTGTACAACAAGTCCGGCACCAAGGAAAAGCTCGACACGCTGACCGACGAGCAGGTCGCCGAGATGGCCGGCGAGCTCGCCAAGGGCGTGCCGTTCGCCACCCCGGTGTTCGACGGCGCTTCGGAGCAGGAAATCCGCAACATGCTGCACCTGGCGTTCCCGGAGGAAGTCGCGAAGGCCAAGGGCCTCACGGCCACCCGCACGCAGGCACACCTGTTCGACGGCCGCACCGGCGAGCAGTTCGAGCGCCCGGTCACCGTGGGCTACATGCACGTGCTCAAGCTGCACCACCTGGTGGACGACAAGATGCACGCGCGTTCCACCGGCCCGTACTCGCTGGTCACGCAGCAACCGCTGGGCGGCAAGGCCCAGTTCGGCGGCCAGCGTTTCGGCGAGATGGAAGTGTGGGCGCTGGAGGCGTACGGCGCCTCGTACACGCTGCAGGAAATGCTGACCGTGAAGTCCGACGACGTGCAAGGCCGCACCAAGGTCTACGAAAACATCGTCAAGGGCGAACACGCCATCGAGGCCGGCATGCCGGAATCCTTCAACGTTCTCGTGAAGGAAATCCGCTCGCTTGGCATCGACATGGAACTCGAGCGCTCCTAACCAGGAAGGACAGATCACATGAAATCCCTACTCGACCTGTTCAAGCAATTCACGCCGGACGAGCATTTCGATGCCATCCGCATCGGCATCGCCTCGCCCGAGAAGATCCGCTCGTGGTCCTTCGGCGAGGTCAAGAAGCCCGAGACGATCAACTACCGCACGTTCAAGCCCGAGCGGGACGGCCTCTTCTGCGCGAAGATCTTCGGCCCCATCAAGGACTACGAGTGCCTGTGCGGCAAGTACAAGCGCCTCAAGCACCGCGGCGTCATCTGCGAGAAGTGCGGCGTCGAAGTCACGCAGACCAAGGTGCGCCGCGAGCGCATGGGCCACATCGACCTGGCCGCGCCCTGCGCGCACATCTGGTTCCTGAAGTCGCTGCCGTCGCGCTTGGGCCTCGTGCTCGACATGACGCTGCGCGACATCGAGCGCGTGCTGTACTTCGAGGCGTACGTCATCACCGACCCCGGCATGACCCCGCTGAAGAAGTTCGGCATCATGTCCGAGGACGACTACGACGCCAAGCGCAAGGAATACGGTGACGAATACGTCGCCAAGATGGGCGCCGAGGGCATCAAGGACCTGCTGCAGGGCATCGACATCGATGTCGAGATCGAGAAGCTGCGCGGCGACCTGACGGGCTCCGAAGTCAAGGTCAAGAAGAACGCCAAGCGCCTGAAGGTGCTGGAGGCCTTCAAGAAGTCGGGCATGAAGCCCGAGTGGATGGTCATGGACGTGCTGCCCGTGCTGCCGCCCGACCTGCGCCCGCTCGTGCCGCTGGACGGCGGCCGCTTCGCGACCTCCGACCTGAACGACCTCTATCGTCGCGTCATCAACCGCAACTCGCGCCTGAAGCGCCTGCTCGAACTCAAGGCGCCCGAGATCATCGCGCGCAACGAGAAGCGGATGTTGCAGGAGGCGGTGGACTCGCTGCTGGACAACGGCCGCCGCGGCAAGGCGATGACGGGCGCGAACAAGCGCGCCCTGAAGTCGCTGGCCGACATGATCAAAGGCAAGTCGGGCCGCTTCCGCCAGAACCTGCTGGGCAAGCGCGTCGACTACTCGGGCCGTTCGGTCATCACCGTGGGCCCGACGCTCAAGCTGCACCAGTGCGGCCTGCCGAAGCTGATGGCGCTGGAGCTGTTCAAGCCCTTCATCTTCTCGCGCCTCGAGGCGATGGGCATCGCCACGACCATCAAGGCCGCGAAGAAGGAAGTCGAAGCCGGCACGCCGGTGGTGTGGGACATCCTCGAAGAAGTCATCAAGGAGCACCCGGTCCTGCTGAACCGCGCCCCGACGCTGCACCGCCTGGGCATCCAGGCCTTCGAGCCGATCCTGATCGAAGGCAAGGCGATCCAGCTGCACCCGCTCGTCTGCGCGGCGTTCAACGCCGACTTCGACGGCGACCAGATGGCCGTCCACGTGCCGCTGTCGGTGGAAGCGCAGATGGAAGCGCGCGTGCTCATGCTCGCGTCCAACAACGTGCTGTTCCCCGCCAACGGCGAGCCGTCCATCGTCCCGTCGCAGGACGTGGTGCTGGGCCTGTACTACGCCACGCGCGAGCGCATTAACGCCAAGGGTGAAGGCATGATCTTCGCCGACATCGGCGAGGTGCTGCGCGCGCTGGACGCCAACCAGGTCGAGCTCACCGCGAAGGTCACGGTGCGCATGACGGAATGGAACAAGGACAAGACCAGCGGCGAGTTCGTGCCGAGCACCTCGCTCGTGGCCACGACCGTCGGCCGCGCGCTGCTGTCCGAGATCCTGCCCAAGGGCCTGCCGTTCGCCAACATCAACAAGGCGCTGAAGAAGAAGGAGATCAGCAAGCTGATCAACGCTTCGTTCCGCAAGTGCGGCCTGAAGGAGACCGTGGTCTTCGCCGACAAGCTGCTGCAGAACGGCTTCCGCCTGGCGACCAAGGCCGGCATCTCGATCGCCATCGACGACATGCTGGTGCCGCCGCAGAAGGCCGACATCATCACGCGCGCCGAAAAGGAAGTGAAGGAGATCGAGCAGCAGTACGTCTCGGGCCTGGTCACCGCCGGCGAGCGCTACAACAAGGTCGTGGACATCTGGGGCAAGTCGGGTGACGAAGTGTCCAAGGTGATGATGGCCCAGCTCGCCAAGGAAAAGGTCCAGGACCGCCACGGCAAGGAAGTCGAGCAGGAGTCGTTCAACTCCATCTACATGATGGCCGACTCCGGCGCCCGCGGTTCCGCCGCGCAGATCCGCCAGCTGGCGGGCATGCGGGGCCTGATGGCCAAGCCGGACGGCTCGATCATCGAGACGCCCATCACGGCCAACTTCCGCGAAGGCCTGAACGTGCTGCAGTACTTCATCTCCACCCACGGCGCCCGGAAGGGCCTCGCGGACACGGCGCTGAAGACCGCGAACTCCGGCTACCTCACGCGCCGCCTGGTCGACGTGACGCAGGACCTGGTCGTGACCGAGGACGATTGCGGCACGCTCGACGGCTCGCTGATGCGCGCCATCGTCGAGGGCGGCGAAGTCATCGAGTCGCTGCGCGACCGGATCCTGGGCCGCGTCGCCGCCGAGGACGTGCTGCACCCCGAAAGCCGCGCCACCCTGGTGCCGGCCGGCAACATGTTCGACGAGGACGTGATCGAGGAGATCGAGAACGCCGGCGTCGACGAGGTGAAGGTGCGCACGGCGCTGACCTGCGCCACGCGCTTCGGCCTGTGCGCCAAGTGCTACGGCCGCGACCTCGGCCGCGGCGGCATGGTCAACGTCGGCGAGGCGGTCGGCGTGATCGCCGCCCAGTCGATCGGCGAGCCCGGCACGCAGCTGACGATGCGCACGTTCCACATCGGTGGCGCCGCATCCCGCGCGGCGATTGCCTCCAGCGTGGAAGCGAAGTCGGCGGGTTCCGTCGGCTTCAACACCACGATGCGCTACGTGACCAACAGCAAGGGCGAACTGGTGGTGATCGCGCGTTCGGGCGAGATCATCATCCACGACGAGCACGGCCGTGAGCGCGAGCGCCACAAGGTGCCGTACGGCGCGACGCTGGCGGCCAAGGCCGACCAGCACGTGAAGGCCGGCGTGCCGCTGGCCACGTGGGACCCGCTGACGCGACCCATCATCACGGAGTTCGCCGGCAAGATCCGCTTCGAAGGCGTGGAAGAGGGCCTGACGGTCGCCAAGCAGGTCGACGAAGTGACGGGTCTCTCGACGCTGGTGGTCATCAAGTTCGACCCGAAGCGTTCCGCCAAGGCGCTGCGCCCGCAGGTCAAGCTGATCGACGCCGCCGGCAACGAGGTGAAGATCCCCGGCACCGACCACTCGGTGACGATCGGCTTCCCGGTCGGCGCGCTGATCCAGGTGCGCGACGGCCAGGACGTGAACCCCGGCGAAGTGCTGGCGCGTATCCCGATCGAAGGCCAGAAGACCCGCGACATCACCGGCGGCCTGCCGCGTGTCGCCGAGCTGTTCGAAGCGCGTTCGCCCAAGGACAAGGGCGTGCTCGCCGAGATCACCGGCACCGTGTCGTTCGGCAAGGAGACCAAGGGCAAGATTCGCCTGCAGATCACCGACCCCGAAGGCAAGGTCTGGGAAGACCTCGTGCCGAAGGAGAAGAACATCCTGGTGCACGAAGGCCAGGTGGTGAACAAGGGCGAAGTCGTGGTCGACGGCCCGGCGGATCCGCAGGACATCCTGCGCCTGCTGGGTGCCGAAGAACTCGCGCGCTACATCGTCGACGAAGTGCAGGACGTCTACCGCCTGCAGGGCGTGAAGATCAACGACAAGCACATCGAGGTGATCGTTCGCCAGATGCTGCGCCGTGTCGTGGTCGAGCAGCCGGGCGATTCGGGCTACATCGGCGGCGAGCAGGTCGAGCGTTCGGAGATGCTGGACACCAACGACAAGATGCGTGGCGACGGCAAGATCCCCGCGACGTACAGCAACCTGCTGCTGGGCATCACCAAGGCCTCGCTGTCGACGGACTCGTTCATCTCCGCCGCTTCGTTCCAGGAAACGACGCGCGTGCTGACCGAAGCCGCGATCATGGGCAAGCGCGACGAACTGCGCGGCCTGAAGGAGAACGTCATCGTCGGCCGCCTGATCCCCGCGGGCACCGGCATGGCGTACCACCAGGCGCGCAAGGTGAAGGACCAGATGGACGAGGCCGAGCGCCGCGCCATCGCCGACGCCGAAGCCGCCGAGCTGGGCGCCGCGCAGGAAGCCGCTGCGGCGGCCGCGCCGGAAGCGAACGAAGGCGCGCACTCCGAGTAAGCAGCAGGCGTTGACCTAAACTGGCGCCCCGGCCCTGCGCATGCAGGCCGGGGCGTCTTGTTTTGTGGAGCGTGATGACCGATTCCGTGCTGTCCTGGGCGATCGCCGCGGTGCTGCTGTTCTGGGCCGTCGGCGCCTACAACCGGCTCATGCGCCTGCGCGCGGAGGCCAACGGCGCCTTCGCCGCGGTGGAGGCCGAGCTCGCGCGCCAGGTGGAACTGGTGCGCAGCCAGCTGCCGCCGCCCGAGCCGACGCAGCCCGCGCCGCTCGAGGTCGAACCGATGTCGTTCTGGGCGCACCTGCACGCCGCCGCCGGGCAGCTGGCCGCGACGCTCGCGGCGGCGCGGCACCGGCCGCTCGATCCCGAAGGCATCGACGCCCTGAGCGCCGCGCAGGAAGTGCTGGGCATGGCCTGGGAACGCGCCGCGCGCGATGACGCCCATGACCTCGCGGGCCCGCGCCTGCCCGACACCATGCTGCTGCGGCGCGCGCAGCTGCTGCTGCAGGCGCATGCGGCCACGGAGGCCTTCAACACCGCCGTGGCGCGCTACAACGAGGCCATCGCGCAGTTCCCGGCGATGGTCGTCGCCTGGCTGTTCGGCTTCCGCCCGGCGCGTGCCCTGTCGCCGGTGATCGTGCCGGCGCTGGCCTGAGCACGATGGCCCACGAAGCCCCGCCGCTGTGGCAGCTCCTGCAGGCCGCCTCCGGCGTGGTGGCCGCGGTGCGCAGTGGCATGTCCGCGTCGCAGGCCATCCCGCGCGTGGAGCCCGAACTGCGCGCCGGCGCGCAGGCGCTGGCGTTCCACGCCTTGCGCGAGCTGGGCCGGGCGCAAGCGCTGCGCGCGCAGCTCGCGAAGCGCGCCCCCCCGCCGCCCGCCGATGCCTTGCTGTGCACGGCGCTGGCGCTGTGCTGGCGGGTCGACAAGGCCCCCTACACGGCCTTCACGCTCGTCGACCAAGCCGTCGAAGCGGCGAAGCGGGACATCGAGACGCGGGCGCAGGCGAGTTTCATCAATGCCTGCCTGCGGCGCTTCCTGCGCGAGCGCGATGAGCTGGTCGCGGCGACTGATGCCGATCCGCTCGCGCGCTGGAACCACCCGAAATGGTGGATCGACCGCGTGCGCGGCGACTGGTCCAAGGACTGGGAGCGCATCCTCGATGCGAACAACCGCCGCGCCCCGATGACCTTGCGCGTGAACGTGCGCCGCTCCACGCGCGACGATTACCTGGCGCGCCTGCAGGCCGAAGGCATCGCGGCCGTCGCCAGCGGCGCATGCGGCGTGACGCTGGCCGAGCCGCGCGACGTCCACGCGGTCCCCGGTTTCGACGAAGGCGTCGTGTCGGTGCAGGACGGCGCCGCGCAACTCGCGGCGCCGCTGCTGCTTGAGGCCATGGACACCGCGCAGCCCCTGCGCATCCTCGACGCCTGCGCCGCACCGGGCGGCAAGACCGCGCACATCCTCGAGCTCACCGACGCCGAAGTGCTCGCGCTGGACATCGCACCCGACCGCTGCGAACGCATCCGCGGGAACCTGGCGCGCCTGTCGCTGCAAGCCGAAGTGGTGGCAGCCGATGCGGCGCAGCCCTCGCTATGGTGGGACGGCAGCCCCTTCGACGCCATCCTGCTCGACGCGCCGTGCACGGCGTCGGGCATCGTGCGCCGCCATCCCGACGTGCGCTGGCTGCGCCGCGCCTCCGACATCGCGCAGCTGGCCCAGGTGCAGGCAAAACTGCTGGCGGCGCTGTGGCCCGCGCTGCGTCCCGGCGGGCGGCTCGTGTACTGCACCTGTTCGGTGTTCCGCGCCGAAGGTGAGCAGCAGGTCCAAACGTTTCTTGCGCACAACAAAGAGGCGCTTTCGCGGCCCGCCCCCGGTCATTTGCTGCCCCATTCCGGGGAAAAGGGGGTGGGCGTCCGGGACAATTCCCCGAGTGACCACGACGGATTCTTCTACGCCGTGCTGGAGAAGCGCGCCCCTGCGCCGCCTGCTTGACCGCGGGCTGGCGCGCGCTTTCGCGTTCCTGGTCGCGCTGTGCCTGTGCAGTGCCGCAGCGGCCGACACCGCCGAGATCGCGCTGCTGCGCGTGGAACGCACCGAGGACGGCGTGATGCTGTCGGCCACCGTGAACTTTGACCTGCCGGCCGTGATCGACGACGCGCTGACCAAGGGCATCCCCATGTACTTCGTGGCCGAGGCCACGCTGCTGCGCGACCGCTGGTACTGGTACGACAAGCCCGTCGCGACCACCGCGCGCCACATGCGCCTGTCGTACCAGCCGCTCACGCGGCGCTGGCGGCTGGTGAGCTCGCCCACGCCGGTGGGCAGCTCGGGGCTGGCGCTGGGGCAGACCTTCGATTCGCGCGACGAGGCCCTGGCCGCCATCCAGCGCATCTCGCACTGGAAGATCGGCGACGCCGCCGACATCGACCCCGACGCGCGCTACAACGTCGACTTCCGCTTCCGCCTCGACGTGTCGCAGCTGCCGCGCCCCTTCCAGATCGGCGCGGTGGGCCATTCCGACTGGAGCATCAACGCGGCACGCAACGTGCGGCTGGTGCTCGACATCCCGAAATAGCCGCCATGGAGATGCCGGCGCCTTCGCGCGCGCTGCTTCGCAACGCCAAGGCCGTGCGCTGGGCCGTGGGCATAGGCGCGGCCATCATGGTGGCGATCGCCATCGTGCTGCTGTTCCTGCTGACGCTGGCCACCAACAACCGCGAGCTCTACGAGCGCAACTACAACCGCCTGCTCGTCGTCAACGTCGTGGTGGCGGGCGTGCTGCTGCTGGTGATCCTGTGGGTGGCGCTGCGCCTGTTCTCGCGGCTGCGCCGCGGCAAGTTCGGCAGCCGCCTGCTGATCAAGCTGGCGGCGATCTTCGCGCTGACGGGGTTCGTGCCGGGACTGCTGATCTACTTCGTGTCCTACCAGTTCGTCTCGCGCTCCATCGAAAGCTGGTTCGACGTGAAGGTGGAAGGCGCGCTGGACGCGGGCCTGAACCTCGGCCGCGTGACGCTGGATGCGCTGTCCAACGACCTCGCCGCCAAGACGCGCAACGCCGCGACGCAACTGGCCGAGGTGCCCGATTCGTCGATGCCGCTCGCGCTCGACCGCCTGCGCGAGCAGCTGCCGGCCAACGACGTGATCCTGTGGAGCTCCACCGGGCAGCTCGTGGCCAGCGCCGGCGAATCGCGCTTCAAGCTCAACCCCGAGCGGCCGACGGCGCAGCAGATCCGCAACGTGCGCACGCAGCGCTCGCTCGCCGTCGTCGAAGGCCTGGACGAACCGGCGCCGGGCAACACGACCAACGCGCGCATCAAGGTGCTGGCGCTGGTGGCGCAGCCGGGGGCGACCTTCGGCGAGCCGCGCCTGCTGCAGGCCACGCAGGCGCTGCCGCCGTCGCTCGCCGCCAACGCCTTGGCCGTGCAGGAGGCCTACCGCGAGTACCAGGAGCGCGCGCTGGCGCGCGAGGGCCTGCGCCGCATGTACATCGGCACGCTCACGCTCAGCCTCTTCCTGGCGGTCATCGGCGCGGTGCTGCTGGCGATCATCCTGGGCAACCAGTTGGCCCGGCCGCTCCTGCTGCTGGCCGCCGGCGTGCGCGAGGTGGCGGCGGGGGACCTCAGCCCCAAGCCCGCACTGCAGGGCAAGGACGAACTCGGCGGGCTCACGCGATCGTTCGCCGAGATGACGCAGCAGCTGGCCGACGCGCGGGATGCGGTGGACCGCAGCATGGGCGAGGTGAGCGCCGCGCGCGCCAACCTGCAGACCATCCTGGACAACCTCACGGCCGGCGTGATCGTGCTGGACGACCAGGGCAACGTGCAGACCACCAACCCCGGCGCCACGCGCGTGCTGCGCGTGCCGCTGGCGGCGTGGGAGGGCCGGCCGCTTGCGGAAGTGGAAGGCCTCGAGGCCTTCGGCGCCTGGGTGCAACAGCGCTTCGACGAATACCTCGACGAGCGCCGCCAGCACGGCCTGGACCACTGGCAGCAGTCGTTCGAGCTCAGCGCCGGATCACCCGGCGCGCCGCAGCACATCGTGACGCTGGTGGCCCGCGGGGCCGAGATGCCCGGCAATGCGCGGCTGCTGGTGTTCGACGACATCTCCGAGATCGTGTCGGCCCAGCGCGCGCAGGCTTGGGGCGAGGTGGCGCGCCGCCTCGCGCACGAGATCAAGAACCCGCTCACGCCGATCCAGCTGTCGGCCGAGCGCCTGGAGATGAAGCTCGCCGGCAAGCTGGCCGAGCCGGAGCAGGCCCAACTGGCCAAGGCCGTGCGCACCATCGTCGACCAGGTCGATGCGATGAAGCGGCTGGTCAACGAGTTCCGCGACTACGCACGCCTGCCCGCCGCCGAACTCAAGCCCGTGGACCTCAACGCCATCGTCAGCGACGTGGTGGCGCTGTATGCGCGCGAGGCCGACGGCGAATCGGCGGCCTCGCACGTGCCGGTGCGCATGGAGCTCGACGCGCAGTGCCCCACCATCATGGGCGACGCCCAGCAGCTGCGCCAGGTGATCCACAACCTGCTGCAGAACGCGCAGGACGCCACGGAGGGCGCGCCGGTGCGCGAGGTGACCATCCGCACCGAATGGCGGCCGCAGAGCAAGCGCGTGCGCCTGGTGGTGCTCGATTCCGGCACCGGGTTCCCGGAGCACATCCTCAAGCGGGCGTTCGAGCCCTACGTCACCACGAAGGCCAAGGGCACCGGCCTGGGCCTGGCGGTCGTGAAAAAGATCGCGGATGAGCATGCCGCGCGGGTGGACCTCAAAAACCGCATCGAAGAGGGGGCCGTCCGGGGGGCCCAAGTCTCGCTATCATTCGCAGTTGCGGCCTAGCAACACCACGTTGCGGGCGTCAAGAACAAAGCAGCTGCACACATGGCAAACATCCTGGTGGTCGACGACGAACTGGGCATCCGCGACCTGCTCTCGGAAATCCTCAACGACGAAGGCCACAACGTGGAGCTCGCGGAGAACGCGGCCCAGGCGCGCGGCGCGCGCACCCGCAACCGGCCCGACCTCGTGCTCCTGGACATCTGGATGCCCGACACCGACGGCGTCACGCTGCTGAAGGAGTGGTCCACCACCGGCCTGCTCACGATGCCGGTGATCATGATGAGCGGCCACGCCACCATCGAGACGGCGGTGGAGGCCACCAAGATCGGCGCGCAGTCCTTCCTCGAGAAGCCGATCACCATGCAGAAGCTGCTCAAGGCGGTGGAAGCGGCGCTCTCCCGCGGCAACGGCCCGGCGGCCGCCGCGGCCCTGCGCAAGCCCGGCATGCCCGGCGTGATGCCGTCGGCGCCCGTTACCGAGCTCACGGTGGAGGCCGCAATGACGGGCGGCCAGAATCTGCCGCCGGTCATGGAGATGGGCCCGCAGGCGCGCCAGGTGTTCGAGCTGGACAAGCCCCTGCGCGACGCACGCGACGAGTTCGAGAAAAGCTATTTCGAGTTCCACCTGGCCAAGGAAGGCGGCTCGATGACGCGCGTGGCCGAGAAGACCGGCCTGGAGCGCACGCACCTGTATCGCAAGCTCAAGCAGCTGGGCGTGGACCTGTCCAGAGGGAAGCGGGGCGCCTGAGCGCCGCTGATATAATTGCCGGCTCACGGCCCGGTAGCTCAGTTGGTAGAGCAGCGGATTGAAAATCCGCGTGTCGGTGGTTCGATTCCGCCCCAGGCCACCAGATTTCATGCGCCTCGGCAGCCCATCCGGCTTCCGGGGCGTTTCTACAAAAGGCGTCGGATTTCTACAATTCCGGCGTAACTGAGCAGTTGTCCTACACCGGATCAGCTGCGAAAGACGCACATTTGGCGCACATGCGGGGCAGCATGCCAAAGGCAAGAATTCATTTGGACAAAGACGAAGCGGAAGCGATCGCGCGATTGGCCGCTCTCGAGACCCTGCGCGAACAAGCCAGGGCGGGTAATCGTTCGGCGATGGTGGAAAACGTCGAGAAACTGATCGAGGCGGAGTTGCGTGCAATCAAACGCATCAGAGGTCACTCGGATCAGGAAGGTACGCACCCGAAGCCTTAAGCATGTCGCAGTCGGACATGAACGAGATCGTCACCGGGCCTTTTCGGGGTTACTACATCGCCGCATACGCGTGCCCGTCCGGTGGGGACCGCGAGGAGTACGCGCCCTACATCAAGCTTTTCGACTCGCGCCCGGAAAGCTACTTCGAGCAAATCGGATGCGTTCTGAAGGCAAGGCCGCCGCTGCTGACGAACAGCGCGGAGCGGGCCCTCTATCTTGCGTTGGCCCACGCGCGGATCATGATCGAAGGGCTACCACCCGCGTCCGAATTGGACCAGATCAAGCATCAGTCTTTGCTCGAGGGCTTCCGCGCTCTGCCAACGCAGCCCGTCCCGCTATAGCTCGCGGTCGAGACGTTTGGCGATGCGAGCGGCAGCCCGCGCACGCTGATCCGCCTTCATGTAGGGGATCACGCTGCGCGCACCCTCGCCGGAGCGCCCCGCCTTCTCTTGCGGCGCGGGGACACGCATTTTCTCGGTGGAGGTTGGCTGTTTGCGCTCGCTGGGCATAGGCTCATTCAACGCATCAGCGGTAGGGGCGCGAGTCAGCAATGGACAGAACCCGGCGTCAGCCATGTCTGGCGTCGAGTCATTGCTGAGATTCGCGAAGTGGCTTGACTCTCCGGGGAACCTCACGGCTCCGGGGGTGTTTTCCATTCGATTTGCACGCGCACCGTGCCAGCGCTACGCTGCGTCTTCCGTTCCCCATGGCCACCAAAAAAGCCGACAAGCAAAACCTGACGCAGCTGCGCGCCACGCTGCCGGCTGCGCTCGAGGATGTGTCGCAGACCGCCTGGGACGAATTCCAGAAGCTGCAGAACCAGCACAACCAGCAGTTCCAGTCGACCAAGCCCAATACCGACCTCGCGCAGCTGCGCAAGATGCGCGCGGACGAGAAGGCCGCTGCAGCGGCGCCGGTGGTCACGCTGGACCAGGCCATGGTCCTGGCCCGGCGCAACAACCGCGTGTGCCCGATGCTGAAGCCGTGGGTTGCGTTCTATGCCGTGCTCGCCGAGGGCGCGCCAGCCGGCCTGATCCCACCGCTGGCCATCGACGGCGGCGCGTGGAACCTGGCGCCCGCGATGCAGAAGCGCCTGCGCCTGAAAGAGCAGCTGGAGTGGGCCGACAAGCACAAGCGGCTCGACAAGGCGTGCGCCTTCCTGATGGCGCTGCCGGAAGAGGACTGGCTGCATTTCTGAACCCCGCACGCGGGAACGTCTTGAATCGCCGGGCGTCGAACGCATATCCGGTGTATCCGACAAAGGCCCAGCCATGCGATCCGTTTTCCGCCTGATGGTGTTGTTCGCTGCCGCCGCGCTGCTGGCCTTCGGCGCCGCCGCGCAGGGCGAACCCACCGTCGCCCAGATCTACCAGGCCGCCAACAGCGGCAACCTCGAGCGCGCCAACGCGATGATCGAGGAGGTGCTCAAGGCGCACCCGAACAGCGCCCGCGCGCATTACGTGAAGGCGGAACTCGCCGCGCGGGGCCGCGAGTTCGATGTCGCGAAGCGGGAGCTCGCGACCGCTGAGAAGATGGCGCCCGGCTTGCCGTTCGCCAAGGCGGAATCGGTGCAGGCGCTGCGCAACCAGCTGTCCAACGCCAACGCACCGGCGACGTCGACCACGCAGCCGCGCGCCAAGCAGATGGGCGCGCCCGCCGACACCGGCAGCTTGCGGCCCCAGGAGCCCGCGGCGCGCGGCTTCCCGTGGGGCACGCTGCTCCTTGTGGGCGCGGTCGTCGCGATTGGCGCGATGCTGCTGCGCCGCCGCCAGCGCGCGATGGAAGCCGCGAGCGCAAATGGCGGCTATGCACCCGGTGCGCAACCGGCTTACTACCCGGCCAACGGCAGCGGTGCGCAGCCCTACCCGCCCGGCTACGGGCCGCCGCAACAACAACCCTCCATGGGTTCGTCGATCGGCCGCGGCGTTGCGACAGGTCTCGCGATCGGTGCCGGCGCGGTCGCCGCGCAGGAGATCGGCCGGCGCATGTTTGAGCACGGCAATGCCAATGCCGCGCCGCTGTCAGGTGACAACGGCCCGCATCCCACGCTCGACCAGATCGACGACGGCATGCGCCGCAACCTCAACACCGACATGGGCGGCGACGACTTCGGCATCGCCGGTGACGGCGGCTGGGATGACGGCGGCGGTGGCGACGCGGGCGGCGGCGGCGACTGGTGACCGCGCGGCGGCAGGCTAGCGCGCGGCGTGGCGGCGGGCGCGCTGCGACTCGATTTCGTCGAGCAACTGCGCGCGCCGCGTGGCGTACCAGTCCACCAGGCAACCACGGTCCCGGCATGACTGCTCGCGGCGTTGCCACTCGGCGTCGCTGCGCCGCCTGAAGTCGCCCATGTCGGGCGCGCCCGCTTTCGCCTGCGCATAAAGGCGGCCCAGTTCGGAATCGAGTTGCGACAGCTGCGCGTCCGCGCAGATCAGCCGCTCGGTGCGCGAAAGGGCCCGCGTGCAATCGAAACTCGGGCGTGGCCGTGCGGCCGGCGCCGGCGCGGAACCGAGCACGCGCGTGTCGTTGTTGTGGGCGACCGCAGGAACGGGGGCGACCGGCGCTGCGGGCGCCTTCGCCTTGGCCGGGGGTGCGGGTGCGGGCGCAGGTGCAACTGCGGGTGCAGGCGCAGGCTGGGCTGCCGCGATCGTGCGCGCAGCGGGTTCGTCGAGCGCGGCCAAACCGTTGGCAGCGAACGTCGCCTTCTCGTGCTCGTTCCCGAGCCGCACGGCGTAGATGCGCAGGCTGTCGCCAAAGAGCACGCGGGCGCGCCGGCGCAGGTCCTCGGCCTGCCGGCTGTCGCGGCCGCGCGCGTTCTCGGCGAAGTGGCGCGCCAACTGGTACTTCGCGTCGGCGAGCAGCACGATGTCGGTGCCCGGTCGCGACGCCACGCGACACGCCATGATGAAGGAGAGTTCGGCATCGCGCGGCCGGCCAGAGGCGGCCGCCTCCTTGCCGATGACGATGAACGCCCGCACGTCCGCGGGCTTGTGGTCGGCCCCTGCCTCGACGAGCTGGAAGCGCGCATCGTCGTTCGCCGAGGCGGGCAGGGTGATGGCGCCGGGGCAAGGCGCTTCCTGCCTCATCGTTGCCGTCTGCACGCGCTTCGGCGCGGCCACCGCCCGCAGCGCGTCCGCGTTCTCGTACACGGCCCAGCCAGCCACGAGGCCGCCGAAGAGCGCCCCGATCGCGAGGATGCCGACGGAGCGCCAGGCAAGGGTCATGCCGACAACATACGCCGTATGGATGGCTTGCCCGCGTCGCCGACACACCTTGCGCCAGCCGTAACCTGCGCGCGGCCAGCCGTGACACTGCGCAGGTAACTTCCGACACCCGCATGCGCTTGCGGCCGAGGTGCGCGCTGCAGCCGGCGGCCAAGAATGGTTGCGAAAGGAGCACGGCCATGCCCCAAGACCAGACGCCGGTGGGCGATGCGATGACGCATCGCTTCCCCGAACAGAAGATTCCCGAGCCCAAGCCGGGTGCCAGCGAGCACAAGCGCATCGAGCGCGACCAGAGCGAAGCCGACCCCACGCAGGGCGCGGACGACGCGGACAAGAACCGGGCCGACCCGGACAAGGAGTGACCATGCCCGAAGTGCCCACCCCGGAAGACATCCCGCCCATGAACAACCCGGACCCGCAGCCGGGGGATCGCAAGCCGCAGTCGCCGCCGTCGCCGGAAGACGAGCCGGGCCGCCGCTACATCCCCATCGACCTGCCCGGCCAGCCGCACGCGCCCGAGCGCGTGGAGTGACGGCGCGCTAGTCGCGCGTCACGCGCAGCACTTCCTCCGGCGAGGTGATGCCCTCGCGCACCAACCGTTCGCCGTCCTCGCGCATCAGGCGCATGCCGCCGGCAAGTGCCGCTTCGCGGATTTCCGATTCGGCGCCGCGGTTGTGGATCAGCTCGCGGATGCGGTCGTTCACCACCATCAGCTCGAACACGCCGGTGCGGCCCTGGTAACCGGTGAAGCCGCAGGCCTCGCAGTTCTTGCCGTGGCACACGGGGCAGATCTTGCGCACCAGGCGCTGCGCCAGCACGCCGAGCAGCGACGAAGACAGCAGGAACGGTTCGACGCCCATGTCGATGAGGCGCGTCACGGCGCTGGCCGCGTCGTTGGTGTGCAGCGTCGCCAGCACGAGGTGGCCCGTGAGCGAGGCCTGGATCGCGATCTGCGCGGTCTCGAAATCGCGGATCTCGCCGATCATGATGATGTCCGGGTCCTGCCGCAGGATCGCGCGCAGCGCCTTCGCGAAATCCAGGTCGATCTTCGGGTTGACCTGCGTCTGGCCGATGCCCTGCAGCTCGTACTCGATCGGGTCTTCCACCGTCATGATGTTGGCGGAGCCCGCGTCCATGCGCGCCAGCGACGCATAGAGCGTCGTCGTCTTGCCCGAGCCCGTGGGCCCGGTCACGAGGATGATGCCGTGCGGCTGCGTGATGAGCTCGGCGAAGCGCGTGAGCGTGTCGCCCGTCATGCCCACCGCCTCCAGCTGCAACTTGCTCTCGCTCTTGTCCAGCAGGCGCAGCACCGCGCGCTCGCCATGCGCGCTGGGCAGCGTGGACACGCGCACATCCACGGCGCGCGTGCCGATGCGCAGCGAGATGCGGCCGTCCTGCGGCAGGCGCTTTTCGGCGATGTCCAGCTCGGCCATGATCTTCAGGCGCGAGATCAGCGCGGCGTGCAGCGCGCGGTTGGGCTGCACCACCTCGCGCAGCGTGCCGTCCACGCGGAAGCGCACGCTCGAATGGCGCTCGTAGGGCTCGATGTGGATGTCGCTCGCGCCGTCGCGCGCGGCCTGCGTCAGCAGCGCGTTCAGCATGCGGATGATGGGCGCGTCGTCGCTGGTCTCCAGCAGGTCTTCCACCGCCGGCAGCTCCTGCATCATGCGCGAGAGGTCCGCGTCGTTCTGCACCTCGCTCACGATCGTGGCGGCGCTGGACTCGCCCTGCGAGTACGCGACCGAGATGCGCTGCGCCAGCTCCGTGGCGTCCAGCTGCTGCAGCGCGCGCACGCCGTACTTGCGCACGATCTCCGACAGCGCCGACGGCGAGGGCGCGGCGCCGTGCCACAGCACGAGCTGGTCGCCTTCCTCCTCCAGCAGCAGCTGGTGGCTGCGCGCGAAGCCGTAGGGCAGCGGGTAGCGCATGCCTTTCAGCGGCCCAGCGGGGCCGGCACCACGCGGATCGGCTGGCCCGGCGGCTGCGGCGGCACGGCCACGGGGCCGACGCCCGGCGGCATCACCGGCCCTTCGTTCACCGGCGTGACGATGCTGGGCGTGGGCTGCGCGTCGGTCTGCTTGCCGCGCATCAGCTCGTAGCGGTCCAGCGAGAGCATCTCGGTGCGCTCGCCGTCGCGCAGCACCACCGGGCGCAGGAACACCATCAGGTTGCTCTTGCTGCGCGTGCGCTGCGTGCTCTTGAACAGGTTGCCCACCAGCGGCAGGTCGCCCAGGCCGGGGATCTTCTGGTCGGAATCGCTGTACGAATCCTTCAGCAGGCCGCCCAGCACGACGATGGAGCCGTCTTCCACCAGAACGTTCGATTCGATCGAGCTCTTGTTGGTGATGAGGCCGCTCACCGCATTGCGCGAGGACTCGTCGACGCTGGACACTTCCTGGAAGATCTGCAGCTTCACCGTGCCGTTGTCGCTGATCTGCGGGCGCACGCGCAGCGTCAGGCCGACGTCCTTGCGCTCGATCGTCTGGAAGGGGTTCACCGAGCCGTTGGTCGAACCCGTGTTGGTGAACTGGCCGGTGACGAAGGGCACGTTCTGGCCGACGACGATCTTGGCCTCCTCGTTGTCCAGCGTCAGCAGGTTGGGCGTGGACAGCACGTTGCCGTCGCCCGTGGACTGCAGGAAGTTCGCGATCGACGACAGCACGAAGTGGCCGGCGATCTTGCTCACGGTGCCGATGTTCACGCCGTTGCCCGGCAGCACACTGCCCAGCGTGCCGTTCTGCGTGGCCAGGCTGACGATGTTGGGCGTGGTGCCCACGCTGAAGTTGGTGCCCAGGATGCCGATGGTCTGCTTGTCGGTGCTGTTCAGCGGCAGCTGCCACTGGATGCCGAACTGCGCGATCTTGTTGTTGTTCACCTCGGCCACCAGGCCTTCGATGTAGACCTGCGCGCGCCGCGTGTCGAGGCGGTCGATCACGGCGCGGATCTGGCGGTACTGCGGCTCGGGCGCGGTGATGATCAGCGCGTTGGTCGCGGGGTCGGCCTGGATCTGGCCGCCGGTCTGCACCTGCGCGGCCGGCTGCGTCGGCGCGGTGGCGGGGCTCGCGCCGCCCGCGGTGGAAGTCGCACCCGTCGAGGCCCCGGCGGAGATGGGCGTTGCCGCGCCGCCCCCGGTGGCGCCCGTGCCCGCCGGCGTCATCGCCGCCATCGCGGCGCGCAGCGTCACGGCCAGGCGCGTGGCCTCGGCGTTCTTCAGGTAGACGACCCAGATGTTGCCGGTGTCGCCCTTGCCGGAGGGCTGGTCGAGCTTCTGCACGATCGAGCGCACGAGGTGCAATCGCGCGGGGTTCGCGGCGCGCACCAGCAGCGCGTTGCTGCGCGTCTCCGCGATGATCGTCGTGCGGAACGACGCGTCGCCCGCCGCCGCAACGCCGGCAGCCGGCGCGCCCGGCGTGGTGCTGGCGCCGCTCGCGTCGATCAGGCGCTGCACCACGGGCGCGATGTCGGCGGCCACCTGGTGCTGCAGCGGGATCACGTCGACGTCGGTGGCATTGGAGACGTCCAGGCTCGCGATGATGCGGCCGATGCGCTGCAGGTTGTCGGCGTAATCGGTGATGACCAGCGAGTTGGTCGACGGGTCGACGTTGATCGTGTTGTTGGGGCTGATTAGGGGCCGCAGGATGGGCACGAGGTTGCCGGCCGGCTCGAAGTTCAGGCGGAAGATCTGCGTGACGATCTGCCCGCCCGCGGGCGCGGCGCCCGCGTTCACCGCGCCGCCTTGCAGCTTGGCGTCGGCCTCGGGCACCAGCTTGAGGATGCCGCCCGAGTCCACCACGGTGAACCCCGACAGGCGCAAGGCAGCGAGGAACTGGTTGTACGCGGCCTGCGGCGGCACCGGCTTGTCGGTGGAGAGCGTGAGCGTGCCCTTCACGCGCGGGTCCACCACGATGTTGCGCCCGGTGATCGCCGCCATCGTGCGCGCCACGGCCTCGATGTCGGCGTTGACGAAGTTCAGCGTGACGGGTTCGCGCGCCGCCGTGCGCGTGCGCGACTGTTGCGCGAGCACGGGCGCCGCCGCCACGACGGCCAGGGCCAGCGCGAGGGATGCGAGGGAACGGGTCGGTCGGTTCATCCTATCCAATCGAGATGATGGAGCGTGCGCCGTTGCGCCGCCCGATGATGTTCAGCAGGTTCGCGAGGGCTTCCTCGCGGCCGGGCGCCGCGGTGGCGACACCGTTGAAATGCAGCCTGGAACCGACCCACTGGCCGGTGCCGCTCAATTGCAGTGCGCCATCGAGCGTTTCCAGTTGCAGGTTCGGTGTCGCGCCGCCGCTGACCGTCATGCGATAGCTTCCCATGGGCCTCAAGGTCGACAGGCGCGACGCCATGCGTTGCGCCACCAGTTCGGCCCGTCCGGCAAGGGCCAGGCGGCCTTCGGCCCATTCTACTGACAGGCCTTGCGTTGCCAGCTGCAAGTCACCGTCGAGCTGGAGCGTGTTCCACGGCGTGCCCAGGCCGGCGAGCAGCGCCGCGGGCCATTGCGAGCGCCCGTCCGCGACGTCCACCTCCACGCGGCGCCAGCCCGCGTGCACGCGCAGCGCGACCGGCTCGCGCGTGCAGCAGGCGGTGGCCAGCTCGATCGCCGCGCCGTTCCAGCGCGGGCGGATGCGCCATTCGACGGGCGTGGGCAGCGCCAGGCTGTCGTTGCTGCCCGTACCGCCCGTGAGCAGCAGCGTCGCGGAGCCGTTCCACAGCGAGCCCTGCGCGTCGGCGAGCTGCACGCGGCCCTCGGTGGCGCCCGCGACACGCGCGGCCAGCCAGCTGGCGGGAAGGAAGAGCAGGACGGCGAGGACCAGGCCGAGGACGATGCCGGCCGCGGCCCAGGGCCACGGGTTGCGCAGCGGTGCGAGGGGTGCCGGCGCTGCCAAGCTTCAGGGCCGCGGCAGGGCCAGCACGATGTTGCCTTCCCAGGTGCCGCCGGCGTTGCGGGTCAGGTGCGCCTCGGCCGGCAGCGAGCGCGCGGTGGCGCGCGCCTGCGCCAGCCACTGCGCCAGCGCATCGGCCTGCGTGCCGGCGAGCGTGACCGTCACGCGGTCGCCCGAGATCAGCACGCGCGCCGTCGTGCCCAGGCGCTGGCGCACGGACAGCTCCAGTTGGCGCACGGCCTCGTCGCGCCCGAGCTTGGGCTGCGACTGCAGCGACTGGGCCTGCGCCTGCAGGTTGGCCATGTGTTGCACCTGCAGGTCGAGCGCGCGGCGTTGTTCCTCGGCGCCGCGCAAGGTGGCCAGCGCCGGGCCGATCGCCAGCACCCACACCAGCGCGAACGCGACCACGGCCACGGCGGCCGCGACCATCGCCTTCTCGCGCGGCGCGAGCGCGGCCCAGCGCGCGCGCAGGGCTTGCACGGCGGCGTTCATGCGCCCGCCTCCGGCGTGACCACCAGCAGGTCGCCCGTGACGGCCGTGTTGTAGCCGCGCGAGCGCATCGCGGCGGCCACGTTGCGCGCTTCCTCGGGGCCGAGCCCGAGCCCGCGCACGCGCAGCTCGCCGTTGGCATAGTCGAGCGCGCCGAGGGCGCGTTGCGGCGGCAGCGATGCTGCGAGCGCCGCCAGCATGGCTTCGAGGTCGCGCCCCGACACGGCGCCGGTGGCCTGGCGCAGGGCGGCCACTTCGCGCTCCATCTGCACCGGGGCGTCGACCACCACCTTCACCTCGGGAAAGGCCTGCGTGAGCGAGCGCCGCATCGCCTCGCGTTTGCCTTCGATGGCCGAGCGCTCGCGCCAGGCGAAGGCGTTGAGCGCCACGAGGTTGAGCACGATGAGGACCAGCGCGCCCCAGCGCGCCGGCCGCCACTGCGGCGAGGCGACCACGTCGGCCCACAGTGCGCCGGCCTTCTTCAGGGTGCGGGCGCCGCCGGAACTCGACAGGTCGAACTGCGCGAGGTCCCAGTCGGACTGCGCGGCGCGCACCCAGCGCTCGGGGGACTGCTGCAGTACGGGTGGGTGCTGCAGCACCTGTTCGGCCAGCGCCGCGACGGCCGGCTCGGACACGAGCGCGGTGTCTGCGGGCAGCGATGGCAGCAGCGCCAGCGCGGCGGAGGCCAGCGGCAACGGCGTGACGCCGTCGGGCGTGACGGCCACCAGCACGGCGTCGTCGGGGTCGCCGATGGCGTACAGCGCCGGCTGCGCCTGCGGCGCGAATTCGGGGACGATGCGCGTGACGGGCCGGCCCGCGTTTTCCAGCGCCTGCAGCGCATCGCGCAGCCATTCACGCTCGCACGTGGCGACCCAGGCCGCGGATTCGGCGCGAGCCTGCGGCTGCAGCGCGAAGTGCAGCGTCTCGGGCTCGTCGAGCAGGCGCTCCTCGAGCAGGCCTTCGAGCACGGCGCGCAGGCGCGGCGAGCGCGGCCCCACGCCCTTGGGCAAATCGACCCGGTGCCACGACAGCTTGGCAATGGGCACCACTGCCACGATCTCGCTGCCGGCCTGCGCGGGCAGGGGCAGCAGTTGCGCCTGCGCACTGCCGTGCCGCGCCGCGTGCACGCCGTCGTTGGTCACGACGTACGCGAACTCGGAGCCGGGCGCGGGCGGAAGGACGACGACGAGGGCGCTCATGGAGGGGGCATTGTAGGAAGGGCGGTGCTCATCATCGCTGCCCGGCCATCGCCAGGCGCGCCATCGTCGTCGGGTCCACGGCGCCGCGCTCGCGCCGCAGCACGCTGATGCTGGGCCCTTGCGACTGCGGGGTGAGGTCGCGGCGCAACACCGAGCGCTCCTCCACGACCAGCTTGTCCAGGCGCAGGCGCGCGCGCACCTCGAAGAAATCGGAGCGGTAGGTGAGGGCGTTGTCGGGCAGCTGCTCGCCGGGGGCCAGGTGCTGCTGGATGTCGGACACCGTCTTGAAATACGCCGCCTGCCGCACCTGCACCAGGCGCTGCGCGTCGGACAGGTCGATGTCGCCGGCGGCGGCGATCACTTCGGCGGCGGCGGTGTTGGCGTTGACGGCGCGGCGCCCCGGCAGCAGCGTGACATAGGGCTCGAGCACGGCGACAGTCTGCGCGCTCAGCCCCAACCACACCAGGTCGGTCACGCGCTGCGGCCGCAGCGGCGCCTGCATCGGGCTGGGCGTCACCTGCCCCGCCGCGATCGAGAAGCGCAGGTTTTCGACCAGCTTCGTCAATTCATTCGCCGGCAGGTTGAGCAGGGCGAACAGGCGCTCGAACGCCTTCACGTCGTCGTCGCTCACCTGCCCGGTGTCGTTCACCAGGTTGTTGACGTTCATCAGCGACTGCAGGTCGACGATCTGCCCCGAAAGGAACGCGTCCATCACTTCGGGGCCGAAGTCGGTGCTGGTGTTGTTGCGGTCGGCGGCGAGGAAGCTCGACAGGCGCGCCTCCTGCAAGGGCACGGCCCAGGGCTCGCCCAGGTGGTCGGCGCCGCCGGCGCTCGCGCCGGTCTGGTCCTCGCGCAGCAGCAGCCGCGCCCAGTCGAGCGCGCCGGTGAGGATCCACGCCGACTGCACACGCGCACGCTCGGCCGTTTCCACCTCGATGCCGCGCCATTGCTGCCACAGCGCCGCCGCCGCGATGGTCGCGACGAAGGCGACGGTGAGCATCGCCATCAGCACGGCCGCGCCGGCGCTGCGCGCGCGCTTCACGACGAGGTCCTCACGTTCGTCACCTGCGGGCGCACCCAGTCGCGCGTGATCGTGCCCGCGACCGCCTGGTTGGCCGGCAGCTGCAGCACCAGGCGCACGCCGTCGGGCTGCTGCGTCGGGTTGACTGCTGCCGCACCGGACGCCGCCGTGCGCGCCACCGAGGCGATGCTGGCGGAGGTGACGTCGCTCGACTGCGGGTTGGTCCACGCGTTCTCGCGGAAGAAGAAGATCTGCCAGTCGTCCAGCGGCGTCACGGCCACTTCGCGTGCCTGGTCGTCGCTGCCCGCGTTCTGCGACCACAGGTCGGCACGCTGCCACGCCTGCTCGATGTCGCCGCGCGTGGTGACCGGCGGCGACTGCCAGCGCAGCCACATGCCCTTGTCGCCGACGATGCGGCGCGTCCACGCCACCACGAGCAGGCCGTCGGTGGGCGAGGCGGTGCTGCGGCGCGTGAGGCGGAGCACGCGGCCGTTCCACTCGATGGCCTTCAACCCGGGGATCTGCTCGATCGCGTCGAGATCGGCCGCCCATTGCGCCAGGCCGATCTGCAGCGTCAGCACGTCGTCGGCGCGCGCTTCGGTGCTGGCCTGCGCGCGCATCATGCCGTCGATGCCGCGGTAGGACATCACGGCCAGGAGCGACAGCGCGAACAGCGCCACCAGCAGCTCGACGAGCGTGAAGCCGGCGTGCGCGCGCCGCATCAGTAACGCCCCACGATGGTGGACAGGCGCAGCACGGGTGTGTTGTCGTCGACCACCTGCGCGTCGACGCGGCGGAAACTCGGGTTGGGCGTGGGTCGCACGCTCACCGCCACCGTGAACTCGCGGCCGGCCTGGTCGCACGCCACCGTCGAATCGCCGATGTCGGGCATCTGCCGCGCCAGGCGTGCTTTCACGAGTTCGTTCTCGGCGCAGATGTGCGCGAGCAGCACCGTGGACTGCCGCAGCGCGTTGTTGGCGAGCGCGCCGGTGGCCTGCAGGCCCGCGGTCAGCGCGATGGCGACGATCGCCAGCGCGACCAGCACTTCCACCAGCGTGAAGCCGCGGGCGCGCCGCATCACGACCCCGCGTCCGCCGCGCTCACGCGGAAGGGTTTCAAGCCGTCGGTGGCGATGCGCAACTGCCGCCCCGGCACCGCGCTGGAGGCGACCAGCACCTGCTGCGGGCCGATGATGGGCTCGGGGCCCAGCACCACGAGCGCGTTGCCGTTGACTTGCGTTGCGGGCGAGAGCCACTGTTCGGGCAAGGTGCCCGGCTGCGCGCCGTCGAAGCGGAAACCTCCTTCGACCACGCGCCAGCGGACCGGCACGCCGCTGGCACGCGACTGCGCGCGCGCAGCTTCGAACAGGGCCGCGAGGCGTTGCGCCTCGCGTTCGAGCTGCGTGGCGCCCGAGTCGCGCAGCGCGAAGCTCACGCCCGCGACGGCAATGGCGATGATGGCGACGACGACGAGCAGCTCGATGAGCGTGAACGCGCCGGCGCGGCGGGCGCTATTGCCAGCTGCCGATGTCCGCATTCTTGCCCTCGCCCCCCGGCTGGCCGTCGGCGCCGAAGGACATGATGTCCACTTCGCCCTTCACGCCGGGGTTGAGGTACTGGTAGGGACGGCCCCAGGGGTCGTTGGGAAGCTTCTCGAGGTAGGGCTTCCAGTTGGCGGGAACGGGTTCCGTGGTCGGCTTGGCCGTGAGCGCCTGCAGCCCCTGCTGCGTCGAGGGGTAGCGCTGGTTGTCGATCTTGTAGAACTTCAGCGCCTGGCTGATGGTGTTGATGTCCGTGCGCGCGGCGGTGACCTTGGCGTCATCCAGCTTGTCGAGCACGTTCGGGACGATCAGCGCGGCGAGCACGCCGATGATCACGACCACGACCATCATCTCGATGAGCGTGAAGCCGGCGTGCGCCGCGCGGCGCAGCGATGTGTGCAAATGATTCATGGATGGGGGGAGCCCGGAAGTCCGTTCAATGATAATTCCCCGCATGGTGAGCAATCCGGGCAACCGCTGGGCCGTGGCCGGCGCCACGTTCGTGGTGTGGGGGCTGGTCGCCGCAAGCGCGGTGTACTGGGGCATGAAGCTCAGCAGTGCGGGATCGGGCTCGCCCGTCGCGCCGATCGCGCGCAGTGCGGCGGTTCCGGACCCTGCCGCGACGGCCCGCCTGCTGGGCGCGGCGCCCGGCGCTGCCGCCGCGCCCATCGCCAGCCTGTCCAGCCGCTTCGCCCTGCAGGGCGTGGTGGCCGAGCCCGACGGCGGCGGCGCCGCGCTCATCGCAGTCGACGGCAAGCCGCCCAAGCCGTACCGCGTCGGCGCGCCCATCGACGAGAACCTGGTGCTGAAGTCAGTCGACCCGCGCCGCGCGACGCTCGCGGCGAACCTGCAGGCGCCGCCGGCCGTCACGCTCGAATTGCCGCTGAAGCGCTGATCAGCCGAACGCGAAGGCGATCGCGGCGCCCAGGTAGAACGCGATCTCGCACACCTGCTGCGTCGCGCCCAGGCAATCGCCGGTGAAGCCCTGCAGGCGCCGCACGAACAGGCGCTGCATCGCCCACCACGCCGCCGCGACCAGCAGTACGCCGAAGATCGCGAAGGCGAAGCCGCGCACCACGACGGCCAGCGCCAGCGGCGGCACGCACCACATCGCCGCGATCCACAGCTCGCGCTTGCCGATGCGGTCGGCCAGCGGCTTGCTCTTGCTCGTGCTTTCGTCGCCGATGTAGGGCAGGCGGCTCGTCACCACCAGCGGCGCGAATCGCGACACGGTGTGCGCCGCGAAGAGGGCGACGAGCACGCCGGCTGCCGACTGGCCGCCGAGCACGGCGAGCAACGCGACTTTCATCAGGAGCGCCATGGCGACCGCGACGACGCCGTAGGTGCCCAGGCGCGAGTCCTTCATGATCGCCAGCGCCTGCTCGCGCCCGGCGCTGCCGCCCAGGCCGTCGGCGACGTCGGCCAGGCCGTCCTCATGGAAGGCGCCGGTGAGCAGCAGCGTGGCGATGGTGCAGCCGATGGCGGCGACGAGCGGCACGAACACGCTGCCGTGAAGCACCACGCCGAGCAGCGCGAAGGCCATGCACGCGACCAGCGCCACGAGCCAGCCGACACCGGGGAAGTGCGCGGCGCTCGCGCGCAGCTGCTCGGGCGACCAGTCGGCCCACTGCGCGAGCGGCCCGGTCACGGGCACGCGCGTGAAGAACTGGACGGCGACGAGGTACTGGCGCAGCAGGTCCATGCGCGCGGCGCTCAGGAGCGCAGGAACAGGCGGTAGGCGGGGTTGTCCGTCTCCTCGACGTAGGGATAGCCCAGCGTCGCGAGGAAGGAATTGAAGGCCTTGGTGTCACTCTTGGGCACCTGCATGCCCACGAGGATCTTGCCGTAGTCGGCGCCCTGGTTGCGGTAATGGAAGAGCGAGATGTTCCAGGTGGGCCGCATGTGCGTGAGGAACTTCGTGAGCGCCCCCGGCCGCTCCGGGAACACGAAGCGCAAGAGGCGCTCGTCGTGCGCCAGCGGCGAGAGGCCACCCACCATGTAGCGCACGTGTTCCTTCGCGAGGTCGTCATGCGTGAGGTCCACGGTGGCGAAGCCGTGCTTGATGAAGTTGGACGCGATGCGCGCCGACTCGCCCTTGCCGTGCGTCGTAAGGCCCACGAACACGTGCGCCTGGCTGGCGTCGCTGATGCGGTAGTTGAACTCGGTGACGTTGCGCGCGCCGCCCGGCAATGCGCCGATCACCTCGAGGAAGCGGCGGAAGCTGCCGCGCTCCTCCGGCATCGTGACGGCGAAAAGCGCCTCTCGCTCCTCGCCCACTTCCGCGCGCTCGGCCACGAAGCGCAGCCGGTCGAAATTCATGTTGGCGCCGCACAGGATCGCCGCGTAGGTCTCGCCCTTGGTCTTCTTCTCGGCGACGTACTGCTTGATCGCGGCGACCGCGAGCGCGCCCGAGGGCTCGACGATGCTGCGCGTGTCGATGAAGATGTCCTTGATCGCGGCGCAGGCGGCATCGGTGTCGACCACGATGAACTCGTCGACGAGTTCGCGCGCGAGGCGGAACGTCTCTTCGCCCACCAGCTTGACGGCGGTGCCGTCGGCGAACAGGCCGACGTCGTCCAGCGTCATGCGCTTTTTCGCCGTGACCGAGCGCAGCATCGCGTCCGAGTCGTTCATCTGCACGCCGATGACCTTGATCTCGGGGCGCACGGCCTTGATGTAGCTCGCGACGCCCGAGACCAGCCCGCCGCCGCCGATCGCGACGAACACCGCGTCGAGCGGGCCCTGGTGCTGGCGCAGGATCTCCATCGCGATCGTGCCCTGGCCCGCGATCACGTCCGGGTCGTCGAACGGGTGCACGAAGGTCAGGCCCTGCGCTTCCTGCAGCTTCAGCGCGTGCTGGTAGGCGTCGGAGTAGCTGTCGCCGACCAGCACGACCTCGCCGCCGAGGCCCTTCACCGCGTCGACCTTCACCTGCGGCGTGGTCACCGGCATCACGATCACCGCGCGCACGCCCATGCGATGCGCCGACATGGCGACGCCCTGGGCATGGTTGCCGGCCGATGCGCAGATGACGCCGCGCTTGAGCTGCTCGGGCGGCAGCTGCGCCATCTTGTTGTACGCGCCGCGCAGCTTGAACGAGAACACCGCCTGCTGGTCCTCGCGCTTGAGCAGCACCTTGTTGTGCAGGCGGCGGCTGAGGTTCTTCGCGGGTTCGAGCGCCGACTCCACCGCGACGTCGTACACGCGCGCGTTCAGGATCTTCTTCAAGTAGTCGGCGGGCTGCAGGTGCTTTTTCATTAACGAGGAATGATAGGGCCCGGAAAAAAGCCCCCGGCCTTGCGGCTGGGGGCTAAATCCACCAAGGGAGGTGGAGGAGACAAACGGTGGTTATCCTGCGAGCCAGTATAGCGAGGTCTGCTGCAATGCAGCAACCGCACAGGAGAAAAGCGAAATGGAATGCACGGTGAGTTGGACGGGGGCCACGGGCGCCCGTTCGGGAATGGGTTTCCTGGCCGAGACCGGCAGCGGCCATGTCCTGGTCATGGATGGCGCGCCGGACGCGGCGCGGCCCGAAAACGGCGGCCAGAACCTGGCGCCACGGCCGATGGAGACGGTGCTGGCGGGCACGGGCGCCTGCACGGCCTACGACGTCGTGCTGATCCTCAAGCGCGGGCGCCACGACGTGCGCGCCTGCAGCGTGAAGCTCACGTCCGAGCGCGCGGCCACCGACCCCAAGGTGTTCACGAAGATCCACATGCACTTCACGGTGTCGGGCAGCGCGCCGGCCGAAGCGGTGGAGCGCGCCATCGCCCTGAGCCACGAGAAGTACTGCTCGGCGAGCGCCATGCTCGCGAAAACCGCCGAAATGACGACCAGCTTCGAGCTCGTGGCCTAGATGTAGTGCGCGGTGGTGGTCATCACCTTGGCCGCCGCGCGCATCGCGAGCTTCACTGGCGCAGGCAGCTCCAAGCCGCCGGCGTCGAGCGCCTTGGCGGCGTGGGTGGCCTCGTCTTCCTTCATCTGCACGACGATCGCGCGCGATGCGTGGTCCCCGGCGGGAAGCCGCTCGAGGTGGCTTTGCAGGTGCGACTCCACCTGGCGTTCCGTCTCCACGACGAAGCCCAGGCTCACGCGGTCGCCGAAACGC
Source organism: Ramlibacter sp. PS4R-6 (assembly GCF_037572775.1). NCBI lineage: Bacteria > Pseudomonadati > Pseudomonadota > Betaproteobacteria > Burkholderiales > Comamonadaceae > Ramlibacter > Ramlibacter sp. PS4R-6. The sequence continues at coordinate 478,577 of NZ_JBBHKA010000001.1, read as the reverse complement.
CCTGCGACGAGGCCGAGCCCGAAGGCGCCCGCATACCAGAGCGGGTTGAGCAGCGAGGGCCGCGCGCCCAGCTCCTTCAGGCGCTCCGACGTCCACGCGAGGTGGTCCGTTTCCTCGTCGGCGGCTTTCTCGAAGTGGCGGCGCAGCTGCGCGTTCGGCGTGGCCAGTGCCTGCGCGGTGTACAGCGCCTGCGCGCACACCTCGCCCACATGGTTCACGCGCATCAGGGCCGCCGCGTGGCGCTTTTCCTCGGGCGCCAGCCGCGTTTCATCCGCCGGCACGACCGGGCACGGGCGCGTGGCCCGCGGGCGCGCGAACAAGGTGCGAAGCGCGCTGTCGGCGGCGGCCAGAAGCAGGTCCATGCACCGAGTGTAAGAACCCCCGCGCCCCAGCTGTGGCGCGGCCGTGGATTCAGCGAAATGACAGCCTTGTTTTCGCCATCCGAAACCCGATCCGGGGCTGTTGCGTACCGTCCACTGAGCGGTTTTTGTTTGTTGTCCATGTGCAACGAAACACGCCCGTGAGGCCTAAATACTTTGCGCAAGAAAAGCCCCTCTGGTGCAATTAGCCCAACTTCCCAAAAGGAGGTTGGCCCGGGGATCCGGCGGGAGCACTCGATGCTGCCCATCGTTCGTGACCCCTTCTTCACCGGAGCCCTTCGTTTAACCTTGGAGAAACTTGCATGAAAAAGTCCCTCATTGCTCTGGCCGCGCTGGCTGCTACCAGCGCCGCCTTTGCCCAGTCGTCCGTGACGCTGTTCGGCGCCCTGGACGCGATGGTCTCGCGCTACAGCCAGAACGGCGTGCACAAGACGATGATGTCCACCTCGGGCAACACGTCCAGCGCCCTGGGCGTTCGTGGCGTGGAAGACCTCGGCGGCGGCATGTACGCCGGCTTCTGGCTCGAGGCCGCGATCCTGAACGACGCGGGCCTGGGCAACGGCACGGGCGGCGCGGTCGTCTTCCAGCGTCGCAGCTACCTGTCGCTGGCGGGCCCGTTCGGCCAGCTGCGCCTCGGCCGTGACTACACCCCGTCCTTCTGGAACCACACCGTGTTCGACCCGTTCGGCACGTTGGGCGCCGGCTCGGGTGCGAACGTCTCGCAAGGCGGCGGCACGAACGGCGCGGCGGGCGACAACCCGACGACCGCTGCTCGTACCAACAACGGCCTGTCGTACCTGTGGGGCATGGGCCCGAACGCCTCGTCGCACATCGGCACCGGCGTGTACGCGCAAATCACGTACGCCTTCGCCGAGAACCTGAGCACCGCCGCCGCCACGAACCGCTACCTCGGCGCGCGCGTCGGCTACGCCGCCGGCCCGTTCAACGTCGCTGGTGCCGTGTCGCGTTCGAACTCCGCCGCCGGTCCCGTGTTCAAGTACAAGAACTGGAACCTCGGTGGTTCGTACGACTTCGGCATGGCCAAGGTCATGGCCAAGATCGGCGTGAACGACTCCGACCTGGCTGGCACGAAGCACACCTACTGGTCGCTGGGCGGCACGATCCCGGTCGGCGCCGGCTACATCCCGCTGTCGTGGGGCCACATCAAGGTCAACAACGCAGCCGGCTGGAAGGCCAACCAGCTCGCCCTGGGCTACGTGCACAACCTGTCCAAGCGCACCGCCGCCTACGCGACGTACTCGCACATCTCCAACAAGAACGGTGGCAACTTCACGTTCCTGGGCGGCAACGGCGGTGGCAACCCCGGCTTCGCCGGCACGGCTGCTGCTGCGGGTTCGGGCACCGGCATCGACGTGGGTATCAAGCACTCGTTCTGATCCCGGCCGGCCGCAAGGCCGGTTTGATGAAGAAACTTGAAGGCCGCCCGAATGGGCGGCCTTTTTTATTGCCGTAAGCCCTCAGTGGGGCACCGAACTTGCTCTGCTAGCATGCCCTCTCGCCTGCGTTGCCAGACTGCATGTTCGCTTTCATCCTGCGCCGCTTGTTCCAGGCCGCGATCGTCATGGTGGCGGTGGCCTTCATCGCCTTCCTGCTGTTCCAGTACGTCGGCGACCCGGTCGTGTTCCTGCTGGGCCAGGACGCCACGCCCCAGCAGATCCGCGAGCTGCGCCGCGACCTAGGCCTCGACCAGCCCTTCTACGTCCAGTTCATGCACTTCCTCGGCAACGCGGCGCAAGGCGAGTTCGGCCTGTCGCTGCGCCAGGGCGCCAAGGTCTCGCGCCTGATCGGCGAGCGCTTTCCCGCCACGCTTGAGCTGGCGCTCGTCGCCGCCGTCATCGCGGTGGTGATCGGCATCCCGATGGGCGTGTACTCGGCGCTGCGCCGGGGGACTTTCCTGTCGCAGGTCTTCCTCACGATCTCGCTGCTGGGCGTGTCGCTGCCCACCTTCCTGATCGGCATCCTGCTGATCCTGGTGTTCGCGGTGCTGCTGGGCATCGCGCCCAGCTTCGGCCGCGGCGACGTCGTGAAGATCGGCTGGTGGTCCAGCGGGCTGCTCACGCGCGACGGCTGGGCGCACATCGTGCTGCCGGGCATCACGCTCGCGATCTTCCAGCTCACGCTGATCATGCGGCTGGTGCGCGCGGAAATGCTGGAGGTGCTGCGCACCGACTACATCAAGTTCGCGCGCGCCCGCGGCCTGACGGACCGCGCCATCCATTTCGGGCATGCGCTGAAGAACACGCTGGTGCCCGTGATGACCATCATCGGCCTGCAGCTGGGCACGCTCATCGCGTTTTCGATCATCACCGAGACGGTGTTCCAGTGGCCCGGCATGGGCCTCCTGTTCATCCAGGCGGTCACCTTCGCCGACATCCCGGTGATGGCCGCCTACCTGTGCCTGATCGCGCTGATCTTCGTGATCATCAACCTCGTCGTCGACATGCTGTATTTCGCCGTCGACCCGCGCCTGCGGGTCGAGGCGGCCAAAGGACACTGATGCTTGCCCCGCGCCTGAAGGCCAACGGCCGCGCCTTCGCCCACATCGCCCAGTTCGTGCCCGAGCTCACCGCGCTGCGCCGCGACCTGCACGCGCACCCGGAACTCGGCTTCGAGGAGGTCTACACCTCCGCGCGCGTGGTCGAGGCGCTCAAGGTCTGCGGCGTCGACGAGATCCACACCGGCATCGGCAAGACGGGCGTCGTTGCAGTGGTGCGCGGCAAGAGCACGCAAAGCGGCCGCATGATCGGCCTGCGTGCCGACATGGACGCGCTGACCATGACCGAGCAGAACGACTTCGCGTGGAAGTCGACCAAGAGCGGCATGATGCACGGCTGCGGCCACGACGGCCACACGGCGATGCTGGTGGGCGCCGCGCGCTACCTCGCCGAGACGCGCAACTTCGACGGCACCGCGGTGCTCGTCTTCCAGCCCGGCGAGGAAGGCTTCGCCGGCGCGAAGGCCATGGTCGACGACGGCCTGTTCGACCGCTGGCCGGTCGAGGCGATCTTCGCCATGCACAACTGGCCCTCGATGAAGCCCGGCACCATCGGCATCAACATGGGGGCCATGATGGCCGCGGCCGACCGCGTGACCATCGAGGTGACCGGCAAGGGCGGGCACGGCGCGCATCCCTACCTTGCGGTCGATCCCGTGCTCGTGTGCGCGCACATCATCACCGCCGCGCAGAGCATCGTCTCGCGCAACATCCGCCCCATCGACAGCGCCGTGGTGAGCCTGTGCGCGATCAACGCCGGCGACGTGCACGCGATGAGCGTGATCCCTGGCAGCGCCACCATCGTGGGCACCATCCGCACGTTCAAGACCGAAGTGCAGGCGCTGGTCGAAAGGCGCCTGCAGGAGATCGCGTCGGCGGTGGCGCTGGGTTTCGGCGCGACGGCCTCGGTGAGGTACGAGCGCTCGTATCCCGCCACGGTGAACACGCCGGACGAAGCGAGCTTCGCCGCCGACGTGGCCGAAAGCCTCGTGGGCCCCGAGCACGTGGACCGCGACCTCGAGCCGAGCATGGGCGCCGAGGACTTCTCGTTCATGCTGCAGAACAAGCCGGGCGCCTACCTGCGCCTGGGGCAGGGCGCGGACAACTGCTTCCTGCACAACGCCCGCTACGATTTCAACGACGATGTCCTTCCGCTTGGCTCCGCGCTCCACGCGAGCCTGGCCGAGCAGGGGATGCCGCTGGCCGCCTCATGAGGGCACACACTCGGAAGGAGAACAAGGAATGACGAAGACGAAGAACTGGCTGTACGCCATCGCCGCGGCCGCGGCGCTGGCCACGGGCGCCGCGCAGGCCGTGACCATCAAGATCGGCAACCAGGGCGATGCGCTGTCGATGGACCCGCACTCGCTCAACGAGTCGCTGCAGCTGACCGTCACCGAGAACCTGTACGAGCCGCTCGTCACGCGCGACCGCAACTACAAGCTGGCGCCGGGGCTCGCGACCTCGTGGAAGCAGACTTCGCCGACCGTGTGGCACTTCGACCTGCGCAAGGGCGTGCAATTCCACGACGGCACGCCGTTCACGGCGGACGACGTGATCTTCAGCTACGAGCGCGCCAAGGGCGAGGGCTCGGACATGAAGACCTACGTGGGCCAGATCAAGGAGATCAGGAAGCTCAACGACCACTCGATCGACATCGTCACGACGCAGCCCTTCCCGATCCTGCCGGACGTGTTCTACCGCTGGTTCATCATGAGCAAGAAGTGGTGCGAGCAGAACCAGGCGACGCGCCCGGTGGACCGCCGCCGCGGCATCGAGAACGCGGCGTCGTTCCGCGCCAACGGCACGGGCCCGTTCCGCCTGCGCGAGCGCCAGCCCAACGTGCGCACGACCTTCGTGCGCAACGGCAACTACTGGGGCAAGATCGACGGCAACGTCGACGAGGTGATCTTCAACGTCATCGGCAACGACGCCACGCGCGTGGCGGCGCTCATCTCCGGCGAGATCGACTTCATGGAGCCGGTGCCCGTGCAGGACATCGACCGCATCAAGGCCGCGTCCAACCTGAAGGTGCTGCAGGGCCCCGAGTTGCGCGTGATCTTCCTGGGCATGGACCAGAAGCGCGACGAACTGCTCTTCTCCAGCGTCAAGGGCAAGAACCCCTTCAAGGACAAGCGCGTGCGCCAGGCCTTCTACCAGGCCATCGACGTCGAGGGCATCAAGCGCACCGTGATGCGCGGCGCCTCCAACCCCATCGCCGAGATGTGGCCGCAGCAGGTCAACGGCTTCGCGCCCGACTTGAACAAGCGCCTGCCCTTCGACCCCGAGGCGTCGAAGAAACTGCTCGCCGACGCCGGCTACCCGCAAGGCTTCGAGGTGACGATGAACTGCCCCAACGACCGCTACGTCAACGACGCCGCGATCTGCCAGGCGGTGTCCGCCAACCTGGCGCGCGTGGGCGTGAAGGTGAACCTGCAGGCCGAGACCAAGGGCACGTACTTCCCGAAGATCCTGCGCCGCGACACCAGCTTCTACATGCTCGGCTGGACCTCCAGCACGGTCGACGCGCACAACGTGCTGTACTCGATCATGTCGAGCCCCGGTGACGGCGGCCGCGGCCAGTTCAACCTGGGCGCCTACAGCAACGCCAAGCTCGACGAGCTCACCGACAAGGTCGCCTCCGAAACCGACGTGAAGAAGCGCGGCGAGATGATCCACGAGGCCGTCAAGCTGCACCTGGACGACATCGGCCACATCCCGCTGCACCAGCAGTACCTGAACTGGGCGATGAAGAAGAACGTCGAGGTCGTGCAGCACCCGGGCAACGAGATGCCCTGGAAGTTCGTCACCGTCAAGTGACCGCGGCCTCCCACCCCGGCCTGCTCGCGCGGGCCTGGCACAGCGACATCGGCTACAGCTTCCGCACGTCGCCCGTGGCGGTGACGGCGGCGGTGATCGCCTTCGCCTGCATCTTCTGCGCGGTGTTCGCCAACTGGGTGGCGCCGCACAAGCCCTTCGAGCTGGCGACGCTGGAGCTGGGCGACGCCTTCCTGCCGCCGCGCTGGGCCGAGGGCGGCAACCCCAAGTACTTCCTGGGCACCGACGACCAGGGCCGCGACATCTTCTCGGCGCTGATGTTCGGCGCCCGCATCTCGCTGATGGTGGGCTTCGCGTCGGTGGTGTTCTCGATGCTGATCGGCGTCAGCCTGGGGCTGCTGTCGGGCTTCGTCGGCGGGCGCATCGACGCTTTCATCATGCGCGTCTGCGACGTCGTGCTGTCGTTCCCGGCGATCCTGGTCGCGCTGCTGATCGCGGGGGTGGGGCGGGCGATGTTCCCCAACGCCAACGAAGCGGTCGTGTTCGGAACGCTGGTGCTGTCGATCTCGCTGGCGGGCGGCAGTGGCTTCGTGCAGTACGCGCGCACGGTGCGCGGCTCCACGCTGGTGGAGCGCAACCGCGAGTACGTGCAGGCCGCGCGCGTCACCGGCGTGTCGAACCTGCGGATCATGCGGCGCCACGTGCTGCCCAACATCCTGGGGCCGGTGATGGTGCTCGCGACCATCCAGGTCGCCACGGCGATCATCACCGAGGCGACGCTGTCCTTCCTGGGCGTGGGCGTGCCGCCCAACTCGCCGTCGCTGGGCACGCTGATCCAGGTGGGCAACAAGTTCCTGTTCTCGGGCAACTGGTGGATCACCGTGTTCCCGGGCGCGGCGCTGGTGCTGATCGCGCTGTCGGTCAACCTGCTGGGCGACTGGCTGCGTGACGCCTTGAACCCCCGGTTGCGCTGATGACCCTGCTGCAAGTCAAGAACCTCGTCGTCGAGTTCCCGCACCGCCGCGGCACGCTCCGCGCGCTGGACGACATCAGCTTCGACATCGCGCCGGGCGAGATCCTCGGCGTGGTCGGCGAATCGGGCGCGGGCAAGTCGCTCACGGGCGCGTCCATCATCGGCCTGCTGGAACCGCCGGGGCGCGTCGCCTCCGGCCAGGTGATCCTCGAGGGTCAGCGCATCGACCAGTTGCCGAACGACCAGATGCGCCACATCCGCGGGCGCAAGATCGGCGCGATCTTCCAGGACCCGCTGACGTCGCTGAACCCGCTCTACACGATCGGGCGGCAGCTGACGGAGACCATCCTCGCGCACCTGCCCGTCGGCGGCGACGAGGCGCGCCGCCGCGCCATCGCGCTGCTGGAAGACACCGGCATCCCCGCGGCCAAGGAGCGCATCGACCACTACCCGCACCAGTTCTCCGGCGGCATGCGCCAGCGCGTGGTGATCGCGCTGGCCCTCGCGGCCGAACCGAAGCTGATCGTGGCCGACGAGCCGACCACGGCGCTGGACGTCTCGATCCAGGCGCAGATCATTTCGCTGCTGAAGAAGGTGTGCAAGGACCGCGGCGCGGCCGTCATGCTGATCACGCACGACATGGGCGTGATCGCCGAGACCTGCGACCGCGTCGCCGTGATGTACGCGGGCCGCATCGCCGAGATCGGCCCGGTGCACGAGGTGATCAACCAGCCGGCGCATCCGTACACCATGGGCCTCATGGCGGCGATCCCCGACATCACGGTGGACCGCGAGCGCCTGAACCAGATCGACGGCGCGATGCCGCGGCTCAACGCGATCCCCACCGGCTGCGCCTACAACCCGCGCTGCCCGCGCGCGTTCGACCGCTGCCGCATCGAGCGGCCCGACCTGCTCGCCGCCGGCGCCACGCGTGCGGCCTGCTGGCTGCACGACGCCACGGCGGGTGTGACGGCATGAGCCAGCCCCTCGTGCAAGTGCGCGACATCGCGCGCACCTTCGACGTCTCGCCGCCGCTGCTCAACCGGCTCATCGAGGGCAAGGGGCGTTTGCTGCTGCATGCCGTGGACGGCGTGAGCTTCGACATCGCCAAGGGCCAGACGCTCGCGCTCGTGGGCGAATCGGGCTGCGGCAAGAGCACGGTGGCCAAGCTGCTGGTGGGCCTGTACGAGCCCTCGCGCGGTTCGGTGAGCTTCGACGGCCAGGACGCCCATGCGGCCTATCGCTCGGGCAGTCGCGAGATCCGCCGGCGCATCCAGATGATCTTCCAGGACCCGTATGCCAGCCTCAACCCGCGCTGGACGGTGGAGGACATCGTCGGCGAGCCGCTCAAGGAGCACGGCCTGCTCACCGAAGGCCCGCAGCTGGAGGCGCGCGTCGGCGAACTGCTCGCCTCCGTCGGCCTGGCGGCGCCCGACATGGACAAGTACCCGCACCAGTTCTCCGGCGGGCAGCGCCAGCGCATCTCCATCGCGCGCGCGCTGGCGACCGAGCCCGAGTTCCTCGTGTGCGACGAGCCGACCTCGGCGCTGGACGTCTCGGTGCAGGCGCAGGTGCTGAACATCATGAAGGACCTGCAGCGGGCGCGCGGCCTCACCTACCTGTTCATCTCGCACAACCTCGCCGTGGTGCGCCACGTGAGCGACACGGTCGGCGTGATGTACCTGGGGCGCATCGTCGAGCTCGCGGGCAAGCACCACCTGTTCGGCAACCCGCAGCACCCGTACACGAAGATGCTGCTGGAGGCGATCCCCAAGATGCACGCCACCGGCAAGTCGCGCACGCCGGTGCAGGGCGAGGTGCCCAACCCGCTCAACCCGCCCAGCGGCTGCGCGTTCAACCCGCGCTGTCCGCATGCCAACGAACGCTGCCGCGTCGAGCGTCCCGCGCTGCTGGAGCTGCGCGGCATCCGCGTGGCCTGCCATGCGGTCGAGGAGGGCCGCATCTGATGGACCTGCTGCTGCGCAAGGGCGAGCTGCGCGACGCCGACACCATCGCGCGTTTCAATGCGCAGATGGCCTTCGAGACCGAGGGCAAGGAACTCATCCCCGAGGTGATCGGCGCCGGAGTGCGGCGGCTGCTTGAATCCCCGTCGCTCGGCTTCTACATCGTGGCGGAGCACGAAGGCCGCGTCGTCGCCTGCCTATTGATCACCAACGAGTGGAGCGACTGGCGCAACGGCCTGTTCTGGTGGATCCAGAGCGTGTACGTCGAGCAGCCCTTCCGCCGCCAGGGCGTGTACCGGCGGATGTACGAGCACGTGCGCGAGCTGTCCAAGGCCGACGCGGGCGTGTGCGGCTTTCGCCTGTACATGGAGAAGGACAACGCGGTGGCGCACGCCACTTACACCTCGCTCGGCATGGCGCCCACCGACTACCTGCTGTACGAGGAACTCAAGCCGGGCGTGAAGTTCCTCAAGGACTGAGGCGCTAGCACTCCTCCAGCCAGCAGTTGCCGTCGCGCGCAATCATGGCGCTCGATGCACTCGGCCCCCAAGTGCCCGCCGCGTAAGGGCGCGGCCCCTCCGCCTCGTTGCGCCAGTGCTCGAGGATCGGCTCGACCCAGCGCCATGCCTCCTCCTGCTCGTCGGCGCGCACGAACAGGTTCAGGCGCCCCTCGATCACGTCGAGCAACAGGCGCTCGTACGCGCCCACGCGCTCGGAGCCGAAGCGCTTGTCGAAGTCCAGGTCCAGGTGCACGGGCGTGAGTTGCTGCTGCACGCGGCCGGCCTGCTTGCCGTCCTGCGCCTGCGCCAGCAGGTGCAGCTCCAGGCCGTCCTTGGGCTGCAGGTGGATGACGAGCCGGTTGGCGCCGTTGCCGGGCGAACGGTAGATGGCATGCGGCGCCGGGCGGAACGACACGACGATGCGCGCATCGCGCCCCGCCAGGCGCTTGCCGGTGCGGATGTAGAAGGGCACGCCGGCCCAGCGCCAGTTGGCGATCTCGGCGCGCAGGGCGACGAAGGTCTCCGTCGTGCTGTCCGGCCTGACGCCCGGCTCCTCGGTGTAAGCGGGCACCGACTCGCCGTGTACCGTGCCCGGCCCGTACTGCCCGCGCACCACGTGCTGCGACAGCGCCTGCGGCGTCCACGCCTTCATCGAGCGCAGCACCTTGAGCTTCTCGTCGCGGATGGCGTCGGCGTGGGCGTTGATCGGCGGCTCCATCGCCAGCGCGCACAGCAGCTGCAGCGCGTGGTTCTGCACCATGTCGCGCAATGCGCCGGTGCTGTCGTAGAACGCACCGCGCTTTTCCACGCCCAGGTCCTCGGCGATGGAGATCTGGATGTTGGCGATGGTCTCGCGCCGCCACAGCGGCTCGAACAGGGCGTTGCCGAAGCGCAGCGCGAACAGGTTCTGAACCGAGGGCTTGCCCAGGTAGTGGTCGATGCGGAAGATCTGCCGCTCCTGTAGCACGCGCCGCACGGTCTCGTTGATGGCGCGGTTGGACTGCAGGTCGTGGCCCAGCGGCTTTTCCAGCACCAGGCGCGTGTTCGGCGTGTTCAGGCCCGCGGCTGCCAGCTGCTCCACCGTGCAGGCGAACAGGGACGGCGCCGTGGCCAGGTACATGACTACGACGTCGGCGCCGCGCTGCCGCAGCAGTTCGCCCAGGCGCTGGTAGTCGGCCGGCTGCGACAGGTCCATGCGCAGGAAGTGCAGCAGCTGCGCAAAGCGCTCGAACTCGCCGGCGCCCGGCCGCTTGGAGCCCTCGACCTCGTCGAAGCGCGAGCGGATCAGCTCCCGGTACTGCTCGTCGGACAGCGGGTCGCGTGCCACCCCGATGATGCGGCCGCCGGCCGGCAGGCTGCCGTGGCGAAACGCTTGGAACAGCGCGGGCATCAGCTTGCGCCAGGCCAGGTCGCCGGTGCCGCCGAAAAGGACCAGGTCGAAACTCATGGAGCTACTTTAGCCAATGCGCGCGGAAGAGGCACATGCGCCGGATAATGCGCCCATGTCCCAACTCGAAGCGCTGCGGCAGCACACCACCGTCGTCGCCGACACCGGCGACTTCCGGCAGCTCGCGCAATACCGCCCGCAGGACGCCACCACCAACCCCTCCCTCATCCTCAAGGCGGTGCAGAAGCCCGAGTACGCGCCGCTGCTGAAGGACACCGTCACGCGCTTCAAGGCGAAGCCCGTCGACGAGCAGATCGACCGGCTGATCGTGCGCTTCGGCTGCGAGATCCTGTCGCTGATCCCCGGGCGCGTGTCCACCGAGGTCGACGCCCGCCTGAGCTTCGACACCATGGCTTCGTTCACGCGGGCCGAGCGGATCATCGAGCTGTACCAAGCAGAAGGCGTGCCCGCCGACCGCATCCTGATCAAGGTTGCGGCCACCTGGGAGGGCATCCGCGCCGCCGAGATGCTGGAAAAGCGAGGCATCCACACCAACCTGACGCTGCTGTTCTCCTTCGTGCAGGCGGTGGCCTGCGGCGAGGCCAAGGTGCAACTGATCTCGCCCTTCGTCGGCCGCATCTACGACTGGTACAAGAAGGAAGCCGGCGCCAAGTGGGACGAGGCAGCCAATGCCGGCGCCAAGGATCCGGGCGTGCAGTCGGTGCACCGCATCTACAACTACTACAAGCATTTCGGCGTCGCCACCGAGGTGATGGGCGCGAGCTTCCGCAACAAGGGCCAGATCGTGGCGCTGGCCGGCTGCGACCTGCTCACGATCAGCCCGGAGCTGCTCGGGGAACTCTCGGCTTCGAACGAGCCCGTCCCACGCGCGCTGGACCCCGAGGCCGCCAAGCGCCTGGACCTGGTGCGCGCGCACTACGACGAGCCGCATTTCCGCTTCGCCCTGAACGAGGACGTGATGGCCACGACCAAGCTGTCGGAAGGCATCCGCACCTTCGTGGCCGACGCAATCAAGCTGCAGACGCTGATGCAGGAGACGGCGGCATGATCGCCGGGCTGTCGCGCCCGCACTGCGACCGCACGCAGGCCTGGCAGCTGCTGCGCCAGCACTACGCGCAGCAAGGCCGCGTGTTCGACCTGCGCGAGGCCTTCCGTTCGGATCCGAAGCGCGTGGAGGAATTCAGCCAGCAGGCGCCGCACGTGTTCGCCGACCTGTCGAAGAACCTGGTGGATGCGCACGTGCGCTCGCTGATGTACGAGCTGGCGCGCGAATGCCTGTTCGAGCGCCACCGCGATGCGATGTTCGCGGGGCAGCCGGTGAACAACACCGAGAACCGCGCGGTCAAGCACTGGCTGTTGCGCTCGCCGAAGGGCGCGAGCAGCGACCCGGATGCACGCGCCGTCCACGACACGCTCGATGCGATGCTGGGCTACGCCGAGCGCATCCGCGCCGACGGCGCGATCACCGACGTCGTCAACATCGGCATCGGCGGCTCGGACCTCGGACCGCAGATGGCGGTGGCTGCGCTGGCGGAGTTCACCGCGCCGGGCAAGCGCTTCCACTTCGTCTCCAACGTCGATGGCCATGAGCTGGCGGCGGTGCTGGCGCAGCTCAAGCCCGAAGCCACGCTGTTCCTCATCGCGTCCAAGACCTTCACGACGGTCGAGACGATGACCAATGCGCGTTCGGCCAAGGCCTGGTTCGAGCAGCGCGGCGGCAAGGACATCGCCCGCCACTTCGCGGCGCTGACGACCAACGTCGAAGCCGCGCGCCAGTTCGGCATCGCCACCACCTTCGGCTTCTGGGACTGGGTCGGTGGGCGCTACTCGATGTGGTCGGCCATCGGCCTGCCGATCGCGATCAGCATCGGCGCGCAGGGCTTCCGCCGCATGCTGGCCGGCGCGCATGCGATGGACGAGCACTTCCGCACCGCGCCCATCGCGGCGAACCTGCCCGCGCGCCTGGGCCTCCTGGACGTCTGGTACCGCGACTTCCACGCCTTTGCCAGCCGCTGCGTGGCGCCGTACCACAGCGCCCTGCGCCGCTTGCCCGCTTACCTGCAGCAGCTGGAGATGGAGAGCAACGGCAAGCGCGTCGACGCGCAGGGCCGCGCGCTGTCGGTCGCGACCTCGCCGGTGGTGTGGGGCGAGCCCGGCACCAACGGCCAGCACGCCTACTTCCAGATGCTGCACCAGGGCACGGACGTCATCCCCGTCGAATTCATCGCGGTGAAGGGCGCCGCGCACGCCCTGGCGGGCCACCACGAGCAGCTGCTGGCCAACGCGCTGGCGCAGGCGCAGGCGCTGATGCAAGGCCAGGGCGATGCCGGAGGCCACAAGGACTTCCCCGGCAACCGCCCCAGTACCTTCTTCGTGCTGGACCGGCTGGACCCGGAGAGCTTCGGCGCGCTGGTGGCGATGTACGAGCACCGCGTGTTCACCAGCGGCTCGATCTGGGGCATCGACAGCTTCGACCAGTGGGGCGTGGAGCTGGGCAAGGTGCTGGCCAAGGACATCGCGCCGCGGCTGCAAAGCGGCGAGGTGCAGGGCCTGGACCCGTCGACGGCGGGCCTGCTGCAGCGGCTGCGCTAGTGCTTGTGCGTCGCGCCTGAATGCGGCGCGCGCGGCGCGGCTTCCGCTGCCGCGACCTCGACGGTGCCCCGCATGCCGGCCTCGTAGTGCCCGGGCACCAGGCAAGCCATCTCCAGCATCGCCGCCTGCTGGAACGTCACCACCAGCTCGCCCGTGGCGCCGGGCGCAACCGTGATGGCTGCCGCGCCATGCGTGTGCTCCTTGCCGGCGCGCATCGCCTGCGCGTGGTCCCGGATGGCGGCCGTGTCGCCGATGACCAGCTCGTGGGCGACGCGGCCGGCGTTGCGCGCCACGATGCGCAGCGTCTCGCCGGGCTTCACCGCGATCGCCGCCGGCGTGAACCGCATCGTGTCGTCCATGACGACCTCCACGCTGCGCGTGACGACCTGGGCCACCGCGCCCCGCGGCGATCCCTCGTGGGCATGGCCGGTCTGTGCTTCCTGCGGCCGGCCTTCGAGCCACTGCCATGCCGCGGCGCTCGCGCCGGACACGAGGAGGGTGCCGGCGAGCACATAGGCGGCAACCGTGCGGCCCAGGGCCTGGCGCTCGCCCATGAACAATGCGGCGGCGGAGAGCGCGAAACCCAGCGGCACGACCCAGCTGCTGCGTGCCGGCGAGTCGGGAAAGTGCTGCAGCCCGCCGGTGAAGAATCCCAGGCCGATGGACAGCAAGGTGCCCCACAGCAGGGTGCGGGCAAGGCTCGTCTCGTCGCGGTCGACGGCCAGGCGGTGTTCCATCCAGGCGCCGGCGACGAACAGCGCGATGCCGGCGGCGGCCGTCCACAACGAGCGCTCGCCGCTGAAGAAGCCGTGGTTGACCGCCCCGGAAATGAAGCTGATCCCGGAGTAGCGAAGGAGCATGGCCACGTGGTGGCGCTGGAAAGAAACAGTCATGTGCGGGATGCTAGACATTGCCACGGTGGGAAGGTCAAGCCCCGCGCGCACCCCTTGCGCTGGCGCGGCAGCGCGTCATACTCCGCAGCGGTTCGATCCGAACCGACTCACGACTGGAGGGGCACGATGGACGAAGCAGTGGTCGAAAGTGCGGGCGCGAGCGGACGCCGCTCGGTGGATGCCGGCCGGGGCCTGGCCTGGTGGACGGAGGCCTGGGGGCTGTTCATGAAGAATCCCGGCATGTGGCTGGTGTTCGGCGTGATCTTCTTCGTGGGGTGCGCGGTGCTCGGCTTCATCCCCGTGATCGGCGGGATCGCCGCGGCGGTGCTGGCGCAGGTGATTGCCGGCGGCTGGATGCTGAGCGCGCACAAGCTCGATGGCGGCGGCACGCTGGAACTCAACGACCTGTTCTCGGGCTTCAAGGACAAGCTCAACCCGCTGCTGGTGCTGGGCGCGGTGGCCATCGTCGCCACGCTCATCATTGCCGCGGTGATGTTCGTCCTGGGCGCGGGCGCGGTCATGGGCATCATTGCGGGCGGCGCGAACCGCAGCGGCTCCGGCATGCTGGCCGGTGCGGGCTTCGGGCTGCTGGCCTTGATCGTCTGCCTGGGCCTGAGCTTCGTCTTCGCGATGGCGTTCTGGTTCGCGCCGGCGCTGGTCGTGCTGCGCGGCGTGGAGCCGGTGGCAGCGCTCAAGCAAAGCTGGTCGGCGACGGTCGCCAACCTGGCGGCGTTCGTCGTCTTCGGCGTGCTCTGGATCGTGGCCGCGGTCATTGCGTCGATCCCCTTCGCGCTGGGCTGGCTCCTGCTGGTACCGCTGACGATGCTGGGGATGTACGCGTCGTTCCGCGACGTCTTCGGACAGGCGTAAAAAAAGGGCCCCGAGGGGCCCTTTTCGATGGCGGATGCGCCGGACTTACATGTCCATGCCGCCCATGCCGCCCATGCCACCCATGCCGCCGCCCATGCCGCCGGCAGGCGCTTCGTCCTTCGGCGCTTCGGCGACCATGGCTTCGGTCGTCAGCATCAGCGACGCGACGGACGCCGCGTTCTGCAGCGCGGTGCGCGTGACC
Organism: Ramlibacter sp. PS4R-6; assembly: GCF_037572775.1. Classification (NCBI taxonomy): domain Bacteria; kingdom Pseudomonadati; phylum Pseudomonadota; class Betaproteobacteria; order Burkholderiales; family Comamonadaceae; genus Ramlibacter; species Ramlibacter sp. PS4R-6. The sequence continues at coordinate 463,502 of NZ_JBBHKA010000001.1, read as the reverse complement.
TTCGTCGGGTCCAGGATGCCCATCTCGATCATGTCGCCGTAGGTGTCGTTCGCGGCGTTGAAGCCGAAGTTGCCCTTGCCTTCCAGCACGCGGTTGATCACGACGCTGGCTTCGCCGCCGGCGTTGTAGACGATCTCGCGCAGGGGCGACTCGACGGCCTTCATCACCAGCTTGATACCGGCGTCCTGGTCGGGGTTGGAGCCCTTGAGCTCGCCCACGGCCTGGCGGGCGCGCAGCAGCGCCACGCCGCCGCCGGCCACGATGCCTTCTTCAACGGCGGCACGGGTCGCGTGCAGCGCGTCTTCGACGCGCGCCTTCTTTTCCTTCATCTCGACTTCGGTGGCGGCACCGACCTTGATCACGGCAACACCGCCGGCCAGCTTGGCCACGCGCTCTTGCAGCTTCTCGCGGTCGTAGTCGCTGGTGGCTTCCTCGATCTGCACGCGGATCTGCTTGACGCGCGCTTCGATGTCGGCGCCGGCGCCCGAGCCGTCGATGATGGTCGTGTTTTCCTTGCCCACCTCGATGCGCTTGGCCTGGCCCAGGTCGGCCAGCGTCACCTTCTCGAGCGTCAGGCCCACTTCCTCGGCGATGACCTTGCCGCCCGTCAGGATGGCGATGTCTTCCAGCATGGCCTTGCGGCGGTCGCCGAAGCCCGGCGCCTTGACTGCCACGACCTTCAGGATGCCGCGGATGGTGTTGACCACCAGCGTGGCGAGCGCTTCGCCTTCGACTTCCTCGGCGATGACCAGCAGCGGACGGCCGGCCTTGGCGACCTGCTCCAGCACGGGCAGCAGTTCGCGGATGTTGCTGATCTTCTTGTCGAACAGCAGCACGAAGGGGTTGTCGAGGACGGCGCTCTGCTTCTCGGGGTTGTTGATGAAGTAGGGCGACAGGTAGCCGCGGTCGAACTGCATGCCTTCGACGATGTCGAGCTCGTTGTCGAGCGACTTGCCGTCTTCCACCGTGATCACGCCTTCCTTGCCGACCTTGTCCATCGCCTTGGCGATGATCTCGCCGATGGATTCGTCGGAGTTGGCGGAGATGGAGCCGACCTGGGCGATTTCCTTGCTGGTGGTCGTGGCCTTGGAGGCCTTCTTCAGCTGCTCCACCAGGCCCGTGACGGCCTTGTCGATGCCGCGCTTGAGGTCCATCGGGTTCATGCCCGCGGCCACGTACTTCATGCCTTCGCGGATGATGGCTTGCGCGAGGACCGTGGCGGTCGTCGTGCCGTCACCAGCGTTGTCGCTGGTCTTGGAAGCGACTTCCTTGACCATCTGCGCGCCCATGTTCTGGAGCTTGTCCTTCAGCTCGATTTCCTTCGCGACCGACACACCGTCCTTGGTGACGGTGGGGGCGCCGAAGGAGCGCTCGAGCACCACGTTGCGGCCCTTGGGGCCCAGGGTGACCTTGACCGCGTTGGCCAGGATGTTCACGCCATCGACCATGCGGGCGCGGGCGTCACCGCCGAAAACGACGTCTTTAGCTGCCATGTGATTGACTCCTTGAGTGTTGGTTTACTTTTCGACGACCGCGAACAGGTCGTCTTCCTTCATGACGAGGAGCTCGTCGCCATCGACCTTGACGGTCTGGCCGCTGTACTTGCCGAACAGCACGCGGTCGCCCACCTTGATGTTCAGGGCGATGAAGTCGCCGTTCTTCTCGTTGCGCTTGCCGGGGCCGACGGCGAGCACTTCACCCTGGTCGGGCTTCTCGGCGGCGTTGTCGGGGATGACGATGCCCGAGGCGGTCTTCGTCTCGTTTTCCAGGCGCTTGACGATCACGCGATCGTGCAGGGGGCGAAGTTTCATGGCTTCTCCTTGGTTCTCTCTAATGAAGGACATCAAAAAGCGCCAACGATCCGGGGAAAGTTAGCGCCAATTAACTGAGTACGCCCCGGGGCTGCGAGCCAACTCGGCTGTTAGCACTCGGTTGCGGCGAGTGCCAATGATAAGGCTTTTTGGGGAGGTTTCAAGTGATGCGCCTACAGATCGCTGCGGTCGCGTCCCGCAGCGGAAGAGCTGGGGTCAGTCGCCGGGGCGCCCCCCCGGCGCGCTAGTCGCCGAAGGAGAAGGTGAACACGGTGGGCCCGCCGTCGCGGGAATGCGCGCGGATCCAGCCGCCATGGCGCTCCAGCAGCCGGCGTACCACGGCGAGGCCGACGCCCGTGCCGGGATAGGCGGGGTCGCAGGTGACGCGGTGGAAGGGCTCGAACACCGACTGCGCCTTCGCCAGCGGGAAGCCGATGCCGTTGTCGGTGACCATGAAAGCGCCATCCGAATCAAGCGCGACTTGCACCAGCGGGTCCGGTGCCAGCGCGGAATACTTCAAGGCGTTGCCGACGAGGTTCACCAGCACCTGCCGCGCCAGCGCGGGGTCGGCGTGCACCAGCGGCAGCTCGCTCACGATGACGCGCGTCGCGGGGTAGGCCGGGCGCAGCTCGCGCAGCACCTCCCGCACCAGTTCGTCGATGGCCACCGGCTGCTTGCGCAGGCTGATGCGGTCGGCGCGCGCCAGCGCCAGCAGGTCGTCCAGCAGGCGCTCCATCTGCGCCGCCGCGGCGATCACGCGGCGCAGGCGCGAGCGCCCCTGCTGCGACAGCTCGCCCGCGTCGTTCAGCTCGATGGCCCGCGCGAAGCCCGAAATCGACTGCAGCGGCGCGCGCAGCTCGTGCGCCACCGTGTAGGTGAACGCATCGAGTTCTTCCACCCGCGCCTGGAGCTGCGCGGTGCGGCGCTCGAGATCGGCCGCGGGATCGAAAGTTGGTGTCATGGCAGCCACTTGGTGCGATGATGCGGCGCCACAAGGGGCCGGATTGTTCCCTTGGGCACAGTCGGGCCGGTCCGCGCCGCGAATGTGCCCTTGCGGACATTCGCGCCCGGGCCACGAGGAGCGAGATGGCACCGAAGCGTCCGGAGTACGCGCGCATCCGGCTGGCGTTCGCCGCCAGCGCGCACTTCCGCGACCTGCCGGCTGCCACGCTCGATGCGCTGGCCGAAGCCGCGACGCTGCGGCACTGCGAAACCGGCGGCCTCCTGCACGAGGCGAACACGCCGCTCGATACGTTCTGGGTCGTGGTCGAAGGCTCGCTGCTCATGTGCTGCCTGAACACGCGCGGCGAGCGCATCCCCGTGGGCATCCTCGGGCCCGGCAGCTTCTACAGCGCCGCCTTGCTCGTCGAAGGCGGCGGGGTGCCCGTCACCGAGTGCCGCGCCGAGCGCGACACGGTCGGCGCGGCGATTCCCGTCGCACGCCTGCAGCAACTGGTGCGCGAGCTGCCGGCGCTGCGTGAGTTGTTCCCGAAGCTGCTCCTCCACCGTTTCCAGGCTGCATTGACCTTCTACGCCGACGCGGTTTCGGCGTCGCTGCGTGACCGGCTCGCGCGCCGTCTCATGAGCCTCGTCGTCGTTTCCGGCCACATGCCCGCGCGCGAAGAGGTGGAACTGCGCGCCTCGCAATCCGACCTGGCCGCGCTGCTCGGCGCCAGCCGCTCCAAGCTCAATGCCGAATTGCGCTCCCTCGAAGCCGACGGCGTGCTGCGCCTCGGTTACCGCCGCATCTACGTGCGCGACGCCCACAAGCTGGCCGACCTGGCGGGCGGGCCCGTGATGCTGATCTGAGCTGGCCATAATGGCCGCGTGACTTCCCTCGTTCCCCTCATCGAGACCATGCGCGGCGGCACGCGCGAGAACGTTCACTTCGGCGCCGTCGCCGTGTGCGACACGCGCGGCCGCGTGCTGGCGTCGGCCGGCGACGCGCAGTGGCTGACCTTCACGCGCTCCACGCTCAAGGCGATGCAGGCGCTGTCTTTCATGGAGTCGGGCGGCGCACAGGCGTTGCGCTTCACCCCGCCGGAGCTCGCGCTGATGTGCGCCAGCCACAACGGCGAGCCGGTGCACGTGGAAACGGCGCAGGCCATGCTGGACAAGGCGGGCCTGACGTACAAGCGCCTGCGGTGCGGCTGCCACGTGCCGTACTACGTCGAGCAGGGCGTCGGCCCGGCGCCCGCGCACATCGACGAGCGCATGCACAACTGCAGCGGCAAGCATTCGGGCTTCCTCGCGCACTGTGTCCACAGCGGCTGGGACGTGGCCACCTACCTCGAGCCGGCGCACCCGCTGCAGCAATCCGTGCGCGCGCACGTTGCGCGCGCCGCGGGGCTGGACGCATCGCAGATGAAGATGGGCATCGACGGCTGCTCGGCGCCCAACTACGCGATGCCGCTGACGGCGCTGGCGCGCTCCTACGCCCGGCTGGCCAGCGGCGAGCGCGACGGCGAGTTCGGCGCGAGCTTCGCGCAGCTGGCGGCGGCGATGACGGCACATCCGCACCTGGTCTCCGGCACCGGCCGCAACGACCTGGCCTTCATGCAGGCGGGCCGCGGCGACTGGGTCACCAAGGTCGGCGCCGAGGGCGTGCAGGTGTTCGCGAGCGCCAGCCGCGGCGAAGCCTTCGCCATCAAGGTTTCCGACGGCAACAAGCCGGCGCTCTACGCCGCGACGGTGGAAGTGCTGGCGCAGCTTGGCTGGCTCGACGACGCCCAGCGCGAGGCGCTGCGCCCGTGGCGCGGCGAAGACATCCCGAGCATCCGCGGCGACGTCGTCGGTGCGCGCCGCGCGGTGTTCAAGCTAAGCGCGTCATCGCGCTGAAACCGGGCATCGCGCCGCTGGCGAAGCCGGGGCCGGCAAGCGAGCCCAGCGCGATCTTCCCGCCGTCGATCTTCAGGCGCACGGCGCCGTGGGTGCGCTCGTACACGTCGGGATGCGCATCGAGGAAGACCTGCTGCTCCTCGCGCGATTGCGCGGCCAGGCCGTTCACGTAGTAGTGGCCGTTGCGCTCGACGTGCGTGACGCCCAGCAGGTTCACCAGCGCCAGGTCCTGCTGCACCGACAGGCCGGCCTGCGTCGTGAGGTCCTCGGCCGACAGGAAGTAACCCGGGCCCCATTGCCGGCAGCGCGCGGCGTTGAGCACCGACTTGTAGAAGCCCTTGCAGGTCTTGGACGACACGCCCGCATAGCCGCGCTCGCGTGCCTGCACGAAGGTGTCGAGCTCGCCATCGCTCTCGTCGACGATCACCGGCTTGCCCAGCTTCGCATCGCGCAGGTCGACGTCCAGCGCCACCTTGCGCGCGATCGGCTGCTCGATGAAGAGGATGGATTGCCACAGGCGTGCGAGCGAGGGGTGCGTGCGGATGGCGTCGACCAGCTGCGCGACGCCCTGGGCGTCGGCGTACTGCTCGTTGCCGTCGAGCGACGCGAAGTAGGGCTCGCGAGCGCGGTCGAGTACTTGCGCGATGGCTTCGAGACGTGCCACGTCGGCCTGCAGGTTGCCGCCGACCTTCAACTTGAAGTAGCGGTGGCCCCACGCGGCGATCACTTCTTCCAGTGTTTCGGGAAGGCCGTCGTTCACGCGCTCCGTGAGGTCGGCCGCGGTGATCGCGTCGACCATGCCGACCGTGTGGCGGGCCTCGATGGTGGCCGCGGGCCGCAGCGACGACAGGAACGCACCGAAGTCGAAGCCGGCGAACTCGCGCCGCTCGCCGCCGATGCCCGGGAGGTTGGCCCGCATCGCTTCGTAGAACGACACGCCCTGCAGGCGGCACAGTGCGTCGAGCACCGCGCGGTCGATGAGCGCGGGGCCGTAGGCCGCCAGCAGCGGGTTGTAGCCCTGCGCCGCGCCGGCGGCCATCTGCGCGTCGTGATGGCGCGCGAAATGGCCAAAGGCCGTCGCGGCGCCCGCATCCGACAGGTAGGCGTCGCGCGCGAGGCGCAGCGTGCCGCGCAGCTGCTCGAAGTTCTGCTCGTTGGTCAGCTGCAGGTTCTTGTCGAACCACTTGGGCGCCATCATCTCGGCGGCCGCGCCCCAGCCGCTTGCGCCGCCTTCGGTCTCGATGCGGGCGCGCACGAAGGCCTGCGGGCAGTCGCGCAGCGTCACCACGCCGAAGCGGAAAGGCAGGCGCAGGTGCACCGGCCGCTCGTACAGCTCGATCTCGCGGATGCGCAGCTTCATGCCAGTGACCGTTCGATGCCGAGCAGGTAGTCGATCGCAAAGGCGGCGCAGCCCGGGCCGTCGGGCACGTAATCGAAAGGCTCGACCGCGACGATGCCCCGGTAATCCACGTCGCGCAACGCACGCAGGATCGGCTCGAAGTCCATCTCGCCCTGGCCCGGCGCGCGCCGGTTGGGATCGTTCGCCTGCACGTGCGCGACGTGACCCGACGGTATCCAGCGACGGATCAGGTCGGCAACGGAATCCATCTCCACCTGGCCGGCGGCGCTGCAATCGATCATCGTCCGCAGACCCGGCGAATTCACGTGGTCGACGATGCGTACCGCTTCCGCCACCGAGTTGACGAGGTCGGTCTCGCGAGTCGACAGGGGCTCCACGCAATACACCAGCCCCAGCGACGCCGCAACCGGCGCAATCTGCGCGAAACAGTCCGTCGCACGCGCAAGCGCCGCTTCCTTCGTCGAGCCTTGGGGAACGGAGCGCTGCTTGGGAGAGCCGTGAACGAGGTAGCTGCCGCCAAGCGCCGCGCACAATTCCGCGAGCCGCTTCATCACGCCAACCGTGCGCGCCCGCAGCGCGGCGTCCTCGCTGACGATCGACAATCCCGCCGGCGCGACCAGCAGCCAGTGCAGCCCGCAGATCGCCAGGCCCGCGTCATCCGCCATGCGACGGAACTGTTCGGCCTGTCCATCGGTGATGGTCGTCGGATCTTCCGCGAGGGTGAACGGCGCAACCTCGAGCCCGTCATACCCGAGTTTGGCCGCTGCGGCGCATTGCTCCGCAAAGCCGAGCGGCGCGAGGACTTCGTTGCAAAGCGCGAAACGCATCAGCCCGCTCGGCGCACGAAGAGGGATTTGATCCCGCCCAGCGTGGCGTCCTTCGCCCGCACGACGGCTCGCTTGAACGGCGGCACATACAGCAGGATGGTGAAGATCGTCACGATGGCGAACGCCAGCGCGATCGGCCGCGTGAAGAACGGCGCGATGCTGCCGTCCGACAGCACGAGGCCGCGGCGCAGGCTCTTGTCCAGCAGCGGGCCGAGCACGAGGCCCAGCACCAGCGGTGCCATCTCATAGCCGCGCCGGCGCAGGAAGAACGCGCCGACGCCGATGGCCATCATGATGTACACGTCGAACAGGCGCGATGCGGTGGCGAACGCGCCGACCAGGCACAGCAGGTACACGATGGGCATCAGGATGTTGCGCCGCACCTTCAGCACGTGCAGCAGCGGGCGCACGCCGAACAGGCCGAAGAGAAGGATGGTGAACGTGGCCAGCGTCGTCATCGCCACCATGTGGTAGATGAAGTGCGGGTGCGTGATCATGAGCATGGGCCCCGGCTGCACGCCGTGGATGATCATCGCGGCCATCAGCACGGCGGAAGGCGCGGAGCCCGGGATGCCGAGCGCCAGGCACGGAATGATGTGGCCCGGGATCGACGACATGTCGCCCGTCTCAGCCGCCATCAGGCCGTCGATGGAACCCTTGCCGAATTTCTCGGGCTCGTCGCTCAGGGCCTTGGCGGCTGCGTACGACATCCACGCGCCCGCGTCTTCGCCCACACCGGGCAGCAAGCCCGTGCCCACGCCGATGATCCCCGAGCGCAGCACCGTCCACTTGTACTGGATGATCTCGGCCCAGCGCGGCAGGACCGAATCCTTCAGGTCTGCGATCCGGCGCTCGATGGGATCCGCGAGCGTCGACAACACTTCCGCGAGCCCGAACGCGCCGACAAGCGCGGGTATCAGCGCGATGCCGCCGGCAAGTTCGTCCCAGCCGAACGTGAACCGGTTGTATGCGTACAGGCTCTCCTGCCCGACCTGCGCGAGGAAGAGGCCGAGCAGGCCCATCAGCCAGCCCTTGAGCGCGTCGCCACCGACGATCGAGCCGGACATCGTCACGCCGAAGAGCGACAGCCAGAAGAATTCGAACGCGCCGAACGACAGCGCGACCTCCGCCAGCAGTGGCGTGAACAGCGCGAGGCAGACCACGCCGATCAGCGTGGACACGAACGCGCCCGACGTCGCGATGCCGATCGCGCGGCCCGCCTGGCCTTGCTTGGCAAGCGCGTAACCGTCGGCGCACGACGCCGCATTGGCCGCCGTGCCGGGGATGTTCAGCAGGATCGCCGTGCGCGAGCCGCCGTACAGCGCCCCGACGTACGAACACACGAGGACCAGGATGGCCTGGTTCGCTTCGAGCTTGATCGTGAGCGTGGTCAGCAGCGCGATCGCCAGCGTTGCGGACAAGCCGGGCAGGATGCCCATCACGATGCCGACGAATGCGCCGCCCAGCCCGTAGAGCAGCGTCATCGGGTTCATGAAGCTGAGGTACGCGTTGCCGAGGTCGGCGAGTCCCGAGAACATGGCTGTGGAAACCGGGGTTAGGGCAGGCGCACCAGGAACAGGTCCTGGAACACCACTTGCGTGATGACGGATGCGAGCACGCCGATGACGACGGCCTTGGCCCACAGCTTTGGCGTCAGGCGGCGCTCTTCAGGGTCGCGGCTCATGCGCTGCAGGATGAGGATGCTGCCCGTGATGAAGATCGCCGAGGCCAGCCAGAACGGCAACCCATGGCCGACGAGCACCACGGAGTACACCGTCACCAGCACGACGACGGACCACACGCGCTTGCGCACCTCCCACTGGTGGGCCGTGAACGGTTCGCGCGGATGTTCGAACGCGCCGCGCCGCCAGCTCCGGATGGCGACCACACCGCCCACCAGCATCATCGCGATGCCGAGGAAGCCCGGCAGCAGGCCCGGAATGGTGTACGGGTTGATGTTCTGCGCTTCGAGGCGGTCCATGGTGATGGACCCCACGAGCACCGCAAGGCCGAACACCACCCAGCCGACTCCTTGCCAGAAGTCGGAGCGCGGGGTGATGTCCTCTTCTTCGTCGGAGCCGGGGTTTTCGGCTTGCGGCTCGGTGATCACGGCTTCGGGATGCCGACGGTGTCCGGCGCCACCTTGGTCTTGCCCGCGGCGTGCAGGTTCCACGCGTTCGCCTGGACCGCCGGGAATACTGCCTTCTGCGCGGCGTCACCCGACGTCGGGTTGAAGAGCGCACCGCGGCTTTGCGCATACTTCTTGAGCGCTTCGCTCTTCGCGATGGTGTCGGTCCAGATCTTCTCGACGGTCTTCACCACGTCGTCGGGCACGCCCTTCGGGATGAAGATGCCGAAGTAGTTGGCGGGCGCCGTGAAACCGGGGATCGTTTCGGAAAGCGGCGGGATGCGGCCGTAACCTTCGAGCTCGACGGCCTTGTCGCTCACGGTGGCCAGCGGGCGCAGGCGCTTGCCGCGGATCATGTCGGCCTGCTCGACGGCCAGCTGCGTCGTCGCATCGGCTTCGCCGGCCACGGTCGCCACGACCGCGGGGTTGCCGCCGTCGTACGAGACTTCCTTGTACTTCGCGCCGGTGGCCTTGACGATGAAGTCCATCGCGTTGTGGCCGGCGGACGTGACGCCCGCGGTGGCGACGCTGATCTGGCCAGGCCTGGCTTTCAGGTCGTCGATGAACTGCTTGGCGTTCTGCCACGGCCGCGTGGGGTTCACGCCGATCACCTGGATGTTGGCGACCGACAGGAACAGGTGCCAGTCCTTGATGTCGGTGGCGACCGAGCCGAGCGATTGGTACGCGCCCAGGTCCTGCGCGGCGCCCGCGGTCCAGGTGTAGCCGTCCTTCGGAGCATCCATCGCGCTCTTGGTGCCGATGGCGCCGGAAGCACCGGGCTGGTTGACGATCACGATGGTCTGGCCGAGCTGCTTTTCCATCTCGGCCGCGGCCACGCGCGTGACCTGGTCGGTGGAACCGCCGGCAGCCCACGGCACGATCAGGTTGATGGGGCGCGTGGGCTTCCACTGCGCCATGGCCGGCGTGGCGAGGGCGAACGCGGCGACGGCCGCACCGAATACCTGGATGAATTGGCGCTTGCGCATGTTGTCTCCTGTTTAATTCACCAAACGGTTAATTGCGTCACTTTACGGGCTGGCCGCGCCGGTTGTCAACGCGGGGAACACTAGGCGAGCCACCGCTCGCGGTGGGCCGCCACGAAGTCGTCGTCCACCAGGTGCGGGTAGTCGCGCTGCACGCGGCTGAGTTCCGCCGCCTGGCCCTCGCTCAGGCCCTCCAGCGGGTCCAGGCACCAGGTGCCCTGCAGCAGGCCCTGGCGCCGCAGCACCTCGTGGCAGCCGGCGATGCAGCCGTGGAAGTCGTGCGCCACGTCGAACAGCGCGGCATTGCAGTCGGTGACCTGCGCGTCCAGCGCGAGCATCTCCGGCGACAGCGGCCCGGCCGCGACCTCGCGGTGGATGCGCTCCAGCAGGTCGACGGCGCGCTTCGTCCACACGCTCCAGTGGCCGAGCAGGCCGCCGCGGATGCGCACCGTGACCGGCCGGCCTTCGCGCATGAAGGTGAAGGGCACGGCGAGGTCCAGCACGATGTGGTCGTCGTTGCCGGTGTAGAGCGTCACGCGGTCCTCAGCGCGCGCCTGGACGACGCCGCGGATCACGTCGAGCGTGCGGTAGCGGTTGAACGGCGCCATCTTGATCGCGACGACGTTGTCGATCGCGGCGAAGCGCCGCCAGAACGAAGCGGGCAGGTGGATGCCGCCGACGGCGGGCTGCAGGTAGAAGCCGACCACCGGCATCACGTCCGCCACGGCGCGGCAATGCGCGACGAGTTCGTCCTCGCTCGCGCCCTTCATCGCCGCGAGGCTGAGCAGGCCCGCGTGGTAGCCCAGGCCTTGCGCCAAGGATGCTTCGCGCACCGCCTGCGCGGTCTTGCCTGCGAGGCCGGCGACCATGAAGAGCGGGCGCTTGCCGCCGATGGGCGTCCACTCGCGCGCCGTTTGCATGGCGAGCTCCAGCACCGGCTGGTACAGGCCGACGTCGCGGATCGCGAACTGCGTGGAATGCACGCCGACCGCCACGCCGCCGGCGCCGGCGTCGAGGTAGTAGCGCGTCATCGCGCGCTGGCGGCGCGTGTCGAGCTTGCGTTCGCCATCCAGCGCGAGCAGGTGCGCGGGAATGACCGAACCGCGGCGGAGCACCGCCAGGCTGTCTTCGGGAATGTCTTGCCAGTGCATCTCAGTACTTCCCGTCGCGCGCTTCGTAGTGCGTGGGCTTGCCCAGGCTCTTGCCACCGCGCTGCACCCAGTCGGCGGTCCAGTCGAGCATCGTGTCCAGCGTGACCTGCGGCGGGCCGAACAGGCGGTACGCCTCGCTCGAATCGATCAGCCAGGCCGTCGGCGCCTCGGCTCCGGTGAGGACGGGCGCGATGCCCAGCCTTTGCCCCAGCGCGACGGCGACGTCGCGGATGCGGATCTTCGGCCCGCTGAGGTTCAGCGGCGACGTCGGCGCGGTGCAGTGCGCCAGCGACCGCAGCGTCCAGTCGTTGGCCTCGCCCTGCCAGATCACGTTGGCGTAGCCCATGGCTAGGTCGATCGGCTCGCGCGCGATCACCTTTCGCGCGACGTCGTGCAGCACGCCGTAGCGCATGTCGATGGCGTACGACAGGCGGATCAGGCGGCCGGGCGTGTCGTAGGCATGCGAGAAGTGCTCGAACATGCGCTCGCGCGCGACGCAGGAGTTCGCGTACTCGCCGGGCGGCGCGGTAGGCGGCACGTCCTCCTTCGCGCCTTGCGTGTCGACGCCCACGAAGGGGTACACGCAGGCCGTGGAGAAAGCGACGATGCGCGAGCGCGGGAAGCGCTCCGCGACCAGCGCCGGCACGTGCGCGTTCATCGCCCATGTCAGCCACTCGCTGCCGGTGGAGCCGAACTTGCGGCCCGCCATGTAGACGATGTTGGGCACGTCGGGCAGTCGCGCGAGGGCCTCGCGCGAGAGCAGGTCGGCGGCGATGCACTCGACGCCGTGCGCCTGCAGCTGCTCGCGCAAGCCCGGTTCGCTGAAGCGTGCCACGCCGATCACGCGCTTGCCCGGGGCCGCACGCCTGGCCATGCGCGCGAGCGTCGGCCCCATCTTGCCGCCGACGCCCAGCACCATCAGGTCGCCGGCAACCCTCTGCAGGTCCGCGACAAGGCCCGGGGAGGGCGTGCTCATCACGTCCTCGAGCCGAGCGACGTCTTCGAAGCAGGAAGGAAGGCTCATCGGTACTTCTCGGGTGGGAAACCGCACTTTAACCAGTTGGTGAATTGCGGTGTGTGCGGCGAACCCGTACGCGGTGCCGCCGCACAGTCCGACTTCTGCGGCGGGGCGCGGCCGCTAGGGTCGAGCCATGGCGCGAGAACACAAGGATGCGGGAGCCGGGATGCCCGCGGAAGAAAGTTCACTTAGGCCCGACGACGGCTTCGTGCGGGTGCGCGGCGCCCGCGAGCACAACCTGAAGGACGTGGACGTCGCGATCCCGCGCGACGCCATCGTCGTCTTCACCGGCGTGTCGGGGTCGGGCAAGTCCTCGCTCGCCTTCGGCACCCTGTATGCCGAGGCGCAGCGCCGCTACCTCGAATCGGTGTCGCCGTATGCCAGGCGGTTGATCGACCAGGCCGGCGTGCCCGACGTCGATTCCATCGAAGGGCTGCCGCCGGCGGTCGCGCTGCAGCAGGCGCGCGGCACGCCCAGCGCGCGCTCGTCGGTGGGCAGCGTGACGACGATCTCCTCGCACCTGCGCATGCTGTACTCGCGCGCCGGCAGCTATCCCGCGAAGCAGCCGATGCTCTACGCCGAGGACTTCTCGCCCAACACGCCGCAGGGCGCGTGCCCGCGCTGCCATGGCCTCGGGCGCATCTACGACGTGACCGAGAAAGGCATGGTGCCGGACCCCTCGCTCACCATCCGGGAACGCGCGATCGCGGCTTGGCCACCGGCCTGGCACGGCCAGAACCTGCGCGACATCCTGGTCACGCTGGGCTACGACGTCGACACGCCGTGGAAGGACCTGCCGAAGAAGGACCGCGAGTGGATCCTGTTCACCGACGAGACGCCGACGGTGCCGGTCTACCCGGGCTTCACGCCCAGGGAAACGCGCGCGGCGTTGCGCCACAAGACCGAGCCCGCGTACATGGGCACCTTCACCGGCGCGCGCAACTACGTGCTGCAGACCTTTGCGACGACGCAGAGCGCGCTGATGAAGAAGCGTGTGTCGCGCTTCATGGAAGCGGCCTGGTGCCCCGTGTGCCACGGCAAGCGCCTGAAGCCCGAGGCGCTCTCGGTGAAGTTCGCGGGCTACGACATCGCGGAGATCTCGCAGCTGCCCCTGTCGCGGCTGGCCGAGGTGCTGCGGCCCGTGGGGCGGGGCGAGATGCACGGCCACACGGGCGGCGCGGTGCTCGACCGCGCGAGTGCGCGCGAAGCGGTGCGCCACCGCGTCGCAGGCGGAGGCTCGGCGCACGCGGGCGCGCCGGACGTGCGCCGCACCCCGAATCTTTCCGAAGAGAAGGTGATGGCCGCGCAGCGCCTGGCGCGCGAACTGCTCACGCGCGTCGCGACGCTGGAACAGCTCGGTCTGGGCTACCTGTCGCTTGACCGCAGCACGCCCACGCTCTCGCCCGGCGAGCTGCAGCGCCTGCGCCTGGCGACGCAGCTGGGCTCGCACCTGTTCGGCGTGGTGTACGTGCTCGACGAGCCGTCCGCGGGCCTGCACCCGGCCGATGGCGAGGCGCTGCTCGAATCTCTGCAGCGCCTGAAGGCCGCGGGCAACACCATCTTCATCGTCGAGCATGACCTGTCGGTGATGCGCCGCGCCGACTGGCTGGTCGACGTCGGCCCCGACGCCGGCGAGAAGGGCGGCCGCATCGTCTACAGCGGCCCGCCGGCAGGACTCGCCGACGTCGAAGCCTCACGCACCCGCGCGCACCTGTTCGGCCACGAACGCCCGCCGCCGCGCGAACGCATCGCGCCGCGTGACTGGTTGCGGCTGGAAGGCGTTTCGCGCAACAACGTGCAGAAGCTCGACGTCGCGTTCCCGCTCGGCTGCTTCACGGTCGTGACGGGTGTCTCCGGCTCCGGCAAGTCCAGCCTGGTGAGCCAGGCGATGGTGGACCTCGTGACCGCGCACCTGGGCGTCAAGCCCGATGCGCCGGAGGCGGTCGAGGCCGAAGTCCTCGAGAGCCTGGACACGGCCGCGCCGAGCGAGGGCCGCATCGCGGCGGGCGCCGATCGCATCCGGCGGCTCGTGCAGGTCGACCAGAAGCCGATCGGCCGCACGCCGCGCTCCAACCTCGCGACCTACACGGGCCTGTTCGATGCCGTGCGCAAATTGTTCGCGGCGACGCCGGCCGCGCGCCGCCGCAAGTACGACGCCGGCCGGTTCTCGTTCAACCTGCCCAAGGGCCGCTGCGACACCTGCGAAGGCGAGGGCTTCGTGTCGGTCGAACTGCTGTTCATGCCCAGCGTCTACGCACCGTGCCCGCAATGCCACGGTGCGCGCTACAACGAGGCGACGCTGCAGGTCGACTGGAACGGCAAGAACATCGCCGAGGTGCTGCGCATGACCGTGGACGAAGCGGCGCAGTTCTTCGCCGACGAGCCCGCCATTGCGCGGCCGCTGGCGGTGCTGCAGCAGATCGGGCTGGGCTACCTGCGCCTCGGGCAGCCGGCGACCGAACTGTCCGGCGGCGAGGCGCAGCGCATCAAGCTGGCGACCGAGCTGCAGCGCATGCAGCGCGGCGACACGCTGTACGTGCTGGACGAGCCCACGACGGGACTGCACGCGTGCGACGTCGACCGGCTGATGAAGCAGCTGGCCACGCTGGTGGCCGCGGGCAACACGCTGGTGGTGGTCGAGCACGAGATGCGCGTGGCCGCGCAGGCCGACTGGGTGATCGACTTCGGGCCCGGCGCGGGCGCCGAAGGCGGGCGCATCGTCGCGCAGGGGCCGCCCGAAAAAGTTGCGGCTGCCAAAGGCAGCCGCACCGCATCCTATCTCGCCGAGTGCCTGAAGTCGCTGAAGTAAGACACTGGGCCCCGGCCTGCGCCGGGGCGGCGACCTTCGCTGCGCTCAGGTCGCCGGCTTGTCGCTCAGGTCCTTGAGGTTCTGCTTCAGCTCCGCCGGCATCGGCATGTTCACCACGATGTTGTTCGGCGGGATGGGCGACATGAACCACTTGTTGTACAGGCGCTCGAACTGTCCGTTCTTCATCATGTCGCCGATGACCTTGTTCACCAGCGCCTGGAACTTCGGGTCGTCCTTGCGCAGCATGCAGGCGTAGGGCTCGACCTGGATCGAGTCGCCCACCACCTGCCACGCCGCGGGCGTCTTGGCCGTGGCGATCAGGCCGAACAGCAGGATGTCGTCCATCGCGAAGGCGACGGCGCGGTCGGCCTCGACCAGCAGCATCGAATCGGAATGGTCCTTGCCGAAGATCACCTCGGTCTTCAGGGCCTTGTCGGCGATGTACTTGCGCATCACCTGCGCGTTGGTCGTGCCGGTGGTGGTCGAAATCGTCTTGCCGTTCAGGTCGGCGTAGTTGTTGATGCCCGAGGTCTTCTTGGTCAGCAGCCGCGTGCCCGTGTAGAAGTGGTTGATGGCGAACTGCACGTCCTTGCCGCGCGTGCTGTTGTTGGTGGTCGAGCCGCATTCCAGGTCGATCGTGCCGTTCACCAACAGCGGGATGCGGTTGGCAGACGTGACCGACTGCCACGCGACGTCGACGTTCTTGCCGATCGCGCGCTTCACTTCGGCGGCAATGGCTTCCGACATCTCCACGGCCAGGCCGGCCGGCTTGCCGGCGCCGACTTCGTAGCTGAAAGGCACGGACGATTCGCGGTAGGCGAGCGTCATCTTGCCGCTGTCGGCGATCTTCTTGAGCGTGTCCGATTGGGCCCAGGCGCCCGCCGCCGCGACGACCATCACCGCGGCCAGCACCGATTTCTTCATCTGCATGGGTCTTCTCCTTGAAAGCGCGCATCGTAGTGGCAGCGCGACTTTGTGGGAAGCGCGTAGGCCGATTGACAGCTGCGCGTGGCACAGTCCGTGGCTCAGCCATTTTCATTACGCCCACCATGACGCTCCACCGCCGAGACTTCATCGCCGCCAGCGGCGCGCTCCTCGCGGGCGCCTTGCACGCCCGTGCCCATGCCCAAGGCCAGTGGCCGTCCAAGCCGGTGCGCTTTGTCGTGCCGTTCGCGCCGGGCGGCAGCTCCGAGATCATCGCGCGCTCGGCAGCGGGCGAGCTGACCAAGTCGCTCGGGCAGAGCGTGTTCGTCGACAACAAGCCCGGCGCCTCGGGGAACATTGCGATGTCCGAAGTGGCGCGCGCCGACGACCAGCACACGATCATCCTGGGGCACATCGGCACGCTGGCCGTGAACCCGTACATGTTCGACAAGCTGCCCTACGACGCCAACAAGGATTTCAAGCCGGTGAGCCTGCTGGCCAAGGTGCCCAGCCTCTATGTCGTGCACCCCAACGTGCCGGCGAAGAACCTCAAGGAGTTCGTCGAGCTCGCCAAGAAGAAGCCGGGCCAGCTCAACTACGGCTCCGCCGGCAACGGCAGCGCGGGCCACCTCGCCTTCGAGTACCTGAAGATGACCACCGGCATCTTCGTGCTGCACGTGCCGTACAAGGGCACCGGCCCGCAGCTCACCGACCTGCTGGCCGGCCGCCTCGATGCGGCGTCGGTGGGTGCGTCGGCGATCCTGCAGCACATCAAGGCCGGCAAGCTGCGCTGCATCGCGACCGGATCGACGCAACGGCTGCCGCAGCTGCCCGACGTGCCGACGGTCGCGGAGCAGGGCTACCCCGGCTTCGAGATGACGCAGTGGTACGGCATCCTGGCGCCGGCGAGCATGGCCCAGGCCAACATCGACAAGCTCGCGGCCGAAACCACCAAGGCCATGCGCTCCTCGTCGGCTCTGGAGCGCCTGAACCAGGACGCCGCGCAGTCCGTGGGCAGCACGCCGCAGCAGTTCGCCGCCTTCATCGCGCAGGAACAGAAGCGCTGGAAGGCCGTGGTCGAGCGTGCGCACATCAAACCCGAGTGACCGCCCGTAACTTCTGCGGCTGAGGCAGATACAGCTGTCGTCCGTGCGCGACATGCCTGGGGCCGCTCCCGTCGCCCGATAAACACAGCCCTGCCTCAGCGGCAGGCTTGATGAGCCAAGGCTCGCCGCGCTTTCCCGCTCAGTTGCGCGGTGCGCGCCGCTACCGCCTGCGCGCGACAAATTCCACACGCATCTGCCGCGCGGCGCTCAGCAATTCGAAACGAACGTAGGCCGCTTCGCAGTCGCGTTGTCGGACTTCTCCTACTACAGTGCATCGCTTCCGCTGAGGCAGTACCGGCTCAGCGTCACGACGCAGTCCCGGTCGCATCCCTGTCTCGGCGCAACCCGCACTTACGAGTTGTCGAACATGAGACGTCGCCAGATCCTTTCCTCCCTTCCGGCCGCAGCCGCGCTCACCCTCGTGGGTTGCGGCGGCGGTGGCGGGGGAGGCAGCACCGCCAGCGCCGCGAGCGGCGGCACCCCGACCGGCTCGACCGGTGTCGTGGAGACCACCACGCCGCAGACGGGCACGACCGGCTCGACCGGCACGCCCGCAACCACCACCGGGGGCACCACCACCGCTTCCGGCAGCGGCTACGCCTTCGGCTCGCGCAAGACGCCGTACGCCGCCGGCATCCTGCCCTCGCAGAGCAACGCCGCGATGGACGCGATGCTCACCGCGCACTACGACCGGTGGAAGGCGGCGCGCGTCGTCGCGGCCGACTCCATCGTCGCCGGCGGCTACGCCGTGAAATTCTCCGACGCCACCTTCCTGTGCGTCTCCGAGGGCATGGGCTACGGCATGTTGCTCGCCGTGCTGTTCGCCGGGCACGACCCCAACGCGCAGCAGCTGTTCGACGGCCTGTTGGCGGTGGTGCGCACGCGCTACGCATATGGCAACGCGACCTACGACGCGCTGGGCAAGTACCTGATGGATTGGCGCCTGTATGCCAACGGCGCCTCCGGCGGCGAAGGCTGGAACGCCGTGGACGGCGACCTCGACGTCGCGATGGCGCTGCTGATGGCCGACCGTCAGTGGGGCTCCGGCGGCAAGTGGAACTACCTGCAGGAAGCGAAGAACACCATCGCCGCGATCAAGGCGATCTGCATGCGCAGCGACGGCACCACCAAGGGCCTGCGCACCGCCGACGTGAGCCGCACCTCCGACTACATGGTCGGCCACTTCCGCGCGTTCGCGAAGGCCACCGGCGACTCGTTCTGGAACACGGCGATCGACCGCTCGTATGCCTTGGCGACGCTGATGCAGACGACCTTCTCGTCGGCCGGCCTCATGCCCGACTTCATCGTGGGCACGGACACGGCGACGCCGATCCCCTCGCCCGGCTTCCGTGGCGACGGCAACGCCAACGAAGACCGCTACTGGTGGAACGCCTGCCGCAACCCGTGGCGCTTCTCCTCCGACTACCTGCTGTCGGGCGATGCGCGCTGGAAGACCGTGACCGCGCGCATGATCGATTTCTTCCGCTCGTCCTCGGGCGGCGACCCGATGAACATCGGCACGGGCTACTACCTCAACGGCACGATGGCCACCGGCGGCCAGAGCCCGGCGTACCACGGGCCGATCTGCGCCGGCGCGTGCATCGACGCGCAGTACCGCCCCTTCCTCGACGCGATGTGGACGTGGAACGCGAAGAACCTGATCACCGGCTACTACGACGGCGAGCTGCAGCTGCTGTCGCTGGTGGTGGCGTCGGGGAACTGGTGGTCTACAGCCTGACGCGCACCGCGACCACTTCGGCGTTGGCGCATTCCACATCGCCCTGCAGGACGCGGCAGGCGACGGTGAAGCGCTTTTCGCTGCGGTCGACCACGCGCGCCCGCAGCTCCAGCGGCTGGTCGACTTTCGCGGGCTTGAGGTAGTTGACCGCCAGCCGGGCGGTCACGACCGCCGGGCTCTGCTCGATGGGGATCCCGGCGTCGCGGCAGTGCGTGGCCATCGCGGTCCACATCGAATGGCAATCGATGATGGAGGCGATGGTGCCGCCGTAGACGATGCCGGGATGGCCGATGTGGTGCGGCGGCGGCTGCCAGCGGCACACCACGTCGTCGCCCTCGACCTGGCTCTTGATCTGCAGGCCCAACGGGTTGAGCGACCCGCAGCCGAAGCAATGGACTTTCAGGACGTCCTGGAGCGCGCGGCCTTCCATAGCGGGGTCCCTCCTGGGGTGCGAGTGTGCCTGACCGCAAAGCCAGAGTCGCGCCTCTAGAGCGGATGCGTGAATACCCTGTGCGGCCCGCCCGGCCCGGGGGCCTACGATTCTCGTTCCGAAAAGCGAACGACCGTTCGCTTTTGTTTTCGCAGGACCACAGGAGCACGGGGATGAGATTTCTGAAGACGAAGCTGGCGGTGCTGGGCGCCGCCTTGGTGGTGGCGGCTTGCGGCGGCGGCGGTGCGGGTGACCAGCACCCGCGCGTCCCGTTCACGGCTTTGGTGTCGTTCGGCGACAGCCTGAGCGACGTCGGCAACGAGAAGGTCGGCACGATCGCGGCCGTCGGCGGCGGCAAGTGGACGGTGAACAGCCCGACGGCCCGCAACTGGACGGAGTGGATCGCGGCGGACATCGGCGCATCGGCGCCCTGCGCGGCGCAAACGGGCCTGCTGACCAACATCCCCGGCCTGACGGGGGCTGCCGTTGTGCAGCACACCGAATGCAACAACTACGCCGAAGGCAGCGCCCGCGTGTCGAACGTGTTCGGCCCGAACAGCGCGACGCTGCAGGCGGCCCCGTTCAGCCAGGTGAACCTGGGCCTCACGGCAACGCCGCTGACGGCGCAGGTGGCGAACTACCTGTCGCGCCACAACGGCGCGTTCAGCGGCACCGAACTGGTCACGGTGCTGGCCGGCGGCAACGACATCTTCATGAACGTCAACGCGGTCGGCGCCGCGGCCGGGGGCGGCGCGGGCGCGGTCGGCGCGGCGATCGCGGCCGGATGGGACGCCAGCACGCAAGGCGCCGTGGCGGGCGGTGGCGCCGCCGCCGTGCAGGCCGCCGCGACGGCGGCCGTCACGTCGATGGGCGTCGCGGGCGCGGAACTGGCGGGCCTCGTCAAGGCGCAGATGCTCGCCAAGGGCGCCAAGTACGTGGTGGTGGTGAACCTGCCCGACGTGACGCAGTCGCCGGGCTCGATGGCACTCGACGCGCAGACGCGCGGCCTGATCGGCCAGATGGTGCAGACCTTCAACGCCCAGCTGTCCGCCGGCCTGCAAGGCACCGGCGTCGTGTACGTGGACGCGTACACGCAGGGCCAGGACCAGATCGCGCACCCGCAGCAGTATTCGCTGGCGAATGTCACGACCGCCGCCTGCAGCAGCACGTCGCCCGCGAACCCGTTCGCGTCCGTGTCGGGCCGCTCGATCACCTGCTCCGAGGCCAGCGTCATCAGCGGCGACGTGACCCACTACCTGTTCGCCGACGACACCGGCCACCTCACGCCCTACGGCTACCAATTGCTCGCGCAATACGTCGCCGTGCAGATCGCCAAGGCCGGCTGGCTCTGAGCCCAGGAGAGAACAACATGAACAAGAAACTTGCCTTCATCGCCGCGGCATTTGCCGCTGCTGCCTGCGGCGCGCACGCGCAGCCGGCCGGCAGCCTGACGTTCCGCGTCGGCGCCACCATGATCAGCCCCGACGTCAGGAGCGGCGACCTGAGCGCGCCCAGCCTGCCCGGCACCAAGGTCGACGTGGGCGACAGCACGCAGCTGGGCGGCGGCATCACGTACATGGTCACCGACAACATCGCCATCGACCTGCCGCTGGCGCTGCCGTTCCGGCACGAGCTCACCGGCGACGGCGCCATCGCGGGCGCGGGCAAGATCGGCGAGGTGCGCTCGTTCCCGGTCACGCTGATCGCGCAGTGGCGCTTCGGCGCGGCCAACGCGCAGATGCGGCCGTACGTCGGCGCGGGCCTGACCTACGCCAAGACCTATCGCGAGCGCAGCACCGGCACGCTGTCGGCGCTGACGGGCGGTTCGCCCACGACCTTCAAGGTCGGCTCCAAGCTTGCGCCCACCCTCGCGGCGGGCCTCACCTACAACGTCAACGAGAAGTGGTTCGTGGAAGGCGTGGTGCACAAGACCTTCCTGAAGCAGACCGCGAAGCTGTCCACCGGGCAGTCGATCGACCTGAAGGTCGATCCGTGGGCGTTTTCCATCGGCGTCGGCACGCGCTTCAACTAGCGCGCAGCGACGGGAAGTACCGCGCGAGTTCCGCCAGGGACTCGCGCGCGTTCTTGTGGTGGATGAAGACGCCGCCGGCTTCCTCCCACAGGTGCCGGTGCTTCAAGGTGTCGTCCACCAGGACGTCGCCTTCGGAGCAGTGGTTGCGCTTGTCGACCGCCATCACCGTGAGGATCTTCGTGCCCGGGAAATGCCGCGCGGCCCAGCGCACCTTCTGGGGCGCCGCCCACTTGCCGATCGGCAAGCCGGTGAGGATCACCGGGTGCAGGTGCTTCACCGCCTCGAACAACGCCATCGCGTCGGGCATGAGCGGCAGGCTGCCGTAGAAGTCTGGGTGCGTGGCCAGCTTCTTCCAGAACGCGCCCTTGCCGCGCTGTTCCATGAATTCCTGCGGCCCCATGCCGAGCAGCTCGCGCGCGCCGGCGTCGAAGTCGGCGAGCACGCCGTCGCAGTCGAGGTACAGGCGCCTTTCCATCAGAACGAGGCAGGCTCCACGGTCACGTCCACCGGCTCGTCGAAGCGCTGCCAGCCGCGTGCGGCGATCACGTCGTTGCTCTCCTTCGCCTGGCGGCCCTCGGCGAGCGACCAGGTGATGTGGAAGGTGCCGCCGCCGGGGCGCGCCGTGGTGCCGTCGATCTCGACGACCACCGCTTCCACGCCGGCGCCGTCGTCGGCATGGCCGACGATGCGGCACGCCGCCGGCTTGGGCGGCGGCGTCGACGCAGCCACGTTGGCCGCGAGCGTGACGTGGTCGGCGATGGCCCTGGCGTAGCGCGGGCTGAAGCGCGTCAGCAGCGCGTCGCGCTGCGCCCGGTCCACCTTCCAGCCGATCACCATCCGCGCATCATCCCCGATTCCGCCGATTCACGGCCATGTACGCGAGGGCGGCCACGCCGCCGAGGACGGCGGCCTTGGCGATGAAGCCCTTGCGGTTGTAGCGCCACTCGGAGGCCAGCCCCATCTCCTTCCAGAGGTTGGGCACGTGCCCGTGCGCGAGGTCGTCGAGCAGGCCCTCGACCATGTTGATGCGGTCGGCGCCCAGCAAGATCAGCCAGTGGCGGATGTCGTTCTCGCTGTAGCGGAAGGCGGCGTCGCGCATCAGCCCCGACACGCCCGAAGGCCCGACGCTGGTGCCGAACACCGGCGTGATGCCGGGCCTCTCCGTGGAGTGGTGGATGCGGTGCGGCGCCGGGCGCTGGCGCTCGGGCTCGTGCCAATGCACGCCTTCCAGGCGCGGCGGCGTGCGCTCCTTCGGCACCGCGGGGCGGTTGGCCGGGTCCGCGTCGGCGCCCCAGCCGTCGATGTGCGCGGTGTCGCGATGCCGCTGCTGGCGCTCGGTGGGGTCGGTGCGCTCCACGTACGTGGGTGCGCCGTTGGCGGTCGAAGGGGTGGTGGTGACGTCCATGGCGCCCTCCTTCAATGCACCGCCGCGCCGCGCGGCACGATGATGGGCTTGATGATGCCGTCGAGCTTGCTCGAGAACATGTGGTACGCGTCGGGCACGTCCTCCAGAGCGAAGCGGTGCGTGATGATCTCGCTGGGCTTGAGGCGCCCCGCCTTCACGTGCTCGATCAGCCGTGGCAGGTGGCGCTTCACGGACGCCTGGTTGGCGCGCAGCGTCAGGCCCTTGTTCACCACGTTGCCGATCGGGACCATGTTGAACGTGGGCCCGTACACGCCGACGATGGACACCGTGCCGCCCTTGCGCACGGAGTTGATCGCCCAGTGCAGGGCCGTGGCCGCGCCCGCCTGCAACTTGAGCTTGACGCCGGTGAGGTGCTGCAGCGCGCTGCCCATTGCCTCGGCCCCGACGGCGTCGATGCAGACGTCGGCGCCCAGCCAGTCGGTCATGCGCTTGATGTGCATCGCCATGTCGCCGACCTCGCGGAAGTCGACGACCTCGCACTGGGCCCAGCGCTTGGCGAACTCTAGGCGGTAGTCGAGGTGGTCGACCACGATCACGCGGCCTGCGCCCATCAGCCACGAGGATTTCGCGGCCAGCAGGCCGATGGGCCCGGCGCCGAACACCACGACGGTGTCGCCTTGCCGGATATCGCCCATCTCGGCGGCCTGGTAGCCCGTGGGGCAGACGTCCGTGAGCAGCGCCGCGTCCTCGACGTCCATCCAGTCGGGGATGATGGTCGGGCCCACGTCGGCCATCGGCACGCGCACGAATTCCGCCTGGCCGCCGTCGTAGCCACCGGTGGTGTGCGAGTAGCCGAAGATGCCGCCCGCGGCGGTGGCCTGCGGGTTGACGTTGTGGCAGTTGCTGTACAGCTCCTTCTGGCAGAAGAAGCACGTGCCGCAGAAGATGTTGAAGGGCACCAGCACGTGGTCGCCCTTCTTCAGGTTCTGCACGGACGGGCCGACGGCCTCGACGATGCCCGTGAACTCGTGGCCGAAGGTCATGCCCACGCGGGTGTCGGGCACGAGGCCGTGGTACAGGTGCAGGTCGGAGCCGCAGATGCACGAGCGCGTCACGCGCACGATCGCATCGTTGGGGTGTTCGATCTCGGGCTCCTGCTTGTGCGCGACGCGCACGCGGTAGGGCCCGCGGTAGTTCATGGCCAGCATGTGATCCTCATGGGGGTGGACGGCCATTCTCGGCAACGGAAGCGCGGCATTGGTTAGGATGGACGCACTCGGTAGCAAAGACACCCGGACGGAAGAGCCAGACGATGAAGACGGTGAGTTTGATCGGCGCCCCCACGGACGTGGGCGCCAGCGTGCGCGGCGCGGGCATGGGGCCCGACGCGCTGCGGGTGGCCGGCATCTACGACGCGCTGGTGGCGATGAAGCTCAAGGTCATCGACCACGGCAACCTCGCGGGCCCGCCGACGCCGTGGCTGCCGCCGCAGGGCGGCATCCGGCACCTGGAGGAAGTGGTCGCGTGGAACCGCAGCGTGTTCGACCGAGTCGCGGCCGTGCTCGCCGCCGGGCAGGTGCCGTTGCTCATGGGCGGCGACCATTGCCTGGCCATCGGCTCCATCAGCGCCGTCGCGCGCCACTGCCGCTATGCCAAGAAGAAGCTGCGCGTGATCTGGCTCGACGCGCACAGCGACGTCAACAACCCCACCATCAGCCCCTCGGGCAACCTGCACGGCATGCCGGTGTCGTGCCTGCTGGGCGAAGGGCCGAAGCAGCTGGTCGGCTGGAGCGGCGAGCCGCAGGCGCTGACGCGCGACGACATCGACTTCATCGGTATCCGCAGCGTGGATGCCGACGAGAAGCAGGCCATCCAGGCGCTGGAGCTGTCCGTGTTCGACATGCGGCACATCGACGAGCACGGCATGCGCAACACCATGATCGAGGCCCTGCACGACGTGGACGACGCCACGCACCTGCACGTGAGCTTCGACCTCGATTGCCTCGACCCGATGGACGCGCCGGGGGTGGGCACGGGCGTGCGCGGCGGGCCGACCTACCGCGAGATGCAGCTGTGCATGGAAATGATCGCGGACACGGGGCGGCTCGGGTCGCTCGACGTGGTCGAGATCAACCCGGCGCTGGACGTGCGCAACCGCACGGCGGAATTGGCGGTGGAATTCGTCGCCAGCCTGTTCGGCGCCTCGACGCTGGCGCGCTAGCGGCTTTCGGCGTCCGCGTCGACGTCGGCGTCGAGGTCCGTGAGCTCGTCGGCATCGACGTCGGCATCCGGGAAGCCCTCGCCCGACTGCAGCGCCTGCTCCTCGGCGCTCGCCACGATCACATGGTCGGGCAGGATGTCGCCGCCTTCGCGGCCTTCCGAGTCGGGCGTGACCGCGCCGCGTTCGCCCGTGCCGACGGCGTCGCTGTCGGCGTGCGCCTCGAACGTGCCGATGGCGTCGCTGCCGCTGTCTGAGTTGTCGCTGGGGCCCAGTGCGTCGGCATCGCGGCCGGACGGGTGGGCGGGCGCCTTTTCCGCGCCGAGGATGCTGCTGTAGGCCATGGTGTTCTCCGTTTGGGGTTGCGACAGTGTGGTGCGCGGGGCGCGGCGCGGCGGTCGTCTGCCGGGCAGCGCGCCTGTCGGACGGGGCCGACGGCCCCGCCTCGGCCTTGCCGCGCGGCGCCGATTCGGGCCCAATCGGCCGATGGGTTCCGTCTCACGCTTTCCACACGCGGCGCCGCCGGCGGCTTCGGCCAGCGGGCAGTTCGCCGCCGCCTTCGAGTTCTCGCCGATCGGCATGGCGCTGCTCGACCTGGATTCGCGCGGCGAACGCGTGAACCACGCGCTGTGCGAGATGTTCGGCTTCCGCGAGGCCGAACTCATCGGGAGGTCGGCCATCGAGATCAGCCATCCCGACGACGTCGAGGAGGACCGCCGCCTGCGCGCGCTGATGCTCTCGGGCGCCTTCCCCAGCTACGAGCGTGACAAGCGCTACTTGCACCGCACGGGCCGCATCGTGTGGACGCACATCAGCTGCAGCCTGGTGCACGACGAGGTGGGGCAGCCCTGGCGCTTCCTGCTCCAGGTGCAGGACATCACGCAGCGCAAGCTGGCCGAGGAGGCGCAGCGCGAAAGCGAGGAGCGCTACCGCGCCACCTTCGAGCGCGCCGCGCTCGGCATCCTGCACATCGGGCTGGACGGGCGCATCGTGCGCGTGAACGAGACGCTGTGCCGCATGCACGGCTACTCGCGCGAGGAACTGCTGGCGATGTCGGCCGACGACCTGCTGGCCGACCGGGGCGCCTCGCGCGTGCGCGACGTGCAGGCGCTGCTGGACGGGCGCATCTTCTCCTACACCGCGCGCCGCGAATTCATGCGCAAGGGCGGCGAGGTCTGGCCGGCGCGGGTGTCGGTCACGCTGGTGCGCAGCGAGCTCACGGCGCCGTACTTCGTGTCCATCGTCGAGGACCTGACGGAGCACGAGCGCGACCAGCAGCGCATCCGCGACCAGGCGCGCGAGCTGGCCCGCGTCAACGAGGAGCTCGAGGCGCGCATCGTGCGGCGCACGGCGCAGCTGGAGGAGAGCAACGCGCAGCTGCGCATCTTCGCCTACTCGCTGGCGCACGACCTGCGCGGCCCGCTGGCCAGCACCGACGGCTTCGCGCGCCAGCTCGAGCTGCTGCTGGGCGACCGGCTGGACGAGCGCGCCCGCCATTACCTGAACCGGGTGCGCGCGGGCGTGCACTCGATGTCCGACCTGACCGACGCGCTGCTGTCGCTGGCGAACCTGTCGCAGGAGCCCTTGCAGCAGGCCAGCGTGGACCTGTCGGCACTGGCGCGCGCATGGCTCGAGCGCATCCGCGAGCGCGAGCCGGCTCGGCGCGTGCAGGCCGCGATCGAGGACACGCCGCGCGTGCAGGGGGATGCGCGCCTGCTCGCGCTGCTGGTGGACAACCTCCTGGACAACGCGTGGAAGTTCACCTCGCGCCGCAGCGAGGCGCGCATCGCCTTCCGCGCCGAAGCCGGCGAAGGCGGGCCCGTGTTCGTGGTCGAGGACGACGGCGCCGGCTTCGATCCCGAGTACGCCGACAAGCTGTTCCTGCCGTTCCAGCGCCTGCACGGCGCGCAGGAGTTCACGGGCACCGGCATGGGCCTGGCGATCGTGCACCGCATCGCGCAGCGCCACGGCGGGCGCGTGTGGGCGAGCTCGCGGCCCGGCGAGGGCGCCACCTTCCGCTTCCAGGTCGGCACGGCCCCGCGTTAGGCCCGCGCCGGCAAGGTTTCCCCGCCTGCGCCGACAATCCCCCATCTTCGCGTGGAGGGATTCGAATGGCCGATTTCGATTGCGACCTGTTGGTCATCGGCGCCGGCAGCGGCGGCGTGCGCGCGGCGCGCATGGCGGCGCAGCGCGGCGCGCGCGTCGTCGTCGTCGAGGCCGCGCAGCTGGGCGGCACCTGCGTCAACGTCGGCTGCATCCCCAAGAAGCTGTACAGCTACGCGGCGCACTACGCCGAGGACTTCCGCGACGCCGCGGGCTTCGGCTGGAACGCCGGGCAGCCCCAGTTCGACTGGGCCAAGCTGCGCGCCAACCGCGCCCGGGAGATCGCGCGCCTGAACGGCGTGTATGCGCAACTGCTGGCCGGCGCCGGCGCGAAACTGGTGAACGGCTGGGCGCGCCTCACCGGCGCCCACGGCGTGCAGGTCACCACCGCGCAAGGCGACGAGCACGTCACCGCCCGCCACATCCTGGTGGCGACGGGCGGCCGCCCGAGCGTGCCGGAATTCCCGGGCCGCGAGCACGTCGTCACCTCCGACGGCATGTTCGACATCGATCCCTTCCCGAAGCGCCTGATGGTGGTGGGCGGCGGCTACATCGCCTGCGAGTTCGCGTCGATCTTCAACGGCCTCGCCGCGCGCGTCACGCAGCTGTACCGCGGCGAGCAGGTGCTGCGCGGGTTCGACGACGACGTGCGCGCGCACGTGGCGCAGGAGATGCGCAAGCACGGGGTCGAGCTGCACACGGGCGCGGACGTCGCGCGCATCGACAAGGGCGCGGCGGGCCTGGCGGTGTCGCTGGTCGACGGCCGGCGCGTGGAGGTCGACGCGGTGCTGTATGCGACGGGCCGCGTGCCGAACGTGGCGGGCCTGG
This sequence comes from Ramlibacter sp. PS4R-6, assembly GCF_037572775.1. Classification (NCBI taxonomy): domain Bacteria; kingdom Pseudomonadati; phylum Pseudomonadota; class Betaproteobacteria; order Burkholderiales; family Comamonadaceae; genus Ramlibacter; species Ramlibacter sp. PS4R-6. The sequence goes on along the minus strand of NZ_JBBHKA010000001.1, from coordinate 435,832 downwards.
GCCTGGGCGGCGCCGGGGTGTCGCAGGGCGTCAACGATGCGATCGTCGTCGACCGCCACGGCACCACCAACGTGCCGTCCATCCATGCCGTCGGCGACGTGACCGCCCGCCTCCAGCTCACGCCCGTGGCGCTCGCCGAAGCGATGGCGCTGGTCGACCACCTGTTCGGCGACGGCCAGCGCCGCATGTCCTACGAGTACGTGCCGACGGCGGTGTTCACCACGCCCAGCATCGGCACCGTCGGCTACTCCGAAGCCCGCGCGCGCCAGCTGTTCGACAAGGTGCGCATCTACCGCAGCGAGTTCAAGGCGCTCAAGCACACCTTGTCCGGCAACAGCGAGCGCACGCTGATGAAGCTGGTGGTCGAGGACGAGACCGACCGCGTCGTCGGCCTGCACATGGTCGGCGCCGATGCCGGCGAGATCGTGCAGGGCTTCGCGGTGGCGATGAAGGCCGGCGCGACCAAGGCGGTGTTCGACGCGACGATCGGCATCCACCCCACGGCGGCAGAAGAGTTCGTGACGATGCGCGAGCCGGTGCCCCAGCCGTAAGGACGCAAAGGAGTCCACGTCCTACGCCACGCTGAGCCTCGCGCTGCGTACGCTGCGCTCTCCCCAACAAGGAGAGTACTCATGCAGATCAACGACATCAAGCAACGCATCGACGGCATCGAGGAAGCGGCCGACGAAGCCAAGCGCGCGGCGAAGGCCGCGCCCGGCCAGCTGCAGCAATCGGTCGAGGCCCTGCACCAGCAGGCGCGCCAGGCCCAGCAGGCCTGCAGCTCCGGCAGTTCGCAGCAGCAGGGCGACGCGTCGCAGCTGCGCGATCCCGTCATGCAGCTGGAGCAGGCGGCCGACCGCGCGTTGCAGGCCTGCAAGCAGGCGGGCAACGTCGACCCGCAGCTGAAGCAGGCCATCGAGCGCACGCACCAGCAGGCCTCGCAGCTGAAAAAGCAGCTGCAGATGGGTTAATCGCTACGCGAGCAACGCCACGTTGCCGCCGGCGGCGGTGGTGTTGATCGTGACCGTCTGCTCCGCGCAGAAACGGTACAGGTAGTGCGGGCCGCCGGCTTTCGGGCCGGTGCCCGACAAGCCTTCGCCGCCGAAGGGCTGCACGCCCACCACGGCGCCGATGATGTTCCGGTTCACATAAACGTTGCCACAGCGCGCGCGGCACGCGAGCGCATCCGCGCGCGTGTCGATGCGCGTCTGGATGCCCAGCGTCAGGCCATAGCCGAGCGCATTGATCTCGTCGATCAACGCCTGCGGGTCGCCCTTCCAGCGCACGATGTGCAGCACCGGGCCGAAGATCTCCTGCTTCACGTCGGCGACGGACTTCACTTCGAATGCCTGCGGCGCGATCAGCCGCGAACCGGGCGCGAACGCGCTCGGCGGCAGCAAGGGGCGCGCCTCGGCGTGCAGGCGCTTGACGTGGCGCATCAGGTTTTCCCACGCCTCGCCGTCGATCACCGGGCCGACGTCGGTGCGCAGTTGCGCCGGGTCGCCGGTGACAAGTTCGCGCGCCGCGCCCTGGATCATCTCGATCACGCCGTCGGCGATGCCTTCGTGCACGCACAGCAGGCGCAGCGCCGAGCAGCGCTGGCCCGCGGAGCGGAAGGCGCTTTGCACGACCGCGTCCGCGACCTGCTCGGGCAGGGCGGTGGAGTCGACCACCATCGCGTTGATGCCGCCGGTCTCGGCGATGAGCGGCACGATGGGCCCGTCCTTGGCGGCGAGCGTGCGGTTGATGATCTTCGCCACCTGCGTGGACCCGGTGAAGACGACACCGGCGATGCGCGGATGTTCGACCAGCGCGGCGCCGACCGTTTCGCCGGGCCCGTGCAGCAGTTGCAGCGCGTCGCGCGGCACGCCCGCGGCGTGCAGCAGCTTCACCGCTTCGAGCGCGATGGCCGGTGTCTGTTCGGCGGGCTTGGCCAGCACCGTGTTCCCGGTGGCGAGCGCGGCGGCGACCTGCCCCGTGAAGATCGCAAGCGGGAAGTTCCACGGGCTGATGCACACCCACGGCCCGCGCGGCAGCAGGCGCAGCACGTTGCTCTCGCCCGTGGGGCCCGGCAGGTCGGCCGGCTGCATGATGCGCTCGGCCTCGTTGGCGTAGTAGCGCAGGAAGTCCACGGCCTCGCGCACCTCGGCCACGGCGTCGCCCCAGGTCTTGGCCGCTTCCTTGACGATCACCGCGCACAGCTGCGGCAGGCGCTCGTCCATCGCGTCGGCGGCAGCGCGCAGGATGCGCGCGCGGCTGGCCACCGGCGTGTCGGCCCAGCCGTGGAAGGCGGCGAGCGAGCTCTGCACGGCGTCGGCCGTGCGCGCCGGGTCGAATTCGGCGACAGCCGCGACGGGCGTCGTCGCGTACGCCTCGAGCAGCGGCGCGCGCATCTGCGGCACGGTGAGGTCCGCGCCGGTGCTGTTCGCGCGGTCCGCGCCATACAGCTGCGGCGGCAGGGGCAGCGACCGCTTCGCCTCCAGGTGCAGCGGCGAGTCCAGCAGTTCGTCCATGCCCACGGATTCGTCCGCCAGCTGGTGCACGAAGGAGGAATTCGCGCCGTTCTCCAGCAGGCGGCGCACCAGGTAGGCGAGCAGGTCGCGGTGCTGGCCGACCGGCGCGTACACGCGGCAGGCGAGCCCGGGGTCCTTGAGCACTTCGCGGTAGATGCCTTCGCCCATGCCGTGCAGGCGCTGCAGCTCGAACGTCGCGCCAGCCGCGCGCGCCATCTGCACGATGGCCGCGAGGGTGCCGGCGTTGTGCGTGGCGAACTGCGGGTAGATCACGTCCTGCGCCGCGAACAAGGCGCGCGCGCAAGCCAGGTAGGAGACGTCGGTGTGGTGCTTGTGCGTGAACACCGGGTAGTGCGGCAGCCCCATCTCCTGCGCGCGCTTGATCTCCGCATCCCAGTAGGCGCCCTTGACCAGGCGGCACATCAGGCGGATGCCGTGGCGGCGCGCGATGCCGGCCACCGATTCGATCAGCTCCAGCGCGCGCGTCTGGTAGGCCTGCAGCGCCAGGCCGAAGCCCTGCCACTGCGGATGGTGGCGGGCCACCTGCGCCGCGAGCGCCTCGAACACGTCCAGCGAAATCTCGAGGCGGTCGACTTCCTCGGCGTCGATGGTGAGGTTGATGTTGGCGCGCGCGGCCTGCTGCGCCAGCTGCCACACGCGCGGCACGAGTTCGCCCAGCACGCGGTCGCGCTGCAGGGCTTCGTAGCGCGGGTGCAGCGCCGACAGCTTGATCGAGATGCCGTCGTTGCGTTCGACCGGCCCGCGCGCGTCGGCGCGCGAGGCGATCGCCTCGATCGCGTGCGTGTAGCTCGCGAGGTAGCGCTGCGCATCGTGTTCGGTGCGTGCGCCTTCGCCCAGCATGTCGAACGAGAAGCGCAGGTTCGGCAGGTCGCGGCGCGCGTCGTTCGCGGCATCCATCGCCTCGACGATGTCCTGTCCCAGCACGAACTGGCGGCCGAGCAGCTGCACGGCGCGCAACGTGGCGGCGACGACGGTGCGTGCGCCCAGGCGGCCGAGAAGCCCCGGCTCGGTTTCATGCGGCAGCAGTTTCTTGGACATGGAGATCGCCGCCTGCGACAGGCGCGCCAGCGCGCCGTCGGCCGCGCCCTCGAAGTCCGCGCGCCCCAGTTGGTCCGCCGTGAGCGCGATCGCGGTTTCCGCGTCCGGCACGCGCAGCAGCGCCTCGGCCAGCCGCATCAGCGCCAGGCCCTCGGCCGAGGAGATCGGGTATTCCTTCAGCAGGCTTTCCATCGCCCAGAACGGCGGCGGGTTCCTGCGCACGGCGGCGACCCAGGGTTTGGCGTTTTCCGCCGCGGCGGGCCAATTCAGCGCGGCTTCGAGCGAGGCGAGCCGGTGGCGCACCACGTCGGCTTCGGGTCGGTAGGGGGTGGGCAGGCGCTGGGCCTCCGGCGGGGCAGGGGTGTCCATGCCGGTATCGTCCCGGTTTCCGTGGTGAGTTTTGCGCTAAATTCCGGGAATCGGACGAATGATTCACTATCGATGGCCGCCGAAACCTCCGATCTGGACAAGATCGACCTGAAAATCCTGGACGTCCTGCAGCGCGACGGTCGCCTGTCCAACCTGAAGCTGGCCGAGGCGGTGGCGCTCTCACCGACGGCGGTGCTGGCGCGCGTGCAGCGCCTGACGCGCGAGGGCTACATCCTGGGCTACGAGGCGCGGCTGAACCCGCTGAAGCTGGGCGCCGGCATGCTGGTGTTCGTGGAGGTGCTGCTGGATCGCACGACGCCCAATGTGTTCGAGGCCTTCAACGCCGCGGTGCAGGTGCGCGGCGAGATCATGGAGTGCCACATGGTGGCGGGCGGCTTCGACTACCTGCTCAAGACGCGCATGGCGGACATGCAGGCCTACCGCGAATTCGCGGGCACGGTGCTGTGGCAGCTGCCCGGCGTGCGCGAGACGCGCACCTATGCCGTGATGGAAGAGGTCAAGAGCACCACGCGCCTGCCGCTGGCGCGCTAGCGCGCGTGCGCGGACATGTTCGCGATCTGCATGCGGGCGCGCGTTTCCGCGGTTTCCATCGCATGCTCCGGCGAATCGGCCAGGTGTTCCGAGCTGAACTTCGCGCAGGCGCGGGCTTGCCAGTAGTCCTCGGGCCGGGCCAGGCAGAGCTTGGCGAACCCCAGGTAGCGGTCACCGAGTTCGCCCATCTCGCAGGCATAGCTGGCGATGTAATAGCCCTTGATCGGGCCCACCACGCGCTCGTTCATGTTGTGCTCCCAACGACATCCCGCCTCAACCGTACACCTCGTTACGGTTTGCCCTTGTAGGACGGCACCCCCATGGGCAAGTAGGACAACACCGCGCCGGCGCGGGCCTCGCCACAATCGCGCCCATGACGACCTACCTGCTCGCCCTGGACCAGGGCACATCCAGCTCCCGCAGCATCGTCTTCGACGCCGGCGGCCGCATCGTCGCCCTGGCGCAGGAGGAGCTGCCCCAGATCTACCCGCAACCCGGCTGGGTCGAGCACGACCCGCGCGAGATCTGGCGCACGCAGCTGGCCACCGCGAAGGCGGCGCTGGCGCAGGCGAAGGTCGACGCCAGGGCGATCCGCGCCATCGGCATCACCAACCAGCGCGAGACCACGTTGCTGTGGAACCGCAAGACCGGCCAGCCGATCCACCACGCGATCGTGTGGCAGGACCGGCGCGGCGAACCGATGTGCGCGAAGCTGCGCAAGGACGGCAAGGAGGCCTTGATCCGTGAACGCACGGGCCTGCTGGTCGACTCGTACTTCAGCGCGACCAAGGCCGCGTGGCTGTTGGAGAACGTGTCCGGCGCGCGCGCCCAGGCCGAGCGCGGCGAACTGGCGTTCGGCACCGTGGACACATGGCTGATGTGGCAGCTCACGGGCGGGGCGCTGCATGCCACCGACGTGACGAACGCGTCGCGCACCATGCTGTTCAACGTGCGCGAGAACCGCTGGGACGAAGAGCTGCTGGCGCTGTTCGGCGTTCCTTCGTCGCTGATGCCGAAGGTGCTGCCGTCGTCGGCGGCCTACGGCGAAACGCTGGCCTCGGTGCTGGGCGCGCCCATCGCCATCGGCGGCGTCGCGGGCGACCAGCAGGCCGCGCTCTTCGGGCAGGCGTGCTTTCGCGAAGGCATGGCCAAGAACACCTACGGCACCGGCTGCTTCCTGCTGATGAACACCGGCGCGAAATTCCAGCAGTCGCAAAACGGCCTGCTCACCACCAGCGCCGCGCAGCTGGGCGCGCAGCCCGAGTACGCGCTGGAAGGCAGCGTGTTCGTCGGCGGCGCGGTCGTGCAATGGCTGCGCGACGGGCTGAAGGCGATCTCCAGCAGTGCGCAGGTGCAGTCGCTGGCCGAGAGCGTGCCCGACGCCGGTGGCGTGATGATGGTGCCGGCCTTCACGGGCCTGGGCGCGCCCTACTGGAAGCCCGATGCCCGCGGCACGATCACGGGCCTGTCGCGCGGCACCACCGTGGCCCACATCGCGCGGGCGGCCCTGGAGAGCATCGCCTACCAGAGCACGGCGCTGCTGCAGGCCATGAGCCGCGACGCGGTGGCCGCCGGCGCGGCGCCCGTGAGCGAATTGCGCGTGGACGGCGGCGCGGCGGTGAACGACCTGCTGATGCAGTTCCAGGCCGACCTGCTGGGCATCCCCGTCGTGCGGCCGGCCGTGACCGAAACCACGGCGCTGGGTGCGGCGTACCTGGCGGGCCTGTCCAGCGGCGTCTGGCGCGGCGTCGACGAGCTGTCCGCGCAATGGCGCGTCGAGCGCCGCTTCACGCCGGCGCTGGACCGCGCCCGCGCCGGCGAGCTCATGCAGCGCTGGGAACACGCCGTGCGGCAGGCGTCGCTGGCCTGACACACACGGGGTTAGCGCGGATTTCGCGCAGGCACGCGGCGGGCGCAGAATTCGCGTCTTCGTATTCGGGGGATCCCATGACCAAGCGCCTTCTCGCCGCGGCCGCACTGCTGGCGGCCGCACCGTTCGCATTCGCGCAGTCCATGAAGCCGGGGCTGTGGGAAATCTCGAACAAGATGCAATCGTCCAGCGGCCAGATGGAGCAGGGCATGGCGCAGATGCAGCAGCAGATGGCCAACATGCCGCCCGAGCAGCGCAAGATGGTCGAGGACATGATGAAGCAGCGCGGCATGAGCATGGGCGGCGGCTCCGGCGGCGGCATGACCGTGAAGTTCTGCATGAGCAAGGAGATGGCCGAGCGCAGGGAGATCCCGTCGCAGCGCGGCGACTGCAAGACCACGCGCCAGCAGATGACGGGCAACACGATGAAGATGGCCTTCACCTGCACCAACCCGCCGTCCAGCGGCGAGGGCGAGGTGACCTTCCAGGGGCCCGAGGCCTACCAGATGAAGATGGTGGTGCACACCCAGGTGCAGGGCAAGCCCGAGACGGTGAACATGCAGGGCTCGGGCCGCTGGCTGGGCGCCGACTGCGGCGACATCAAGCCGATGGCCGCGCCCCAAAAATAGCGGTCCCCACCCGCACCATCGTGCTGCCGGCGGCGATGGCCGCCTCGAGGTCGGCGGTCATGCCCATGGACAGCGTGTCCAGCGCCAGCCCGGCGCCGCGCAGCTCGTCGAAGAGCGCACGCGCGCGGGCGTGGACGGCCTTCTGGGCGGCGAAGTCCGCGGCCGGTTCGGGGATCGTCATCAGCCCGCGCAGCTTCAGCCGTGGCAGCTGCGCCACTTCCCGCGCCAGCGCCAACGCTTCCTGCGGCGGCACGCCCGACTTGGACGGGCCGCCATCGATGTTGACCTGGATGCACACCTGCAGCGGCGGCAGGCCTTCGGGCCGCTGCTCCGACAGGCGCTGCGCGATCTTCAGGCGGTCCACGGTCTGCGCCCAGGCGAAATGCGCGGCCACCAGGCGCGTCTTGTTGCTCTGGATCGGGCCGATGCAATGCCACTCGATCGGCAGGTCGGCCAGCAGGGCGGCCTTCTCCACCGCTTCCTGGATGTAGTTCTCGCCGAAGGCGCGCTGCCCGGCGGCGAAGGCCTCGCGCACCGCTTCGGGCCCGAAGGTCTTGGCCACCGCCAGCAGCGTGACATCTTCCACGCGGCGTTGGGCGCCCGCACAGGCGGTGGAGACCCTCTCCCGGACACGCTGGAGGTTGTCTGCAATCGTGGTCATAATGGTTCAGGCACGGTCGCGCCGTCTGGCGGCCGGCTGGTCATCGAAGAGGGATTTGTGGATATTACCCAGCTGTTGGCGTTCAGCGTCAAGAACAAGGCCTCGGACCTGCACCTGTCCGCCGGCCTCCCGCCCATGATCCGCGTGCATGGCGACGTGCGGCGCATCAACGTCGACGCGCTCGACCACAAGGCCGTGCACTCCATGGTGTACGACATCATGAACGACACGCAGCGCAAGCAGTACGAGGAATTCCTCGAGTGCGACTTCTCGTTCGAGATCGACGGCCTGGCGCGCTTCCGCGTCAACGCCTTCAACCAGAACCGCGGCGCCGGCGCCGTCTTCCGGACGATTCCGTCGAAGATCCTGTCGCTGGAGCAGCTCAACGCGCCCAAGATCTTCCAGGACCTCGCGCTCAAGCCGCGCGGGATGGTGCTGGTGACGGGCCCCACGGGCTCGGGCAAGTCGACCACGCTCGCGGCCATGATCAACCACCTGAACGAAACCGAGTACGGGCACATCCTCACGGTGGAAGACCCGATCGAATTCGTGCACGAGTCGAAGAAGTGCCTGGTGAACCAGCGCGAGGTCGGGCCGATGACGCTGTCGTTCCAGGCCGCGCTGAAGTCGGCGCTGCGCGAGGACCCGGACTGCATCCTGGTGGGCGAAATGCGCGACCTGGAGACGATTCGCCTCGCGATGTCCGCCGCGGAGACGGGCCACCTGGTGTTCGGCACGCTGCACACCTCGTCGGCCGCCAAGACCATCGACCGGATCATCGACGTGTTCCCCGCGGAAGAAAAGGAAATGATCCGCGCGATGCTGTCCGAATCGCTACAGGCCGTCGTGTCGCAGACGCTGTGCAAGACCAAGGACGGCGCGGGCCGCGTGGCGGCGCACGAGATCATGCTGGGCACCTCGGCCATCCGCAACCTGATCCGCGAAGCGAAGGTGGCGCAGATGTACTCCGCCATCCAGACCGGCAACAGCTTCGGCATGCAGACCCTGGACCAGAACCTGTCGGACCTGGTCAAGCGCAACGTCATCAGCCCGGCCGAAGCGCGCAGCAAGGCCAAGATCCCCGAGAACTTCCCGGGTTGATTTCTAGAGAAGGACCGTCATGGAACGCGACCAGGCATCGAAATTCATCAACGACCTGCTCAAGCTCATGGTCAGCCGCAACGGGTCCGACCTGTTCATCACGGGCGACTTCCCGCCGGCCATCAAGGTCGACGGCAAAGTCACCAAGGTGTCGCCGCAGCCGCTGACGGCGGCGCACACGCTGGCTCTGGCGCGTTCGATCATGAACGACAAGCAGGCTTCCGAGTTCGAGCGCACCAAGGAGTGCAACTTCGCCATCTCGCCGCCCGGCATCGGCCGCTTCCGCGTCAACGCCTTCGTGCAGCAGGGCAAGGTGGGCATGGTGCTGCGGGTGATCCCGACGAACCTGCCGACCATCGACGGCCTGGGCGTGCCGCAGGTGCTCAAGGAAGTGGTGATGTCGAAGCGCGGGCTGGTGGTGCTGGTGGGCGCGACGGGCTCGGGCAAGTCGACCACGCTCGCGGCCATGATCGACTGGCGCAACGAGAACAGCCAGGGCCACATCATCACGATCGAGGACCCGGTGGAATTCGTCCACCCGCACAAGAACTGCGTGGTGACGCAGCGCGAAGTGGGCCTGGACACCGACAACTGGGAAGCGGCGCTGAAGAACACGCTGCGCCAGGCGCCCGACGTGATCCTGATGGGCGAAATCCGCGACCGCGAGACGATGGAACACGCCATCGCCTTCGCCGAAACCGGTCACCTGTGCATGGCCACGCTGCACGCCAACAGCGCCAACCAGGCGCTGGACCGCGTGATCAACTTCTTCCCGGAAGAGCGCCGGCCGCAGCTGCTGATGGACCTGTCGCTCAACCTCAAGTCCTTCGTGTCGCAGCGCCTCGTGCCCAAGCAGGACGGCAAGGGCCGCCAGGCGGTGGTGGAGATCATGCTGAACTCCCCGCTCATCTCCGACCTGATCTTCAAGGGCGAAGTGTCCGAGATCAAGGAGATCATGAAGAAGAGCCGCAACCTGGGCATGCAGACCTTCGACCAGGCCCTCTTCGACGCCTTCGAGAACAACATCATCACGTTCGAGGATGCGCTGCGCAATGCGGACTCGATGAACGACCTGCGCCTGCAGATCAAGCTGAACTCGCAGCGCGCGAAGTCGTCCGACCTGTCGGCGGGCACCGAGAACTTCGCGATCGTCTGAGCGATCCGCCGCAACGAAAAGGGCGCCTTCCGGCGCCCTTTTTCATGGCCGCGGCGCTTACTGCCGCACCTTCCCCTTGCCGCCCAGGATCGTCATCTCGACGAACTTCGAGCCCGCGCGGATGTCCGGCCGGTACGCCACCGAGTAGCCGCCCATGTCGTAGTAGTCCATGCGGCCCAGCGCCTCGATGGTCTTGTCGCGGCTGACCTCCTTGCCCTGGCGGCGCACGGCCTCGATGATCACCTTGCCGGCGATGTAGCCTTCCATCATCGCGTAGCTCACCGGCACTTCGAGCGTGCCGGCCTTCGCGACCGCATCGGCGAATTCCTTGCCGATCTTGCTGGACATCTTGAAGGGGCTGGGCACGGCCTGCGCGATCGAGATGCCCTGCACCTGTTCGTCCTTGAGCTTGGAGCCGAGCTGTTCCGGATCGACGCCGGAATTGGCGAACAGCGCGGCATGGCCGCCGGCTGCGCGGTACTGTTCGACGAACGCGGCGGCGGCGGCACCCGACGCGACCATCATGATCGCCTGCGGCTGCACCTTGATCATCGCCTGTACCGCCTGCTGCACGTTGGCCGTGCCGGCGGGGTACCCCGCCATCGCGGCGATCGTGACCTTGGCCTTCTGCGCCGCCTCGCCGGCGGAGGTCATGAGCGCGACGCCGCCGGGGCCCTGCTCGTACATGATCCCCAGCTTGGTGATGCCCATCGTGCCGAGGTGTTCCGAAACCTTGAACATCTCGTCGCGCAGGCTGGCGCGCACGTTGAAGAGGTTCTGCGTTTCGGGCCGGATCTGCGCGGCGCGCCAGCCGACCAGCGCGATGCGGTTCTTGTCCAGCACGCCCGAACGCGCGATGGTCTCGATGTTCGCGATGCCGAAGTAGCCCGCGAGCAACGTCGCCTTGTCCTGGTCGATGAGTTCCTGCGTGAGGCGCAGCGTCTCTTCGGGCTTGCCGGCGTCGTCCTTTCGCACCAGCGTGATCGTGTTGCCGTTGATCCCGGACTTGTTGGCGGCGTTGAACGCCACCTGCATGCCGGCCGCATAGGCCTTGGCCTGGTTGCCGTCGATGCCGGAGAACGGCGCGACCTGCCCCACCACCACCTGCGCGGCCTGCGCCGCGCCAACGAAAGTACCCAAAGCCAGCGCAAAGCCGGCCGCCCACTTCTGCATTGCAGTTCTCCTCGTGAGAGCCCCCAACGGACAGCTCGACCATACGATAAGCACAAAGCACGGCGGCATGGGGCCTTCCCTAGAATGCCGGAACACAAATCGAAGGAGAAGTCACGATGGCGTCCACGAACCCCAAGACCTACGAGCCCACCCCGGCGCGCTCCGTGGCTTTTCTCGGACTGGGCGTGATGGGCTATCCCATGGCGGGACACCTCGCGCTGGCCGGGCACGATGTGCGCGTCTACAACCGCAGCGCGGAAAAGTCACGCGCGTGGGCGGGCGAATTCAAGGGCTCGAGCGGCGCGACGCCGAAAGAGGCCGCAGCGGGGCGCGACATCGTTTTCTGCTGCGTCGGCAACGATGACGACCTGCGTTCGGTGGTCCTGGGCGACAACGGTGCGTTCGCGGGCATGAAGGCCGGTGCGACGTTCGTCGACCACACCACCGCGTCGGCGAACGTCGCGCGCGAGCTCTACGCCGAGGCGAAGAAGCGCGGCCTGAACTTCGTCGACGCGCCCGTCTCCGGCGGGCAGGCCGGCGCGCAGAACGGCATGCTCACGGTGATGTGCGGCGGCGATGCCGCGCCGTTCGAGGCCGCCAAGCCCGTGGCGATGGCGTTCTCGCGCGCCTTCACGCTGCTCGGCGGCAGCGGCTCGGGCCAGCTCGCGAAGATGGTGAACCAGATCGCCATCGCCGGCCTGGTGCAAGGCCTGTCGGAGGCGATCGCCTTCGGCCAGAAGGCGGGCCTGGACATGCAGCAGGTGCTGGAAGTGATCGGCAAGGGCGCCGCGCAGAGCTGGCAGATGGACAACCGCGGCAAGACGATGATCCAGGACAAGTTCGACTTCGGCTTCGCGGTCGACTGGATGCGCAAGGACCTGGGCCTGTGCCTGGAAGAGGCCAAGCGCAACGGCGCGCGCCTGCCGGTCACGGCGCTGGTCGACCAGTTCTATGCCGACGTGCAGCAGATGGGCGGCAGGAGGTTCGACACCTCCAGCCTGATCAAGCGCCTGCGCTGATCGTTACTGGCGCGGGGCCGGCGGCAGCGGCGTGACCGCCGGAGCCGGCGTGCTCGTCACCGGCGCGGTCTGTACGGCCGGCGGGGGCGGCGGCGCTGGAACCGCGGCCGGTGCCGGCGCGGAAGCGGCGGGCGCCGGCGAGGCATTGGTCACGGGCGCGGGCGTCACGGAGCCCATGCGGCGCAGCTCGTCGTCCGAGATGATCTCGAAGATGCGCACCACGCGCTGCACGCCGCCGATGGTGCGCGCGATCTGCGTGGCCTTGTCGGCCTCGCGCTGCGTAACGCGGCCCATCAGGTACACGACGCCGCGCTCGGTCACCACCTTGTAGGCGCCGACGTAGAGCTCGCGGTCGTCGACCAGCGAGGCCTTGACCTTGGCCGTGATGAGCGCATCCGACGAGCGCTGGCCCAGCGTCGACGGCGGCAGCACGGCCAGCTCGTTCACCGTGCCCTTGACGTTGTCGACGCGCGAGATGATCTGCTCGGCGTTCTGCTTGGCCTGCTCGCTGGCCACCTCGCCGGTCAGCAGCACCTGGCGGTTGTAGCTGGTGACGTTGACATGGCCGCGGTCGCCCATGGCGTCGCGCACGCGCGAGCCGCCGCGCAGCTCGATGGTCTCGTCCTCGATCTGCGCGCCGGGCGTGCGGCGGTCCACCGCCACCATCGCGCTGACGGCGGCGCCGCCGATGATCAGCGGTGCGCAGCCCGACAGGGCGCCCGCGAGCGAAGCGGCCAGCAAGGCCGTGGCGAGGGCGGTGCGTGTCATGCGGGTCATGTCGGGGGTTCCTGTTCTCCGAGCAGCTGCGCGTCGACGCCATCGCAGATGCAGTGCAGCGTCAGCAGGTGCACCTCCTGGATGCGCGCCGTGCGTTCGTGCGGCACGCAGATATGGACATCGGTTTCCTTCAGGAGGTTCCCGATCTTGCCGCCGCCGCGGCCGGTGAGCGCCACCACCGACATCTCGCGCTCGTGCGCGGCCTCGATGGCGGCGATGACGTTGCCCGAATTGCCGCTGGTGGAGATCGCCAGCAGCACGTCGCCGCCCTGGCCCAGCGCACGCACCTGCTTGGAGAAGATGACGCTGTAGTCGTAGTCGTTGGCGATCGCCGTGAGGATCGACGTGTCGGTCGTCAGCGCGATGGCGCCGAGTTCGGGCCGCTCCCGCTCGAAGCGGCCGACGAACTCCGCCGCGAAGTGCTGCGCGTCGGCGGCCGAGCCGCCGTTGCCGCAGGCCAGAACCTTGCCCCCGCTGGTCACGCTGGCCAGGATGGCCTGGACGGCCGCCGCGATGGGCTTGGACAGCGCCTCGGCCGACTGGTACTTCAGGTCGGCGCTGTCGATGAAGTGTTGCTGGATTCGCGATTCGAGCATGGCTTTTCGATGATAACCCGAGGCCTTTTCCCCTAACCCGCGTCGAAGGCGGCCCGCAGCCAGTCGACGCGCCCGGCCTCGACGCTCACGACGTCGAAGCGGCAGGGCGGCGGCGAGGGCATGCGCATGAGGTAATGGCGCGCGGCGAAGACGATGCGGCGCTGCTTCACCGCGCCTATGCTCGCGGCGGCGCCGCCGAAGCGGCCGGACGCGCGTTGGCGCACCTCGACGAACACGAGGGTGTCGCCGTCGCGCATCACCAGGTCGATCTCGCCGCCGCCGCGGTGCGGCGTCCGATAATTGCGGGCGACCAGCTTCAGGCCGTTCGCCGCGAGGTGCGCGAGCGCGCGGTCCTCGGCGGCGTCGCCGGCCTGCTTGGTCGTCTTCGAAGGATCCATGAGCGCTTCTTTCGCCTCCGCCCTGAACGCCGCGCGCGACGCGGCCGGTGCACAGCATTATCCGCAGGGCACGCTGTACGTCGTCGCCACGCCCATCGGCAACCTCGCCGACACGAGCTTGCGCGCGCTGCACGTGCTGCAGCTGGCCGACGCCGTCGCCTGCGAGGACACGCGGCACACGCAGGCGCTGCTGCGCGCGTGGGGCATCGACGGCAAGAAGACGATTGCCGTGCACGAGCACAACGAGGCGCAGGCGGCGCAGGCGGTGGTGGAGCGCCTGGCGGCCGGCGAGCGCATCGCGTATGCGAGCGACGCGGGCACGCCGGCGGTGAGCGACCCGGGCGCGCGCCTGGTCGCGGCCGTGCGTGCGGCGGGTCATCGCGTGATCCCTGTGCCCGGCGCCAGCAGTGTCACGGCGGCGCTGAGCGCCGCCGGCGCCGTCGCCGAGGGTGGGGCGTTCGTGTTTGCGGGCTTCCTGCCGGCCAAGGCGGGCGAGCGCGAAGCCGCCGTCGCTGCGCTCTCTGCGGAGCCCCGCACCGTCGTGTTGCTCGAAGCGCCGCACCGCGTGGAAGCGCTGGCCGAGGCGCTGGCGCCCCTTGCCGGCCGGCAAGTGACCGTCGCGCGCGAGCTGACCAAGCAGTTCGAGCAGGTCGAGACGCTGGCGTGCGGCTCGCTTTCGGCGTGGCTGAAGGAAGACGCGCAACGCACGCGCGGCGAATTCGTCCTGGTGCTCCACCCGCAAGCGGAGGCGAAACCGGCCGACGAAGGGCAGCGCGTGCTGGCGATGCTGCTGGCCGAGCTGCCGCTGAAGACCGCCGTCAAGCTCGCCGCCGAGATCACGGGCGCGCCGCGCAACGAGCTGTACGACGCGGCTTTGCGCCTGAAGAACGGCAGCTAGATCGCGAGCGGGTCCACGTCGATGGCCCAGCGGATCAGGCCCTTCTCCCTGAGCCCGTGCAGCTCGCCGTGCCACGCGGCCAGGAAGCGCTGCAGCGCCGGGCGCGAGGCGCTCTCGACCAGCATCTGCGCGCGCTCGACGTTCGCGATGCGCTGCACCGTCGCCGGCACGGGCGAGTAGAGCGCCACCTGCCCGAGCTCGGGCATCGCCTGTGCACGCTGCGCCGCCGCGTGCAGCCACGCTTGCGCGGCTTCCTGCGTGCGGGCGTCGGCGCGCACCAGCGCCTGGAAGCCGAAGGGCGGCATGCCGGCCTGTTCGCGCTCGGCTAGCTGCCGCTCGGCGAACGCCGGGTAGTCGTGGCGGCGCAGCGCCGCGAAGAGCGCGTGCTGCGGATGCCAGGTCTGCACCCACATCTCGCTCGCGTGCCCCGCCTGCGCGTCGCGGCCTGCGCGGCCGGCCGCCTGCATCAGCAGCGCGAACAGGCGCTCGGGCGCGCGGAAGTCGCTGGAGAACAGCGCCGAGTCGACGTTGATCGCGGCGACCAGCGAGATGCGGCGGAAGTCGTGCCCCTTGGTCACCATCTGCGTGCCCACGAGGACGTCGACGTCGCCCGCGTGCATGCGCGCCAGTTGCGCCTCGAGCGCGCCTTTGAGGCGCGTGCTGTCCGCATCCATGCGCGCGATGCGCACCGCCTCGCCGTCCGCCCGCTTCACGCCCGCGAGCAGCTCGCCCACGTGCTCCTCCAGCTGCTCGGTGCCGCGGCCGATGGGCGCGATGTCCACGTTGCCGCACACCGGGCAGGCGCGCGGCACGCGGTCGGCGAAGCCGCAGTGGTGGCAGCGCAGGGTGCGGTCGATCTTGTGGAAGACGCGGTAGGCGCTGCAATTGGGGCAGTCGCTTTTCCACTCGCACGCCGTGCATGCGAGCACCGGGGCATAGCCGCGGCGGTTGAGGAACAGCAGCACCTGCTCGCCGCGCGCCACGCGCTGCTGGATCGCATCGACCAGCGGCGGCGACAGCACCGCGCCCTTGGGCTGCGCGTTCATGTCGACGACGCGCACGTCGGGCAGCCGCGCTTCGCCCACGCGCGTGGCCATCGCCAGGCGCTGGTAGCGGCCCTTGTTGGCGGCCTGCCAGCTCTCCAGCGACGGCGTCGCGGACCCGAGGATCACCTGCGCGCCTTCGAACTTGCCGCGCAGCACCGCGAGGTCGCGTGCGGAGTAGCGCGCGCCTTCCTGCTGCTTGTAGCTGGCGTCGTGCTCCTCGTCGACGACGACCAGGCGCAGGGCTGGCATCGAGGCGAACACCGCCATGCGCGTGCCGAGCACCACGCGCGCCGCGCCCGAGTGCGCCGCCAGCCAGTTGCGCAGGCGTTGCGGCGGCGTCATGCCGCTGTGCAGCGAGGCGATCGCGCTTTCGCCGAAGCGCTGGGCGAAACGCTCCTGCAGCTGCGGGGTGAGGTTGATCTCGGGCACGAGCACGAGCGCCTGCGCCTGCGCGTCGGCTTCCAGCAGCCGTTGCACCGCGCGCAGGTAGACCTCGGTCTTGCCGCTGCCCGTCACGCCGTACAGCAGGAAGGGCCGGTCCTGGCCCTCGAGCTGCGCGAGCACGTCGCGCTGGTCGGGTGTGAGCGGCGGGCCGTTCACGATGCCGCCGGCGTCTTGCGCGGCGTTCCCGCGCTTCATGCGGCGCTGCCACTGTGTGGCGTCGAGGTCACGCAGCTGTGGCGGTAACGCCGCAAGCGCGACCTCCCCGATGCTGCGCTGGTAATAGTCCGCTGCGAAAGACACGAGTTGTTGCCACTTCGGCGAAAGCGGTGAAATCCCGTCCAGCACCGCAGCCACGGGCTTGGCTGCAAAGCTTTCGTCCGCCTCTGCGCTGCGGGGCCACACGATGCCCAGGACTTCGCGCTTGCCGAGCGGCACGCGCACCAATGTTCCGGCCGCAAGTGCCTGCTCACTCGAATAACTCAGGGGCCCAGCCGCGCTGCTGTGCGCAGGCGTGGGCACGACGACATCGATGCGATGCAGCATGGAAGGGCGAAAAACGGCGCGAAGTTTCCGTTGAGCTTTACAAAGAGAAGCTAAGTGCTTGATTTACCAGCCGTTTGGCCCGTAGCCTCTTGTTGTGTGGATAACTTTGTTGAAATCCGTCCTGCGCGGCCGTGGGCGGCTTGAAAAATCAAGGGCTTGGCGCTCCGCCCCGAAAAAAACGCACGCAGGGAAGCCAAGGAAAATCAAGCACTTAGGAGCGCTACCGGATTTGTAGCAAAGTGCCGCCGGGCGCCGCCCCCGCCTGCCGGTTTTTGTGCATAAGTCAAGCGGGCGTGACGTTTTTCGCCACCTGTCTCCTAGGGAACACCCTGATGACTGGGGCCGGCTCAAGCGCTTGTGCCTCGCATGCGCCGTGAATGTGCGTGTACGGCGTCTACCAGTACCTTCACATGCTCGGCCGGCGTGAACTGGCTGATTCCGTGGCCCAGGTTGAAGATGTGGGACGGCCCCGTACCGGGCCCCGTGTGCGGGGCGCCGAAGTCTTCGAGCACCCGGCGCGCCTGCTCTTCGATGGCGGGCCCGTCCGCGAACAGCACCATCGGGTCGAGGTTGCCCTGCAGGGCGTGCGAATCGCCGACCAGCGAGCGGGCCGCGCGCAGGTTCACGGTCCAATCGACGCCGAGCACGTCGCAGTCCAGCGCCTTCATCTGCGCCAGCCAGGGGCCGCCGCCCTTGGTGAACACGATGCGCGGGATCGTTTCGCCTTCGTGTTCGCGCACGAGCTGCTTCAGCACTCGGGCGGTGTAGGCCAGGCTGAATTCCTGGAAGGCGCCGTCGGCGAGCACGCCGCCCCAGCTGTCGAAGATCATCACGGCCTGCGCGCCGGCGCGGATCTGTTCGTTCAGGTAGGCGGCCACCGCATCGGCATTCGTCGCGAGGATGCGGTGCATGAGGTCCGGCCGCGCGTACAGCATCGACTTGACCAGGCGGTAGTCGTCCGAGCCCGCGCCTTCGACCATGTAGCAGGCCAGCGTCCACGGGCTGCCCGAGAAGCCGATCAGCGGCACGCGGCCGGCGAGCGCGCGGCGGATCGACGTGACCGCGTCGAAGACGTAGCGCAGCTTGGCCATGTCGGGCACGCGCAGCGCGGCAACGTCCTGCTCGCTGCGCAGCGGCCGCGCGAACTTCGGGCCTTCGCCCGCTTCGAAGCTCAGGCCCAGGCCCATCGCGTCGGGCACGGTGAGGATGTCCGAGAACAGGATTGCGGCGTCGAGCGCATAGCGCTGAAGCGGCTGCAGCGTGACCTCGGTCGCGAAATCGGTGTTGGTGGCCAGGCCCATGAAGCTGCCGGCGCGGGCGCGCGTGGCGCGGTATTCCTCGAGGTAGCGGCCGGCCTGGCGCATCAGCCACACCGGCGTGTGCGGGGTGGCCAGGCGGCGGCAGGCGCGCAGGAAGCTGTCGTTGGCCAGGGGCGCAAAACTCATGGCCCGATTGTCGCAGGCGGGCACGGGCCGCCTATGATCGGCGGCGATGGACGAGAGCTTCGAGCGCGCGAAAGAGTTCTTCCTGGCCGGCGTGCGCCACTACGAGGCCGGGCGCTACGAACAGGCGCACGCGCAGTTCGAGGCCTCGCTGTCCTTCGTGCCGCAGCGCGCGTCGACGCTGATGAACCTGGGCGCGACGCGTATCCAGCTCGGCCGGTTCGAGGAGGCGGCCGAGGTGCTGGAAGAAGCAACCGAGGTCGATCCGTCGGATGCCCAGGCCTGGGCCCACCTCGCGACGGCGCTCGCGGAACTCGGCCGGCACGAGGATGCGCTGCGCTGCGCGGACAAGGCGCTGGCACTCGATGCCGCGCTGGCGTCCACGTGGAGCGTGCGCGGCATGCTGCTGCGCGACCTGCAGCGGCCGCAGGAGGCGGTCGAGTCCTTTCGCAAGGCGATCGAGCGCGGCGCGGATGCACCGCTGCACGAGTACTACATCGCGGCCATCACCGGCGAAGCCGCGCCTTCGCAGACGCCGGCGCGCTACGTGCAAACGCTCTTCGACAGCTACGCCGACGGCTTCGAGGACCACCTGGTCGAGGTGCTGCGCTACGGCGCGCCGGGCATTCTCGCCGGGGGCCTGCCGCAACGCGAATGGCGCAGCGCGCTCGACCTCGGTTGCGGCACGGGGCTGATGGGCGAGCAGCTCAAGCCGCGCGTGGCGCGCCTGGTCGGCGTGGACCTGTCGGCGAACATGGTCGGCCGCGCCCGTGAGCGCGGTCTCTACGACGACGTCGTACAGGCCGACGTCACCGGCTACCTCGCGTCGGCAAAAGAGGCATCCTTCGAGCTCGTCACTGCAGCCGACGTCTTCAACTACATCGGCGAACTGGCGCCTGTCTTCGACGCGGTGCGCCGGGTGCTCGCGCCGGACGGCTGGTTCGCGTTCACGGTGGAATTGACGGTAGCGGGCGCGGACGTCGAGCTGCAACCGAGCATGCGCTACGCGCATTCACGGGGCTACGTCGAATCGCTGGCGACGCGGTGCGACTTCGAAGTCGCGGCGCTGGCCGAACACCCGATCCGCGAGGACCAGCGCCAGCCGATCCCGGGCCTGTTCGCCTGGCTCAGGAATCCGCGTACTTGACGGAGCAGCCGTAGGGCCGCGTGACGGGGTTGGAGATCGGCTTGCCGGCCAGCGCTTCGTCCAGGCCCGTGCGCACGTAGTTCACCGCCTTGGCGATGTCCGCCCGGTCGCTCGACGCGATGCTGTCGATGCCGCCGGCGTAGACCAGCTTGCCCTTCGGGTCCACGATGTACATGTGCGGCGTGGTGCGCGCACCGAAGGCACGGCCCACGAGGCCGTCCTCATCGACGAGCAGGGCCGTCGGCGCGGAGTTGCGCCCCTTCTGCCACGCGACGACCTTCGCGGGCTCCATGTATTCCCACGACGACTTCGCCGTCGAATTGACCGACAGCCACACCACGCCCTTGGCGGTGGCGTGGGCCTGCGTCGCGCCCATGTTGCCGCTGTCGTAGTGCTTGCGAACGTAGGGACAGCCGGGGTTGGTCCACTCGAGCACGACGTATTTGCCGCGGAAGTCCGAGAGCTTCACGGCCTTGCCGGCCGCATCCTTCAGCACGAAGCCCGGGGCGGGCTGGCCGACCGAGGGCGCGGCGGCGGCGGCGAAGGGGATGGCGAGCGACAGCGCAATCAGGTGGCGACGCAACATGGCAGACCTCCTAGAGTTTCGCGAGCGTGGAACGCACTTCCTCGACCCCGAGGATCTCGGACAACACGACGGGCGCGCGGCCCGGCTGGTAGTACACGTACACGGGCACGCCGCTGCGCCCCAGTTGCGCGAGAGCGGCGGTGATGGCGGGATCGCGCCGCGTCCAGTCGGCGCGCAGCATGGCGACCTTGCGCGACTCGAAATCGGCGAGCACCTGCGGGTTCGTGAGCACGGCCTTCTTGTTGTACTGGCAGGTGACGCACCACGCGGCGGTGAAGTCGACGAACACCGGCTGGCCCGAGGCCAGCACCTGCTCGACCCGGCCCGGCGCCCACGGCTGCCACGGGCCCTGCGCATGCGCGTTGGCGGCGTTGGCCTGTACGCGCGTGATGGCTGGCCCCGCGGTCCATGCCAGCAGGGCGAACGACGCCAGCGCGAGGGCCCCCAGCGCGGTGCGCGCGCGCCCTTGCAGCGTGAAGGCCCACACCACCATGGCGAGGGCGACCAGCAGCGCGAGCAAGGCCGCCGCGCCGTCGATGCCGCTTTGCTGCCCGATGACCCACACGAGCCACGCGACGGTGGCGAACATGGGGAAGGCCATGAAGCGGCGGAAGATGTCCATCCACGCGCCCGGCCTGGGCAGGTGGCGCGCGACCGCGGGGACGAGCGTCGCCGCGAGGTAAGGCAAGGCCATGCCGATGCCGAGCGCCGCGAAAATTGCGAGGGCCTCGAACGCCGGCAGCGTGACGGCCACGCCGAGCGAGGCGCCCATGAAGGGCGCGGTGCACGGCGACGCGATCGCCACCGCGAGCACGCCCGACAGGAACGCATCGACCACCGGGTGCCGCGCCTGCAGCGAGGCCAGGGGCGAAGGCAGCAGCGTGCCGAACTCGAAGAGGCCCGCGAGGTTCAGGCCGATCAGCGTGAACAGCGCGGCCAGCGCGGCGACGAAGGCCGGCGACTGCAGCTGGAAGCCCCAGCCGAGCTGTTCGCCGGCCGCGCGCAAGGCGAGCACGAGCGCGCCGAGCGCCAGGAACGAGACGATGACACCGGCCGCATAGGCGATGCCGCCGACGCGCAGCGCGCGCCGGTCCCGTGCCTGTCGCGTGTAACCCAGGACCTTGATCGCCAGCACCGGGAAGACGCAGGGCATCAGGTTCAGCACCATGCCGCCGACCAGCGCCAACAGCAGCGCGGCCGCGAAACCCAGCGGCGGTGTCGCCGGCGCGCGGGCGTTGTCGCCCAGGGCTTGCGCGAGCTCGGGCGAGACGCCGGCGGCCGCGGCCACTTGCGGCCAGGCGCCCAGGACCTTCAACTCCGCGCGCCAGCCGACGCTGCCGGTGCTCAGCACCACCGGCATCACTTGCGGGCTGGCACTGCGTTGCGGCGACAGCGGCACGCGCGCCGTCCACTCGGCGCCTTTCCATTGCTGCTGGATCGCAGGCCCGTTCTCGATGACCTCCGCGGTCTCGGGCAGGAAGGTGAGCGTCTGGCCGCGCGCCTCGACCGGCAGGCCCTGCACGGAGATCGCGAGGGCATCGCCGTCGATGCGCGCCGTGCTCTCCGGGATGATGCCCGTGCCCGCGATGACGGGCCGGGGCTGCGCCTTCAACGCGGCCTCGAACGCGGCCGCATGCATCGCGGTGCTGCCGCGCGCGGGCACCTTCAGCGTGAACTGGCCTTCCTCGGGGATGCACTCCTTCTTGCAGACCAGCCAATTGGCGTGCAGCTTCACTTCGACATCGCCGAAGACGGGCGGCTTAAAGTCCGGCGCGACCTTCACCGGCACCGGCAGCAGCACGGTGCCTTCGTAGCCGTAGTTGGCCAGGTTGCCGATGGGGATCTTCTTCGGCAGCGGCCAGGCGATGTCGCCCGCCGTCATGCCCGCGGGCAGCGTCCATTGCACCTGCGTCGGCAGGCCGGAATCGCCCGAGTTCTTCCAGTAGGTATGCCACTGCGGCTGGTGCGCGAGCTGCAGGCCGACCCAGAAGGTCTTGCCGGGCTGGATGCCTTCGGGCGCGTTCGCGACGAGTTCCGCGCGCACGCGCTCGCTCGTCACCGTGGCCTTGCCTTGCGCGAACGCCGGCAGGGCCAGCAGCGCCGCGAGAAGGAAGGACGACAGGCGCACCATGCTCATTGCGCGAAACCCAGCACGACGCGTCGCGTCGTAGCGCTCTTCTTCTCGATCTTCGTCACGACCACTGCGCCGATCTCGGAGGTGTTGGCCACGTGCGTGCCGCCGCAGGGCTGGAAGTCGACCTGCTCGCCCTGCCCGATGCGGATCGTGCGAATGCGGCCCGTGCCGCGCGGCGGCTGCACCGACATGCTCTTCACGAGCGCGGGGTTGGCGTCGAGCTCTTCGTCGGTGATGGAACCGACCTGCACCGGATGCGCCTCGCCCACCAGGCGCGCGATGCCGGAAGTGAGGGCGTCCTTGTCCAGGGGGTCGGTCATGTTGAAGTCCAGGCGCGCGTACTCCGGTGTGATCGAGCACCCGTTCACGAGTTCCGGCACCAGGTGGCAAAGCAGGTGAGTCGTGGTGTGGAAGCGCATCAGCTTATGGCGGCGGTCCCAGTCCACGCGCGCCGTCACCTCGGCGCCCGGCACCAGTTGCGCGAGCAAAGCCTCCTGGCCCGGCGCGGGCACGTGAGCGATGTCGTTCGTCGGGCGGCCTTCCGCGTCCTTGCACTTGCGCGTGTCGGCGATGGCGACCTCGCAGCCGTCCGCCAGGACGAGCACGCCGGCATCACCGGCCTGGCCGCCGCCCAAGGGGTAGAACACGGTGCGATCGAGGACGATGCCCGGATCCCCCACCGAAACGACGCGCGCCCGGCATTCCTTCGCATACGAATCCTGGCGGAACAGCTCTTCGGTCATGCGGGAATTGTCGCCTTTTTGGCGCGGGCACGCGTCGCTGCGGCCATTGGCCTACAGTGGCGGAATGACCGACCAAAGCCTCACCCGTTTCCTCGCTCCAGAGGGGGTGGACCTGGACCCATCCGAGACCGCCGAATGGCGCGAGGCCTTACTGGCGCTCGTCGCCACCGAGGGTCCGGCGCGCGCCCGATTCATCCTCGACCAGCTGGCCGCGCTGGCGCGCGACCCGCACGTGGCCTGGTCGCCCGAGCTCGTCACGCCCTACGTCAACACCATCGCGGTCGACCAGCAACCGGCGTTCCCGGGCGACCTCGCGATCGAGGAGAAGCTCGCGTCCATCATGCGCTGGAACGCGCTGGCGATGGTCGTGCGCGCGAACGCGGCGTTCGGCGAGCTGGGCGGCCACATCGCGTCGTACGCCAGCGCGGCCGACCTGTTCGAGGCGGGCTTCAACCACTTCTTCCACACGCGCGACCTGGTGTTCTTCCAGCCGCACAGCGCGCCGGGCGTTTACGCGCGGGCCTTCCTCGAAGGACGCCTGAGCGATGACGACCTGGCGCACTTCCGCCAGGAAATCACCGGTGCGCGCAAGGGCGTGCGTGGGCTGTCTTCGTATCCGCATCCCTGGCTGATGCCCGACTTCTGGCAGTTCCCCACGGGCTCCATGGGCATCGGGCCCATCAGCTCGATCTACCACGCGCGTTTCATGCGCTACCTCACGCACCGCGGCTTGCTCGATTGCACGGCGCGCAAGGTGTGGGGCGTGTTCGGCGACGGCGAGATGGACGAGCCCGAGAGCATGAGCGCCCTCACGCTCGCCTCGCGCGAGAAGCTGGACAACCTGGTGTGGGTGGTCAACTGCAACCTGCAGCGCCTGGACGGGCCGGTGCGCGGCAACGGCCGCATCGTCGACGAGCTGGAGAAGCTGTTCCGCGGCGCGGGCTGGAACGTGATCAAGCTGCTGTGGGGCAGCGACTGGGACGGCCTGTTCGCGCGCGACGTGACGCAGGCGCTGGCGCGTGCGTTCTCGCACACCGTCGACGGCCAGATGCAGACCTTCGCCGCCAAGGACGGCCGCTTCAACCGCGACAACTTCTTCGGCCAGGACGAGGAACTCGCGCGCCTGGCGCAGGGCATGACCGACGAGCAGATCGACCGCCTCAAGCGCGGCGGCCACGACCTGGTGAAGATCCACGCCGCCTATGCCGCGGCGGCGAACTTCAAGGGCGGGCCGACGGTGATCTTCGCCCACACGAAGAAGGGCTACGGCATGGGCACGGCGGGCCAGGGCCGCATGACCACGCACAGCCAGAAGAAGCTGGACGACACCGCGTTGCTCGAATTCCGCAACCGCTTCAACCTGCCGCTGTCGGACGAACAGGCGAAGAACCTGGAGTTCTTCAAGCCGCAGCCCGAAAGCCCGGAAGCGAAATACCTGCTGGAGCATCGGCAGCGGCTGGGCGGTTTCATGCCGGCGCGGCGCAGCGAAGCGCCGAAGCTCGCCGTGCCCGACGTCGATTCGTATGCGGCCTTCGCCACCGCGGCGGCGGGCAAGGAGATGTCGACCACGATGGCCTTCGTGCGGCTGCTGGGCAACCTGCTCAAGGACCGCGAGCTCGGCCCGCGCATCGTGCCCATCGTCGCCGACGAGGCGCGCACCTTCGGCATGGCCAACCTGTTCAAGCAGGTGGGCATCTACTCGAGCGCGGGTCAGAGCTACGAGCCGGAGGACATCGGCTCGGTGCTGTCGTACCGCGAGGCGCTGGACGGCCAGATCCTGGAAGAGGGCATCAGCGAGGCCGGCGCCATCGCCAGCTGGACGGCCGCGGCCACCAGCTACAGCGTGCACGGCTTCCCCATGCTGCCCTTCTACATCTACTACTCGATGTTCGGCTTCCAGCGGGTGGGCGACGCGATCTGGGCCGCCGCCGACCAGCGCTCGCGCGGCTTCCTGCTGGGCGCCACGTCCGGGCGCACGACGCTGGGCGGCGAAGGCCTGCAGCACCAGGACGGCTCCAGCCACATCGTGGCGGCGACGATCCCCAACTGCAAGGCCTACGACCCGGCCTTCGCCGGCGAGATGGCCGTGATCATCGACCACGGCATGCGCGAGATGCTGGTGGACCAGCAGGACGTCTTCTACTACCTCACGCTGATGAACGAGAACTACGCGCAGCCCGACGTGCCGGCCGGTGCGGGCGAAGGCATCGTGCGCGGCGGCTACCGCTTCGCTACCTACGGCAAGGGCGAACCCCAGGTCACCTTGCTGGGCTCCGGCGCGATCCTGACCGAGGTGCTGAAGGCGGCGGAGCAGCTGGCGGCGGCGGGGATTACCAGCGAGGTGTTCAGCATCACGAGCTGGACCGAGCTGGCCCGAGACGGCTTGCATTGCGAACAGCGCGCCGCGCGCGGCGAGGCGAACACCACGCCCTGGCTGCACGGCATGCTGGGTGCGTCGAAGGCGCCCATCGTGGCCGCCACCGACTATGTGCGCACGTTGCCCGAGAGCATCCGCGCCTTCCTGCCGGCCGGGCGCCGCTACGTCACGCTGGGCACCGACGGCTTCGGCCGCAGCGACACCCGCGCGGCGTTGCGGGAATTCTTCGGGGTGGATGCCGCCAGCATCGTCCGGCAAGCCCGGGCGTTAACATCCGGCGCATGAGCCTTCCCCGGGCCTGGGCCGACCTCAAGACCACCGACTTCCCGCGCCTGGACGCCACGCGCACCGTGGCCGTCCTGCCGCTGGGCGCCACGGAGCAGCATGGCCCGCACCTGCCGCTGGATGTGGACCGGGCGATCGCCGAAGGCATCGTCGCCGCCGCGCTGCCGCAGGTGCCGGCGGACGTGCCGGTGCTGGTGCTGCCGGCGCAGGCCGTGGGCTACAGCCCCGAACATGCCGCCTTCGAAGGCACGCTGACCCTGCCGTACGAGGCGGTGCTGGCCAGCTGGATCGCCCTCGGCGAGGGCGTGGCCCGCGCCGGGGTGAAGAAACTGCTGCTGTTCAACGCGCACGGCGGCCAGTCGAGCCTGATGGACATCGCCGCGCGCGAGTTGCGCGGGCGCGGCCTGATCACCTACCGCTGCGACTGGTGGAACCTGCCGCTGGGCGAGGCGGTGACGGGGCTCTTCAGCGCCGACGAACACCGTTTCGGCGTGCACGGCGGGGAGATCGAGACCTCGCTCATGCTGGCGCTTGCGCCGCAGTCGGTGGACATGGCCCAGGCCCAGGACTTCGCGTCCACCTCGCGCGACAGGGCCCGGCAGTTCCCGGTGATGGGCCAGTCCGCCAAGCTGGGCTGGCACGTGCAGGACTACAACCCGCACGGGGCGGCCGGCAACGCCAAGGCCGCAACGGCCGAAAAAGGCCGGGCGCTCCTGGATGCTGCGTCGCGCCAGTTGGCCTTGCTGCTGCAAGAAATCTCCCAGCTGCCGCTCGCGACCTTGGCCCAGCGGTAGCGCTGGCGCACGGCAGCCCTGCCGTGCATCCTTCACGGCGAATGTTGTTTTACGTGCACGCGTCGCAGCGAAACCGCACCGCGTGTGCCATGTGTCACATTCGAGCAAGCTAGGCTTCCCTACACTTCGATACAAGAAAGGAAGCCACCATGCGTTTCGCCGCCGTCCCGTTGCCGAAAACCGAGCCGACCCGCTCGCCGGCCGCGGAGTTCGTGCGCAAGCTGCTGGGTGGCGAGAAGGCGCTCCTGCCCCAGCAGGCGCCTGCCCTTGGCGAGCCGCCGCCGGCCGACCTGGACCAGCGCGTGCGTCTCGTGGGCGAGTGGTAAGGCTCTCCAGCCGATAAAAAAAGGGCGCCTTTCGGCGCCCTTTTCGTTTCTTCGGTGCAAGCCTCAGCGGTTGCTGTCCGA
This sequence comes from Ramlibacter sp. PS4R-6, assembly GCF_037572775.1. Lineage (NCBI taxonomy): Bacteria > Pseudomonadati > Pseudomonadota > Betaproteobacteria > Burkholderiales > Comamonadaceae > Ramlibacter > Ramlibacter sp. PS4R-6. Next base: position 409,113 of record NZ_JBBHKA010000001.1, on the reverse strand, counting down.
ACTGCCGGAGCGGTCCGAGCTAGAGCCGCTGTTGCCCTGTTCCGCGGCCTTGCGGGCGCGGTTGGCGGCGCTGCGGGCCATGCCGCCCTTGCGACCGGCCTCGCGTGCCTCTTCGGACGTGAACTCGTGGGCGGTCCCCTTTTCGTGCGCGGCCCGGCCCCCTTCGCTTGCGATCTCGCGCTGGCGCTGCGGATCCATCGACGCGAAGCCGCGGTTCGACTTGCGGGAGCCGCCGCTTTCGTTACCCATGTTGTCGGATGCCATGATGAGGATCTCCTGAATCCAAAATGCGGTTGAAACTACATGGCCGCATGCGTGCTTGCCATGGCCCGATTGAGCTTGCGAATCGATGGGCCTGTCGTCAGGGAGAAAAGGCGCAAGGTGTAGGAGCGGGCCTTGCCGAGTTACCACCGGTTGCTATGGTTTCGGTAGCACACCCGCATGCAGCCGCGCCAGCAAGGGACCTGCCTCTTCTGAAACAGGTGGGCGCGAAAGTGCTTCATCCGTATGCGCATGCTTCAGGCTGGCGATGAGGCGCGACAGTTGCGCCGCTTGTGGCTGGACAGGACCGAGGAACAGTGCCTCATCACCGCGGCCGACCAGCACCGTGGGGAAGGTTTCGATGTCCACGTCGCCCATCGCGTCGGCTTCGTCCTCGACATCGACCCACGCGAAACGCAAGTCGCCGCGCGCCTTCGCGGCATCGTTGAACACCGAGCGCCATTCGCGGCACACGTTGCACCATTCGGCGCACAGCGCGATGACCCACCAGCGGGGCGTTGCGGCGTCTTCGGCGGACATGCGCGGCAGTTTAGCGGCGGCCTTGGCGCCGTGCCCGCGTGGGGTCAGGCGTAGGTGACCCAGTCGGCGTAGGCCGGGTCGTCCAGGTGCGGGAGGGCGTTGTACATCACCAGCATCGTGCGCTTGGGGTTGAAGGCGAACTCGGTCACCGAGGTGTTGCGGATGCGCAGGTTCAGCTCGATCGTCGTCTCGGGGCTGGTGCCCAGCACGTGGCCGACGGCGGTGGAGATCGGCCCGCCGCTGGTGACCATCAGCACATTCTGGCCGTAGTGCTTGCTGCGCACGTGGTCGAGCGCCCCGGACACGCCGGCGACGAACTGCTCGTAGCTGGGCATGCCTTGCGGCTGCGCGTCGCCGGCCATCCACTTGGCCAGGCCGTCGCGCAGCAGGCGGAAATGGTGGCGGTACATCTCGGGCGTGGTGGCCTTCTGCAGCGGCCCGGGGTGCACCGTCGCGATCACGGCCTCGCTGTCGTACTCGTTCAGGCCCTCCCACGACAGGTGTTCGCCCGCGTGGTTCATGCCTTCGAGGATGCCCTCCAGCGTCTGCTTGTGGCGGCGCAAGGTGCCGGCGACGAGGCCGTCGAAGCGGATGCCCTTGTGGGCGAACCATTCGCCCAGGCGCACGCTCTGGCGCCGGCCCAGCTCGCTTAGCTGGTCGTAGTCGTCGGCGCCGAACGAAGCCTGCCCGTGCCGCACCATGTACAGGGTTCCCATGCCGCGATTCTGGCCGCGGCGGGCGCGCCGTGCTGCTACGCGGGCGACAGCACCTGCGCGAACACGGCCGTGTCGACGTTGCCGCCGGTAAGCGGCACGCCGACGCTGCGGCCGCGCCACTTGTCGCGCTGCTGGATGGCCGCGGCCAGCGCTGCGGCCCCGGCGCCTTCGGCCACGTTGTGCGTGTCGGCGAAGAGCACGCGCATCGCCTCGGCCACCTCGCCGTCGGTCACCGTGACGACCGCATCGGCTTCGCGCACCAGCACGTCGACGGCTTCCTCGTCGGCGAGGCGGCAGGCCATGCCGTCGGCCAGCTGCGTCGTGACCGGCGACTCGACCACGCGCCGGGCCTTGAACGATTCGAGGTAGGTGGTCGCATGCGCCGAGACGACGCCGACGAGGCGGCTGCGCGCACCGGTGTGCGCGCGCGCCGCGGCGGCGGCGCAGAAGCCGGAGCCCTGCCCAATGGGCACGAAGACCACGTCCGGCTCGGCGCCGCGCCCGAAGCTCTCGAAGAACTCGACCCAGTAGGTCATCACGCCGCGGACCAGGTCGCGGTGGAACGACGGCACCATGTGCAGCCTGTCGCGCGCCGCGATGCCCATCGCGTACTCGCGCGAGGCCTGGAAGTCCTCGCCATGTTCCACCAGCTCGACGCCCAGCGCGCGCATGGCGGCGTTCTTCTCCACCGAATTGCCGCGCGGCACGACGATGGTGGCCGGCAGGCCGTGCTGCCGCGCCGCGAAGCCGATCGACTGGCCATGGTTGCCGCGCGTCGCCGTGATGACGCCGCGCGGCTTCTCGCCCCTGGCCAGCGCGTCGAAGTAGGTGAGGCCGCCGCGCACCTTGAAGGCGCCGGCCGGCGTGTGGTTCTCGTGCTTGACCCACACCGTCATGCCGAGGCGGCGCGCGAGCAGCGGCCAGGCGAATTGCGGCGTGGGCGGTACCACGGCGCGCACGGTGGCGAACGCGGCCTGCACTTCGTCGGGCGTGAAACGCATCTCAGGCTCCTTGCGATTCGAGCCGCACGCGGCCCCTCGGGGTGTCGAGCTCGGCAACGAGGTTGGCGGGCCCTTCCTGCACGGCGACGTGGCGCAAGCCGATGGCACCGAAGGCCTGGCGCAAGCGGGCGGCATCGGGATGCGTCGCCGCCAGAGACGCCAGCGCGATGCCGCTGGCGGGCAGGCTGTCCGCCGGGTGCGGGCTGTCCCACTGGATCAGCGTGGGCAAGGCGCCGTCGAAGAGGCGCGCGCCATCGTGCCGCACGCTGATTTTCCAGCGCAGGAGCCCTGCCGGCGTGTTGCGCTCGGCCGCGACGAGTGGACCGCGCTCGATGCCGAATTCCGCGAGCGCGGCGACGGCGCCGGCCGCGTCGTTGCTGGCGGCGACGAAGTGAACCAGCCGCGGCCTGCGCGCGAGGGCTGCGTGCATGGCCTCGGTGTCAAGGTCGAACCAGCGCGCGTGCGCAGGCCGCGGGGCCGCGGGATCGATCGCGATGATCTCGAAGTAGGCGCGCGGATACGCGGTGCCGCCGAGGGCGAACACGCGGTTGTGCGTGCCCATCAACGGATGTTCGCCGCCGGCCACCGGCTCGAAGCCCAGCATCTCGCGGCACCAGGCGATGCCTTCCGCGAGCGAACGCGCCGCGACGACCAGGTGGTCGAGCTGCGCCTGCAGCATCACAGCAGCACCGTGCCTTCGATGCAGCTCACCGTCTCGCCGCCGACCCAGACCTGCCCGTGGTCGTCGCGCTCGACGTGCACGCGGCCGGCGCGGTCCAGGCGCGTGCCTTGCGCCGCAAGGTAGCGCGCGGGCATGAGGCCGTCATCGATCAGCCATTGCGCCAGGCTGGCGTTGAGGCTGCCCGTTACAGGGTCTTCCGGGATGCCGACCGGATCGGCGAAGGCGCGCACTTCGAGCATCGGCTCCCCGTCGCGCGCATTGGCGTAGCGCGCCGCGACGCCGACCTTGTGGCCGTGCGCGCGCAACTGCGCATGGTCGGGCTCGAGCGCCAGCACGGTGTTCGGGTCCTCGACGAAAAGCGTCAGCCACACCGGGCCGTTGTCGAGCGTGCGCGCGGCGAGAATGGCCTCCGCTTTCAGGCCGAGCGCGGTGGCAACCTGAGCGAGCGCGGCGGGGCCGGGCGCGGTGCGCTTGGACACCGGCGCGGCGAAAGCCAGGCGCGCGCCGTCGCGGCGCAGGTTCACCAGCCCTTGCTTGCACTCCTGCACGATCAGGTCGCGGCGCTTGGCCTTGCCGCCGGCCTGCAGCCAGGCGTGGCAGGTGCCGAGCGTGGGATGGCCCGCGAAAGGCAGCTCGCCGCCGGGCGTGAAGATGCGCACGCGGTAGTCGGCCGCATCGGTGGTCGGCGGCAGCAGGAAGGTGGTCTCCGACAGTTTGGTCCAGTGCGCGAAGTGCTGCATCTGGTCGTCGGACAGGCCGGTGCCGTCGAGCACCACGGCCAGCGGGTTGCCGCGGTAGGCCTCGGCGGTGAAGACGTCGACTTGCTTGAAGGCGCGTTTCTGCATGGGGAGCCTCACGAAAGGGTCAGGTCGAGGACGCCGCGCGAGGCTGCGTTCGCGCGGATGCCCGCGTACCAGCGGTCGACGTGGGGCAGCTCGATCTGCGACACGGGCGTGCCGCGCCAGCGATGGATCTCGCACGCGATGGGGATGTCGGCCATCGTGAACGTGTCGCCGGCCATGAACGGCTGCCTGGCGAGGTGCGCGTCGAGCGTGCGCAGCAGCGGCTCGGTCGCGGCGATCGATTCGTCGATGAGCGCCTGCTGGCGTTTCTCCGGCGGCGTGCGCAGGAGCTGCACGAAGGCATTGCGGCCGGCGGGGTTCAGCGTCGTCTGCTGCCAGTCCATCCAGCGCTCGGCGTCGAAGCGGGTGCGCAGGTCCTGCGGGTAGAGGCCCTTCTGCGCATGCTTCGCGCACAGGTAGCGCACGATCACGTTCGACTCGTACAGCTGGAAGCCGTCGTCCTCGATGGTGGGCACCAGCGCGTTCGGGTTCATCGCCAGGTACTGGGGCGTCTTCACGACGCCGAACTCGTGCCCGGCGTCGGTGCGCTCGAAGGGCAGGCCCAGCCACTGCGTGGTGAGCACCACCTTGCGCACGTTGATCGAGGAGATGCGGCCCCAGATCTTCAGCATCGCGCCTGCTCCCGGATGGCTTGCGCGAGCGCAGCGATGCCGCGGTCGATCTGCTCGTGCGTGGCGGTGACGAAAGACAGGCGCAGCGCCCGCAGGTCGGGCTCCTGCGCGTAGAAAGGCGCGCCCGGCACGAAGGCGACGTTCTTTTCCACGGCGCGCGGCAGCAGCTCGATCGCGCTCATGCCCGCGGGCAGCCGCGCCCAGAGGAACATGCCGCCATCGGGCGTGTTCCATTGCACGTCCAGGCCTTGCATTTCGCGCTGCAGCGCCGCCAACATCGCATCGCGCTGCGACTTGTACAGCGCGCGGATCGTCGGCACGTGGCGGTCGAGGAAGCCGTCCTTCATGACCTCGGCCACCATGCGCTGGTTGAAGCCGGGGCTGTGCAGGTCGGCGGCCTGCTTGGCCTGCAGCAGCTTCGGGAAGATCGCGCGCGGCGCAACGACATAGCCCAGGCGCAGGCCGGGGGCGAGCACCTTGGAGAAGGAGCCGAGGTAGATGCAACCGTCCGGATGCCGCGCGGATAGCGGGGCCGGCGGCGGCGCATCGAACCACAGGTCGCCATAGGGGTTGTCTTCCACCAGGGGCAGGCCGAGTTCCGCGGCACGCTGCGCGAGCGCCGAACGCCGCGCTTCGGACATGGTGCGCCCGGTCGGGTTCTGGAAGTTGGGCAGCACGTAGAGGAAGCGCGCGTCCTTCGACAGCGCACCCAGGCGCTCGACGTCCACGCCTTCCGCATCGCTGGGCACGCCGACGATCTCGGGCTCCATCGGCGTGAAAGCCTGCAGCGCGCCCAGGTAGGTCGGCGTCTCGACCAGGATGCGCGAGCCGGCGTCGACCAGGACCTTGGCGACGAGGTCCAGCCCCTGCTGCGAGCCGGTGGTGATGAGCACCTGCGCGGGGTCGACTTCCCACGGCAGCATGCGCGCCACCGCTTCGCGCAGCGGCGCGTAGCCTTCGCTGGCGGCGTACTGCAGCGCGCCGCGGCCGTCGTCGGCCAGCACCTTGTCGCACGCCTGCGCGAACTCCGAGATCGGGAAGGTCTGGGGCGACGGCAGGCCGCCGGCGAAGCTGATGATGCCCGGGCGCTCGGTGACCTTCAGGATCTCGCGGATCACCGAGGGGTTCATCTTCTCGGCGCGGCGCGCGAGTTGCCAGTGCGTGTGCTTCAGGTCGTTCAGTTTCATGGTTGCTCCGTGGGCGCTTGCGTTTCCGTCGAGGTCACTGTACTGTCGCGCCCAATACACCACCCATACAGTTGGGCGGCTCAGTCCGTGATCTGTATTGGTCCGCCCGGCAGTACACGAAAGGTTGATTTCCGCCATGCTGATGAAGGCCTCGTCGCAATCGCTCACCGAGCAGCTGTCGGCGCGCTTCGCGCAGCGCATCCGGGACCGCTTGCTGGCGCCGGGCGCGCGGCTCCCCTCCGTCCGCCAATGCGCGCAGCAGCAGGGCGTGAGCCCGTCGACGGTGGTGGCCGCATACGACCAGCTGCTGGCGCAGGGCCTGGTGGAGGCGCGCAAGAACCGCGGCTTCTTCGTCCGCGAGAGCCGGTCGGAGACGCCCGCGCCCGCGAAGCCCGACGTCGGCGCGCTCACCGCCGCCGCCGGCTTCGCGTCCACGCGGCCGTACGCGCCGATCGACGCGACAGCGCTGATCCGCGGCATGTTCCACAAGATCAGCCACAAGCCGCAGCCGGGCATGGGCGTGTTCCCGTCGGAGTGGCTCGAGTCGACCTTCATGCCGGCGGCGGTGCGCAAGGTGACGCACACGTGCACGTTGCAGGAGTTCTCGCTGCAGTACGGCGAGCCGAAGGGCGACAGTGGCTTGAGGCGCGTGCTGTCGCAAAAGCTCACCGCGCTGAACATCCATGCCGCGCCGGAAAACATCATCACGACGGTCGGCGCCACGCACGCGCTCGACATCGTGAGCCGCACGCTGCTGCGCGCGGGCGACCATGTGATGGTGGAAGAGCCCGGCTGGGCCGTGGAGTTCGCGCGGCTGCACGCGCTGGGCATGCGGCTGCTGCCGGTGCCGCGGCGGCCCGACGGGCCCGACCTGGAGGTGATGGCGCGCTACTGCGAGGTGCACCAGCCCAAGCTGTACGTGAGCGTGAGCGTCTTCCACAACCCCACGGGCTACTGCCTCACGCCCGGCAGCGCGCACCGCGTGCTGCAACTGGCGAACGCGCACGACTTCCACATCGTCGAGGACGACACGTACAGCCACATCGCGCCGGAACATGCGACGCGCCTGTGCGCGCTCGACGGCCTGCAGCGCACGATCCACGTCAGCGGCTTTGCCAAGATCCTCGCGCCGAACTGGCGGGTGGGCTTCCTCGCCGCGCACCCGTCGCTGATCGAGCAGCTGCTCGACACCAAGCTGCTGGCCACGCTGACCACGCCGGCGCTGCTGGAAAAGGCGCTGGCGCTGTGCATCGAGCAGGGCCAGCTGCGCCGCCACGCCGAGCGCATCCGCACCCGGCTGGACGCGGCGCGCAGCCGCAGCGTGAAGCTCGCGCTCGCCGCGGGCTGCACGTTCGCGGCGGAACCCGCGGGCCTGTTCGGCTGGGTCGATACCGGCGTGGACAGCGACGCGTTGGCGCAGCGCATGCTCGACGAGGGCTACCTGCTCGCGCCCGGCGCCTTGTTCCACGCCGATCGCAAGCCGTCCACGCTGATGCGCATCAACTTCGCGACGACGCAGGACGCCGCGTTCTGGAAGAAGTACGCCGAAGTCGTGCGGACGATGCGCTAGAGCATCTCGTCCGGCGCGAAGGGCGCGATGATGCCGGCGAGCAGCCGCTGCTTGGCGGTGGCTTCCGGTTCGGTGAACGAGTCCTTGTAGTCGGCACCGGGCGGAGCCTGCCAGAGCAGCCCGCCGTCCGCGCGCGCCACCACGCGGTAGGAGCCGCGCTGGATCATGGCATCGATCACCTGCGTGGCCGCGCCGGCCAGCGCCGCGCTGCGGATCACCAGTCCCGCCTCGCTGTTCTTGGTCTGCGAGCGCAGGTCGAGGTTCATCGACCCGATCACCGCCAGCCGCCCGTCGATCATCACGGCCTTGGTGTGCAGGCTGGCGCGCGACGTGTTGCCCTTGGAGCCGCCGCCGGCCGAGCCGATGCCCGAGCCGCCGCCGGTCCCGCCGGACGCGCCGGCCAAGGCGGCGCGCATCTCGTGCAGCTCGACGCCGGCTGCCAGCAGGTCCTTGCGGTAACGCGCGTAGCCGACGTGGGCGGCGGGCGCGTCGTTCGACGCGAGCGAGTTCGTCAGCACGCGCACGCGCACGCCGCGTTCCTTCATCTTGCGGAAGCGCTCGACCATCGCCTTGCCGGGCACGAAGTAGGGCGACACGATCAGGATGTCCTGCTTCGCGCCGTCCATCAGGGCCAGCAGGCCGTCGACCACGGTGTCGCCGGCATTCACTTCATCGTCGTCGCGGTCGATCTTGCCCGGCTTGTCCATGAGCAGCGCGGACGGCGCCCAGGTGAAGCGCAGGTTGCGCAGGTCGAAGGATTGGGGGTCGGCACGCGCCGGCGTTGCAGGCGCCACGTCCGGCATGACGCTGCCCTTCTGCTTCGGCGGCTCGGCGGCCGCGGCGGCCTTCAACGGTCCGTCGGGCGCGTCCTTGCCATCGGGCCCCTTGCGCAGCCGCTCGAGGTCGGCCGGCGACACGAGGGTCTGCATCGGGTATGCCAGGTCGTCGTTCCAGAAATGGTCGAAGCTCGCCGACATGTCGCGCACGACGCGGCCCGCGGCCAGCACGTCCAGGTCGACGAAGTTGCTCTTGCCGTCCACGCCGAAATACGCGTCGCCGAGGTTGCGGCCGCCGGTGATGCCGATGGCGTTGTCCGCGATGAACATCTTGTTGTGCATGCGCTTGGCGATGCGCGCGCTGTCGTGGAGCGAGCCGACCAGCCGCGTGACAAGCGATTCGCGCGAACCCGGCAAGGGGTTGAACAGGCGCATCTCCACGTTGGGCACGAAGGCCAGGTTGAGCACCTGCGCGTCCTTGCCCACCGTGTTGAAGTCGTCCAGCAACACACGCACGCGCACGCCGCGCTGCGCCGCTGCGCGCAAGGCTTCGAGCAGGGTCTCGGTGCTGCCGTCGGCGTGGATCGCGTAGTACTGCAGGTCCAGCGTCCGTTGCGCGTTGCGGATGAGCGCGAGGCGGCTTTCGTAGGCCAACTCGATCGTGTCCAGCAGCACGAAGCCCGAGTCGCTGCGGCCGCGGTCCTGCGCACGCCGCTGCGCGACGAACTGGCCGAGCGCCGTCTGCTCCGGGGTGCCAAGCGCTTGCGAGGGTTTGCGGTCGACGTTCGCGGGCAGGCTCGCGCAGCCCACGGCCCATGCCGCGAGCACGACAGCGAAGAGAAAGCGACGCACGAGGTGGCCCAGAGTCATGCGGTCACTCTAGCTTGGGGCGCGCGCGCGAGGGCGTCGCCAAGGTCAGCCGTACGCGCCTGCGCGTGACGGACAAATCCTCAAGACGGCGTGCTGCCCAGCTTTTCCCAGCGTTCCAGCGCTTCGAGCAGCTCTTCCTCGATCTGCGCGCTGCGTTGCAACAGCGCGGCAGCCTGCTGCGCATCCTTGGCGAACAGGCTGCCGTCCGCCAGCTGCTCGTGGATCGCCTTCTGCTCGGCTTCGAGCGTGTCGATCAGCGCAGGGAGGGCTTCGAGCTCGCGCTGTTCCTTGTAGCTCAGCTTGCGCTTCGCGGCGGCAGCGCGCGCGGGCGGCGCCTTGGCCGGCGTTGGCGGCGGCGCAGGCGTGGGAGCCAGCGCCCGCGCGCGCCGCGATTGCGTCAGCCAATCCTCGACGCCGCCTTCGTATTCGCGCCACAGGCCTTCGCCTTCGAAGACGATCGTGCTGGTGACCACGTTGTCCAGGAAGCTGCGGTCGTGGCTGACCAGGAAGACGGTGCCGTCGTAGGCCTGCAGCAGGTCCTCGAGCAGTTCGAGCGTGTCGATGTCCAGGTCGTTCGTCGGCTCGTCCATCACCAGCACGTTGGCCGGGCGCGCGAACAGGCGTGCCAGCAGCAAGCGGTTGCGCTCGCCACCGGACAGCGAGCGCACCGGCGACGTCGAGCGCGATGGCGAGAAGAGGAAGTCGCCGAGGTAGCTCTTGACGTGCTTGCGCTGGCGGCCGATCTCGATCCACTCGCTGCCGGGGCTGATGAAATCCTCCAGCGTCGCGTCGGGGTCGAGCGCCTCGCGCATCTGGTCGAAGTAGGCCACCTGCAGGTTCGCGCCCTGGCGAATCTTGCCCGCATCGGGCGCCAGCTCGCCCAGCATCAGGCGCAGCAGCGTCGTCTTGCCGGCGCCGTTGGGCCCGATCAGGCCGACCTTGTCGCCGCGCAGGATGGTGGACGTGAAGTTGCGCACCACCGTCTTCGCGCCGAAGGATTTCGTCACGTTGGCGAGCTCGGCCACGATCTTGCCGCTGGGCAGCCCCGTCGCGACGTCGAGCCTGACGCTGCCCAGCGCCTCGCGCCTGGCTGCCCGCGTGGCGCGCAGGCGCTCGAGGCGCGCGATGCGGCCTTGCGCCCGCGTGCGCCGCGCCTCCACGCCCTTGCGCACCCACACTTCTTCCTGCGCCAGCAACTTGTCGGACTTGGCGTTGACCACCGCTTCCTGCGCGAGCTGGGATTCCTTCTGCTCGCGGTAGCGCGAGAAGTTGCCGGGGTAGGAGCGCAGCTGGCCGCGGTCCAGCTCGACGATGCGCGTCGCGACGCGGTCGAGGAAGGTGCGGTCGTGCGTGATCGTCACGACGCTGCCGCGGAAGGCGACCAGCAACTCTTCGAGCCACTCGATCGAATCGACGTCGAGGTGGTTGGTCGGCTCGTCCAGCAGCAGCACGTCGGGGCGGCGCACCAGCGCCTGCGCGAGCGCGACGCGCTTCTTCGTCCCGCCGGACAGGTCGCCGATGCGTGCCGTGGCGTCGAGGTGCAGGCGCTGCAGCGTCTCGTTGACGCGCTGCTCCCATGTCCAGCCGCTGCGCGCCTCGATCCCGCGCTGCAGCTCGTCGTGGTCGCCGCGGCCGTGCGTGTAATCGTCGATCAGCGCCAGCAGGTCGGCCAGCGCGCCACGCACCGCGTCGAAGACCGTGCTGGCGGGGTCGAGCACGGGTTCCTGGGCGACGTAGGCGACGGCAAGCCCTTGCTGCAGCTGCAGGACGCCGTCGTCGACGCGCTCCAGCCCGGCGAGGATTTTCAGCAGCGATGACTTGCCCGCGCCATTGCGGCCGATCAGGCCGACGCGCTCGCCGCCTTCCAGCGCGAAATCGGCGTGGGCCAGCAGCGGCGCATCGCCATAGGCGAGTTGCGCATCGAGCAGGGTGATGACGGCCATGGAGCGCGCGATTATCGGCTGCGGGCTGGAGCGGCTGCTCTATGCCGTGCTCTGCCGCGCTGATAGAGTGGCCGCTCGCGCCTCGGCGCACGAGGAGGGCTAGTGGACTTGCACATCAACGGTCGGCCGCACGCGGTCGAGGCCGAACCCGACATGCCGCTGCTGTGGGCGCTGCGCGACCTGCTGGGCCTGACGGGCACGAAGTTCGGCTGCGGTGTGGCCGCCTGCGGCGCGTGCACCGTGCGCGTGGAAGGCCAGCCGGTGCGCTCCTGCGCGACGCCGCTCGCCAGCGTCGCGGGCAAGAAGATCCAGACGATCGAGGCGCTTGGCGCGCCGGGCAAGCCGCACCCCCTGCAGGCCGCGTGGATCGCCGAACAGGTGCCGCAATGCGGCTATTGCCAGAGCGGCATGCTGATGGCCGCCGCGGCGCTGCTCGAGAAGACGCCGAAGCCGACCGATGCGCAGATCGACGAGGCGATCACCAACCTGTGCCGCTGCGGCACCTACCAGCGCGTGCGCGTCGCGATCAAGCGGGCCGCGGGGATCAAGGCGTGAAGCGACGCACCTGGCTCCTGGGTGCGGCCGGCGCGGGCGGCGTGCTGCTCGTCGGCTGGGGCGTGATGCCGGCGCGCTCGCGTCTGGGTGGCGCATCGTCGATGGCACCGGGCGAGACCGATGTCGCGCTCAATGGCTGGATCAAGATCGCGACGGATGGGGGCGTGGTGCTGGCGATGCCGCGCAGCGAGATGGGGCAAGGCGTGCACACAGCGCTGCCGATGCTCGCCGCCGAGGAACTGGACGTGCCGCTGGCGGTGATCCGCATCGAACCGGCGGGGCCCGAGAAGATCTACGGCAACGTCGCCAACATCCTGGGGTTCCTGCCTTTTCATCCGATCGAGGAGGAAAGCGAAGACGGCTTCGCGCGCACGAAGGTCAGGGCCTCGCGCTGGATCGTCGGCAAGGTCGCGCGCGAACTCGGGATCAACGCGACAGGCGGCTCCGCGAGCGTCGCAGACGCCTGGGACGTCGTGCGCCAGGCTGCGGCGACGGCGCGCGCGTCGCTGTTGGGCGCGGCCTCGCTGCAGTGGCGCCTTCCCGTCGAGGAGCTCGTGGTGCGCGACGGCGTGATCTCGCACGCCTCGGGCAAGTCGGCGAGCTACGGCGAAATGGCGAAATACGCCTCGGCCACGCCGCCGGGGACGGTGCGCCTGAAAGAGCCGAAGCAATGGAAGGTGATCGGGCGGTCGGCGCCGCGGCTCGACGTGCCGGCGAAGGTGGATGGTTCGGCGCAATTCGGCCTGGACGTGCGGTTGCCCGGCATGAAGTTCGCCGCGATCCGCCTGGCACCGACGATCGGCGGCGCACCGGCGGCCGTCGACGCGGCGGCCGCCCTGCGGATGCCCGGCGTCGAACGCATCGTGATGTTGCCGCCGTATGCGGGGTCGAGCGCGGGCTTTGCGGTGGTCGGCCGCAGCTACTGGCATGCGCAGCGCGCGGCGCAGGCGGTGGACGTGCGCTGGGACCCGCGGCCGGCGGGCACGCTGGACTCCCCCCGCATCGCGCAGGACCTGGAAGCAGCCGTGCGCGGGTCGTCCGGGTTCGCATTCTTCTCGGCTGGCGACGTCGCGCAGGCGGAAGGGCAGGCGGCCCGCGTCGTCGAGTCGTGGTACTCGGCGCCGTACCTGGCGCACGCCACGATGGAGCCGATGAATTGCACCGCCCGCGTTGCGGGCGGGAAGGTGGAAGTCTGGGCACCCACGCAAGTGCCGGGGCTGTGCCGTGAAGCTGCGGCGCGCGTGGCCGGCGTGAGCGAAGCGGACGTGACGGTGCACGTGACCTTGTTGGGAGGCGGCTTCGGGCGCCGGCTCGAAGTCGACTATGTGGCCTATGCGGTGCGCGTTGCGCTGGATTGCGGCGGCGCGCCGGTGCAACTGGTGTGGTCGCGCGAGGAGGACATGGCGCACGACTTCTACCGCCCGATGCAGGTCGCCCGCGTGCGCGCCGCGCTCGATGCGAAGGGGCAGGCAACGAGCCTGAACATCAAGTCGGCCGGCGACGCGATCTCGCCGCGCTGGATCGCGCGGACACTGCCTGCGCTCGCGGGACCGGTCGACGTGCCCGACAAGACGACGGCGGAGGGCTTGTTCGACCAGCCCTACGCCTTCGCGAACCAGCGCATGGAACACGTGGCCACGCGCGCCGGCATCCCCGTGGGCTTCTGGCGCTCGGTCGGACACTCCCACAACGCATTCATCACCGAGTCCTTCATCGACGAATTGGCGGCGCAGGCGCGCCGCGATCCCCTGGACTTCCGACGGCAACTGCTGGGCCATGCGGCGAGGCACCTGGCCGTGCTCAACCTGGCCGCAGAGAAAGCCGGCTGGGGCACGCCGCTTCCCGCCGGCCGCGCGCGCGGCGTGGCGCTGCACGAGTCCTTCGGCACGGTTGTCGCGCAGGTCGCCGAGGTCTCGCTGGAAGGGGGTACGCCGCGCGTTCACCGTGTCGTGTGCGCCGTCGATTGCGGCATCGTCGTCAATCCCAACATCGTGGCCCAGCAGATGGAAAGCTCGGTGGTGTTCGCCCTTTCCGCGGCGCTGCACGGGCGCATCGACATCCATGAAGGGGCCGTGCGACAGCGCAACTTCACCGACTACCCGCTGGTCCGTCTGGCTCACGCGCCAAGGGTGGAAACGTGGCTCGTGCCGAGCCAGCGGCCACCGGCCGGCGTCGGCGAACCGGGTGTGCCGCCGCTGGCCCCCGCCGTGGCCAACGCCCTGTTCGCGTTGACCGGTCGCAGGGCCCGCTCGCTGCCTTTGGCGGCCTGAGCCGCTGGGCTGAAGAGCACCGATTTTTCCGTGCTATAGTCGCGGGCTCTGCTCAAAACGGCCAGCGCAATGCGCGAGCCGGACGGGCAGATGAAACGAGGCGTGAATCTGGACCGGCAGTCAAAAACTGGTATAGAATTCAAGGCTTCGCTGACAACGGCAAGCGGCGGCGTCCCACAGGGAACCGCAGCGAAACGAGGTCAGCAGGTGGGGCAGAAAAACCCACAAGGTTGACAGGCCTTAAAAAAATCTGCGAGAATACAAGGCTTCGCTGATCGCAGCGGAAGCAAGCGGGAAACGGGAAGCGCAACGCCGAACGCCCTGCAGGATCCTTAAAAACATACAGCCGATAAGCGTGGGCGTTTGAAGGCGATTGCCAGGTTCTTCGGAACCAAGGTCGCAAGACCTTTCAAACGCTCAAACAGATAGACAAGACGCTTTGAGCAATCAAAGCACCTTGTCGATTCCTATGAGCAAACATTCAAGATCGAACTGTAGAGTTTGATCCTGGCTCAGATTGAACGCTGGCGGAATGCTTTACACATGCAAGTCGAACGGCAGCACGGGGGCAACCCTGGTGGCGAGTGGCGAACGGGTGAGTAATACATCGGAACGTGCCCAGTCGTGGGGGATAACTACGCGAAAGCGTAGCTAATACCGCATACGATCTACGGATGAAAGCGGGGGATCGCAAGACCTCGCGCGATTGGAGCGGCCGATGGCAGATTAGGTTGTTGGTGAGGTAAAGGCTCACCAAGCCGACGATCTGTAGCTGGTCTGAGAGGACGACCAGCCACACTGGGACTGAGACACGGCCCAGACTCCTACGGGAGGCAGCAGTGGGGAATTTTGGACAATGGGCGCAAGCCTGATCCAGCCATTCCGCGTGCAGGATGAAGGCCCTCGGGTTGTAAACTGCTTTTGTACGGAACGAAACGGCGCTCTCTAATACAGGGCGCTAATGACGGTACCGTAAGAATAAGCACCGGCTAACTACGTGCCAGCAGCCGCGGTAATACGTAGGGTGCGAGCGTTAATCGGAATTACTGGGCGTAAAGCGTGCGCAGGCGGTGATGTAAGACAGATGTGAAATCCCCGGGCTCAACCTGGGAACTGCATTTGTGACTGCATCGCTGGAGTGCGGCAGAGGGGGATGGAATTCCGCGTGTAGCAGTGAAATGCGTAGATATGCGGAGGAACACCGATGGCGAAGGCAATCCCCTGGGCCTGCACTGACGCTCATGCACGAAAGCGTGGGGAGCAAACAGGATTAGATACCCTGGTAGTCCACGCCCTAAACGATGTCAACTGGTTGTTGGTCCTTCACTGGATCAGTAACGAAGCTAACGCGTGAAGTTGACCGCCTGGGGAGTACGGCCGCAAGGTTGAAACTCAAAGGAATTGACGGGGACCCGCACAAGCGGTGGATGATGTGGTTTAATTCGATGCAACGCGAAAAACCTTACCCACCTTTGACATGTACAGAACCCTCCAGAGATGGAGGGGTGCCCGAAAGGGAGCTGTAACACAGGTGCTGCATGGCTGTCGTCAGCTCGTGTCGTGAGATGTTGGGTTAAGTCCCGCAACGAGCGCAACCCTTGTCATTAGTTGCTACATTCAGTTGGGCACTCTAATGAGACTGCCGGTGACAAACCGGAGGAAGGTGGGGATGACGTCAAGTCCTCATGGCCCTTATAGGTGGGGCTACACACGTCATACAATGGCCGGTACAAAGGGCTGCCAACCCGCGAGGGGGAGCCAATCCCATAAAACCGGTCGTAGTCCGGATCGCAGTCTGCAACTCGACTGCGTGAAGTCGGAATCGCTAGTAATCGTGGATCAGAATGTCACGGTGAATACGTTCCCGGGTCTTGTACACACCGCCCGTCACACCATGGGAGCGGGTTCTGCCAGAAGTAGTTAGCCTAACCGCAAGGAGGGCGATTACCACGGCAGGGTTCGTGACTGGGGTGAAGTCGTAACAAGGTAGCCGTATCGGAAGGTGCGGCTGGATCACCTCCTTTCTGGAAACCGCAATCAATCTCAAACGTCCACACTTATCGGTTGTTGGAAGATGTCGCCAGCGACGTTTTGCTCGTTGCGACCGGCCTGGGTCTGTAGCTCAGTTGGTTAGAGCACCGTCTTGATAAGGCGGGGGTCGGTGGTTCGAGACCACCCAGACCCACCATCCCATCCAGGAACACGGGGGATTAGCTCAGCTGGGAGAGCACCTGCTTTGCAAGCAGGGGGTCGTCGGTTCGATCCCGTCATCCTCCACCAAACACCACTCAACACCCAAGCGGCTTCGCAAGAGGCTTCTTGGTTGTTGATGCCGCATCTGCGGCTTCAATCGGCTGTTCTTTAACAATTCATAGAGTCGAATCAGCGTTGATAACGGAAACCGCTTCATGGCGGACCGTGCCGTTATCAACATTTTTGATTGCGTCAACTGAACTTCAATTTCGAGTCAAATCGATTTCTGAAGACGGCATAACGCGCGAGGTGAAAGACCTCGCAGGTCCTTGATGAACGATGAATCCTCGTGAGAGGGATCAAAGTTATAGGGTCAAGTGACTAAGAGCATGTGGTGGATGCCTTGGCGATTACAGGCGATGAAGGACGTGATAGCCTGCGATAAGCCCCGGGGAGCTGGCAAATAAGCTTTGATCCGGGGATTTCCGAATGGGGAAACCCACCGAAAGGTATCTTCAGCTGAATTCATAGGCTGAAGAGGCGAACCGGGTGAACTGAAACATCTCAGTAGCTCGAGGAAAAGACATCAACCGAGATTCCGAAAGTAGTGGCGAGCGAAATCGGACCAGCCTGCTAGTGATAGCGCAGAACTTAGCGAAAGCTCCTGGAAAGGTGCACCAAAGAGGGTGATAGTCCCGTACGCGAAAAGATCTGTGTGGTACTGAGCTAGCGACAAGTAGGGCGGGACACGTGAAATCCTGTCTGAAGATGGGGGGACCATCCTCCAAGGCTAAATACTCGTAATCGACCGATAGTGAACAAGTACCGTGAGGGAAAGGCGAAAAGAACCCCGGGAGGGGAGTGAAATAGATCCTGAAACCGCATGCTTACAAAAAGTCGGAGCCCGCAAGGGTGACGGCGTACCTTTTGTATAATGGGTCAGCGACTTACATTCAGTGGCAAGGTTAACCGAATAGGGTAGCCGCAGGGAAACCGAGTCCGAACAGGGCGATCAGTCGCTGGGTGTAGACCCGAAACCAAGTGATCTATCCATGGCCAGGATGAAGGTGCCGTAACAGGTACTGGAGGTCCGAACCGACTAGTGTTGCAAAACTAGCGGATGAGCTGTGGATAGGGGTGAAAGGCTAAACAAACTTGGAAATAGCTGGTTCTCTCCGAAAACTATTTAGGTAGTGCCTCAAGTATTACCTTCGGGGGTAGAGCACTGTTTAGGCTAGGGGGTCATGGCGACTTACCAAACCTATGCAAACTCCGAATACCGAAGAGTAGAGCTTGGGAGACAGAGCACCGGGTGCTAACGTCCGGACTCAAGAGGGAAACAACCCAGACCGCCAGCTAAGGTCCCTAAAATTGGCTAAGTGGGAAACGAAGTGGGAAGGCTAAAACAGTCAGGATGTTGGCTTAGAAGCAGCCATCATTTAAAGAAAGCGTAATAGCTCACTGATCGAGTCGTCCTGCGCGGAAGATGTAACGGGGCTAAGCCAGTTACCGAAGCTGCGGATTTGCACGCAAGTGCAAGTGGTAGGAGAGCGTTCCGTAAGCCTGTGAAGGTGTCTTGTGAAGGATGCTGGAGGTATCGGAAGTGCGAATGCTGACATGAGTAGCGTTAAAGCGGGTGAAAAGCCCGCTCGCCGTAAGCGCAAGGTTTTCTACGCAACGTTCATCGGCGTAGAGTGAGTCGGCCCCTAAGGCGAGGCAGAGATGCGTAGCTGATGGGAAACGGGTCAATATTCCCGTACCGATTGCAAGTGCGATGTGGGGACGAAGAAGGTTAACTCGGCAGACTGTTGGATGTGTCTGTTCAAGCCCGTAGCCGTGCCTGGTAGGTAAATCCGCCGGGCTTAGGTGAGAGGTGATAACGAAGGTGCTTGCACCTGAAGTGAGTGATACCCTGCTTCCAGGAAAAGCCACTAAGCTCCAGCTTGCAACGACCGTACCGCAAACCGACACTGGTGCGCGAGATGAGTATTCTAAGGCGCTTGAGAGAACTCGGGAGAAGGAACTCGGCAAATTGACACCGTAACTTCGGAAGAAGGTGTGCCTTTAGTAGGTGAAGTCCCTCGCGGATGGAGCCCAATGAGGTTGCAAAAAATCGGTGGCTGCGACTGTTTAATAAAAACACAGCACTCTGCAAACACGAAAGTGGACGTATAGGGTGTGACGCCTGCCCGGTGCTGGAAGATTAAGTGATGGGGTGCAAGCTCTTGATCGAAGTCCCAGTAAACGGCGGCCGTAACTATAACGGTCCTAAGGTAGCGAAATTCCTTGTCGGGTAAGTTCCGACCTGCACGAATGGCGTAACGATGGCCACACTGTCTCCTCCCGAGACTCAGCGAAGTTGAAATGTTTGTGATGATGCAATCTCCCCGCGGAAAGACGGAAAGACCCCATGAACCTTTACTGTAGCTTTGTATTGGACTTTGAACGGATCTGTGTAGGATAGGTGGGAGGCTTTGAAGCCGGGTCGCTAGATCTGGTGGAGCCAACGTTGAAATACCACCCTGGTGCGTTTGAGGTTCTAACCTAGGCCCGTTATCCGGGTCGGGGACAGTGCATGGTAGGCAGTTTGACTGGGGCGGTCTCCTCCCAAAGCGTAACGGAGGAGTTCGAAGGTACGCTAGCTACGGTCGGACATCGTGGCGATAGTGCAATGGCATAAGCGTGCTTAACTGCGAGACTGACAAGTCGAGCAGATGCGAAAGCAGGACATAGTGATCCGGTGGTTCTGTATGGAAGGGCCATCGCTCAACGGATAAAAGGTACTCTGGGGATAACAGGCTGATACCGCCCAAGAGTTCATATCGACGGCGGTGTTTGGCACCTCGATGTCGGCTCATCTCATCCTGGGGCTGTAGCCGGTCCCAAGGGTATGGCTGTTCGCCATTTAAAGAGGTACGTGAGCTGGGTTTAAAACGTCGTGAGACAGTTTGGTCCCTATCTTCCGTGGGCGCTGCAGATTTGAGGAAGCCTGCTCCTAGTACGAGAGGACCGGAGTGGACGCACCTCTGGTGTACCTGTTGTCACGCCAGTGGCATTGCAGGGTAGCTAAGTGCGGAAGAGATAACCGCTGAAAGCATCTAAGCGGGAAACTCGTTTCAAGATGAGATCTGCCGGGGCCTCGAGCCCCCTGAAGAGTCGTTCAAGACCAGGACGTTGATAGGCTGGGTGTGGAAGCGCAGTAATGCGTTCAGCTAACCAGTACTAATTGCTCGTGCGGCTTGACCCTATAACTTTGATCGGACAGATCAAGGCGTTATGCCAAGGGTTGAACGCAATCAAGACAGCTGATTCGAAGCTCTATGAATTGGTCTTGCCAGCCGCTGGCTGGTGAGGCGACAAGTTAAGCCTGATGACCATAGCGAGGTGGTCCCACTCCTTCCCATCCCGAACAGGACAGTGAAACGCCTCTGCGCCGATGATAGTGCGGATTCCCGTGTGAAAGTAGGACATCGTCAGGCTATTACAGCCCGCAAACGCCGCCCTCTGGGCGGCGTTTGTCTTTGACAAGGCCCGACTGGAAGCAGTCGGGCCTTTGTCTTTTCTACGATTCGTTTTTCAGTGCGGCTGCGAAGACACTCTCGCAGTTCGCGCGTCCCGTGTCGCCTTTCGGCAGGCGCGCGCACTTGGCCAGGAGTTGCTGCTTCACACGCGCAACGACTTTCGCGCGCGACGTGTCGGCGCCCTCCCATTTCAGCAGGTAGCCTGCCATCTTCTGAAGCGACCGCTGGTTGCGCTCGAAGAACGTCTCGGCCTTCGGCTCGAGCTCGCCGATGACGGAAGCGGATGCCGAGGAAATCCTCGCGACCTCGGCCGGCGCCAGCGCCGTGAGTTCGCGCAGGTAGCCCGCTCCCCATTGCAGCCGCGTGGCCGGGCCTTCCGATTTCCGCCAGGCCAGCTCGTACCAGCGCAGCGCTTCCGCCTTGTCGCCACGCTTTTTTGCGTTCGAGGCGAGCCCGAGCATGTGGTAGTACGGAGAGACTGCCCGCGGCAACTCCGCACGCAGAAGGGCGTCCGACTCTGCCAGCAATCCTGCCGAAGCCAGGACATGCGCGGCGGAGGGCACGACGGCCTGCCGTTCGTAGCGGTCGGTCGACTGCGCCACGAGGCGCAGCGCCTCCGACCGAACCACGTCGCGTCGCGCCGGCGCCAGCTGTTCCGACCGGTCCATGGACTTCCACAGGTCCACGCGCGCATCCAGCGCATCGAGCGCATCGATCCGCGAGAGCGCGGTCACCGCCAGCATCTTCGCCAGTGCGGCATCCCATGCGGTCGCCAGTTGCGCGCGCCCATCGGGACTCGGCGCCAGGTACTTCACCAAGGAATCGGCAAACAGGACCAGCAAGTCACGCTGCTCGATCACGGAAGGCGCGTCGGCGAGCAACCGGTCCACCAGCGCGCGATCGGCCGCGCGCACTGCGTCAGCGGACGCGGGCGTTTCCTGCTGTGCCCGTGCCGCCGCTGCCTTCAGCGCCAGCCGGTCACGAAGGGTGCCCGCCGGTGCGAGCGCAGACAACTCGGAAAGACGCGCACCGAGCTCCGTCGACTTGAACACCTGCTGCTGGTCCGTCTCCCAAGAGTAGAAAGCGAGCAAACGCCATTGCTGCTCCGTGAGGGGCCGGCGCGCGAGTGCCTGCGCCACCAGCTGCTTGACCGACGCGTCCGCCTCCAGCCCCGCGGTCAGGGTCAACAGGTACCGTTCGGGATCCACTTCACCCGGCAGCCGCGTGACCTCCGTGCCATCGGGGCGGAACAACACCATCGTGGGGTAACCCGTGACGTTGAAACGCGCCGCGACTTTCTGCGCGCCGGGCTTGTCGCCGTCGACGTAGACGGGCACGAGCGTGCGAGACCGCTCGATGAAGTCCGCGCGCGAAAACAGCGTGGCCTTGACCTGGTTGCACGGCGGGCACCACACCGCGCCCCAGTAGAAGAAGAGCGGCTTGCCTTGCTGCCGCGCCAGCGCAAAGGCGCGGTCCACATCCGCATCCGTCGAGGCCAACTGCCAGGCGATGCCTGCGCGCGCATCAGGAGTCGCGGCAAATGCGCAAAGCCCGAACATCGCCGCCGTCGCGAGCGACAGCGCCATCAAACGCACCGTGGTGACCGGACGCATCGGCAACCTCCGTTGTTCGGAATCCCTCAGATGTTATAGAGCATCGCGCCTTCGCGCCGCGCTGCGCTGGCCCGCTCGAGCTCTGCGGTGAGCATCTGCAGCCATTCCTCGAAGGCAATTGAAGACGCAAACCGGCGATGCACCCTGGCCATGTAAGGCATGGAGCGCGCCCAGCCGAGGAGGTCGCTCCAAGCGATCGACTGCCACTCCAGCAGCTTGAACTTGATCAGCACCTTCATCGCATGGGCCGCGTGACGCTCCGGGTGAGCGACCTGCCCTGCCAACCGGCTGCGCGCGCGGGCCAGCGAAGCTGCCACCTGGGCACCGCCGAACGGCGTGCCATGGCCGGGGATCACGGTGCGCGGCGCGAGCGATTCGATGAGATCGAGCGTCGCGCCGACCTCCGCAAAGCCCTCTTCGCCATCGAGCTCGGGAAACACGACGCCAAAACCGTTCTCCCACAGCGCGTCCGCGGAAATGAGCGTTCGCGACGCCGGCTCGAACAGGATGACAGAGTGCGGGTCGTGGCCCGGCGCCGCATGGACCTGCCAAGCCGACTCGCCTAACCGGATGTCTTGGCCGGGCCGCAGCAGCGCATCAAACCCGAAACGGTCGCAAGACTGCCCCGTGGCGGTGTACGTCAGCACGGACTCGTCCCAGCGCGCCACGGCATCGGCGTGTCCCGGCGGGATCAGTGTGCGAGCCGACGGATATGCGGCCTTCAGCGTGGCGTTGCCGCCGCAATGGTCGCTGTGCAGGTGCGTGCTGACGATCAATTGCAGCGGCGCCGCGCCGAGCAGGTTGCGCACGAGCGCCAGCGTCTGCGCCGCATGAGCCACGTAGCCGGTGTCCACGACGGCGGTCACGCCCGTGGTGAACACCACGTTGTTCGACGACAGCCAGCCGCGCTCGAGGACGGCGACGCCGGCGGGAAGGACTGCCGCAGCGGTCATCGCGCAGTGCGCAGCTCCCGCCTCAGGATCTTGCCGACGTTGGTCTTGGGCAGGTCGTCGCGAAACTCGATGTACTTGGGCACCTTGTATCCCGTGAAGTTCTGCCGGCAGTATTTCATGACATCCTCTTCCGTGAGGATGGGGTCGTTCTTCACCACGAAGACCTTGATGGCTTCACCCTGCTTCTCGTCGGCCACGCCGATGGCGGCGCACTCGACCACGCCCGGGCACAGCGAGATCACATTCTCGAGTTCGTTCGGGAACACGTTGAAGCCGCTCACCAGGATCATGTCCTTCTTGCGGTCGACGATCTTGGTGTAGCCGCGCTCGTTCATGACGCCGATGTCGCCCGTGCGCAGGAAGCCGTCGGCGGTGAAGGCCTTCGCGTTCTCCGCAGCCTGGTTGTAGTAGCCGCGCATCACGTTCGGGCCGCGGATGCAGATCTCGCCGGACTGCCCCAGCGCGACGTCATTGCCGTCGTCGTCCTTGATGGCGATGTCGATGCTGGGCAGCGGCAGGCCGATGGTGCCCGTGAACTCGCTGCTGGTGACGATGTTGTTGGTGCCGATGGCGCAGGTCTCGCTCATGCCCCAGCCTTCCACCATCGGGCAGCCGGTGAGCTTGTGCCACTGCTTGGCCGTCCCTTCCGACGCCGCCATGCCGCCGGCCTGCGTCAGGTACAGCTGCGAAAAATCCAGGCTGCGGAACTGCGGGTGCTGCATCAGCGCGTTGAACAGCGTGTTCACCGCCGGGAACACGTTGAACGGGCGGCGCTTGAGCACGTCGACGAAGCGACCGAAGTCGCGCGGGTTCGGGATCAGCGTCATCCACGAACCCCAGCGGATCGACAGCAGGCAGATCGTCAGCGCGAAGATGTGGTACAGCGGCAGTGCCGCGATGGCGTTGGTCTTGGTCGGGTCGCCGATGCGTTTCACGGCTGGCGTGAACCAGGCCTCGGCCTGCAGGATCGCCGCGACGATGTTGCCGTGCGTCAGCACCGCGCCCTTCGACAGGCCGGTCGTGCCGCCCGTGTATTGCAGGAAGGCGACCGAATCGAGCGTCTGCTCGGTGGGCTTGAGCGACATCGACGTGCCTTCGGCGACCGCGCGGTTGAAAGCCGTGACCTTGCGGCCGTCGCCCAGCGGGATGCGGAAGGGCGGGACCATCTTCGCGAGGTGGCGCACGGCGAATGTGATCCAGGTGCCGTAGACGAAACCCAGCAGGTCGCCCATCGACGCCAGCACCACGTGCTTGACCGGCGTGCGTTCGATCACCTCGGACAGCGTCTTCGCGAAGTTTTCCAGGATGACGATCGCCGTGGCGCCGGAGTCCTTGAGCTGGTGCTCGAGCTCGCGCGGCGTGTACAGCGGATTGACGTTGACGCAGGTGTAGCCCGCGCGGAGGATTGCGGCCATTGCGACGGCGAACTGCGGCACGTTGGGCAGCATGATCGCGACGCGCGCGCCGGGTTCGAGCCCCTGCGCCTGCAGCCAGGCGCCCAGCGCGGCCGACAGCCCGTCGAGCTGGCCGTAGGACATCCACCGCTCCATGCAGACGGAGAAAGGCCGCGAGGCGTTCTTGCGGAACGACTCTTCGAGCAACTGGGTGAGCGAACGGTACTGCGAGGGATCGATCGCGTGCGGGACTTCCGCCGGGTAGCTGGCCAGCCAGGGCTTTTGCATGTCTCGGGACTCTCCTTGCCGCGCGATTCTCCGGGTGGGCGGCCCGCTCGGTTAGGGTGCTTGTCCTAAGGTGCGCGCGAGCTGCGTCTCGCAGGCGACAGCCGGCGCGTCGAACAGGTCGGCGATCAGGCGCGATTCGCGCTCCTCGATGATGCCCAGGAACGTGCGGGCGCCGTCGCCCCGCGCCATGGAGGCGAAAGTGTCGAAGCCCGCTTCGAGAAAACCCTGAAGCGATGCCAGCCCCGCGGCATGGGCGGGGCCGCGCATCATGCGCAACATCGTGCGCAGCCCGGGCGTGCGCGTGAGCCGCGCCATCTCGCGGCCGATGGCGAGCACGTCGGACAACTGCGCCTCGCGCTCCGGCCGCTTGCCCACTTCGCGCCAGGCCGCGATGTAACGAGCGGCTTCCGGCAACGACGCGTCGAGCCCCAGCCAGGCCACGCCCATGCCGTGGTCCAGCGCCTCGGTGAGCGCATGAAGGGACGCCAGGTTGACCGCCGTCTGCGCCACCTGCGACGGGAAGAAGCGTTCGATCGCTCCGGCGATGCGCGCGAACTGCGCGTCGCGCTCGGCAAAGTCGCGCTCGCTGTACAGCTCCTCGAGGAAGAAGGTCGCCGCCGCGCTGTAGGGGCCGCGGGCCATGATGTCCTCGTACGTGCCCGAGAAGCGCCGCGCCTGCAAGGCCTTGATACCGATCACCGCTTCCCGCAGGCCGGGCCGGGCGGCTTGCGCCTCGCGCAACTCCCCCACGCGGGCGACGGCATTGCGGATGGTCTGGGCGGCCTCCATGGGCTGCACAGTCTATCTAGGCTTGCGCCTCTAGTGACGAAGCGCGGGCCCATGCGATAGTGCCCGCATGCGAAGAAGGACATGGCTCGGGCTGGGCGCGGCATCGGCCCTGGTGCTGGCCGCCGGTGGCGGCGCAGTGGCGTTGCTCTCTGCCCCCGGCCTGGAGGACGGCAAGCTGTCGGCGAGCTCGCGGCGCGTGTTCGCGGGCGCAGCGCGAGGCTTGCTCGACGGGACCCTCGCCCAGGACCCGCCGCCTGCATCCGCGCTGCTCGATCGCATCGACGCCCTGGTGGGGAACCTGCCGCCCCACGCGCAGGCAGAGCTCTCGCAGCTGCTCGCCTTGCTCGCCAGCGCACCCGGCCGGCGCACGTTCGCGGGCCTGGCCCCGGATTGGCCCGAGGCCAGCGTCACCGAGATCCAGCAGGCGCTGCAGGGCATGCGCCTGTCGCAACTGGCGTTGCGGCGGCAGGCCTACCACGCGCTGCACGACATCGTGGGCGCTGCCTACTTCTCCGAGCCCGCGACCTGGGCGGCGCTCGCATACCCCGGCCCCATCGCCCTGTAGGAACGCCATGAGCCAGATCCCCGATCCGATCCGGGAAGGCCTCGCGCGCGGCTGGCACGTGCGCGGCGGCCCGTACGGCGACCCGCCGGCGCGCATCGAATGCGACGTCGCCATCGTCGGCTCCGGCGCGGGCGCGGGCATCACGGCGGAACTCCTGGCGAACGCCGGCCTGAAGGTCGTGATCGTCGAGGAAGGGCCGCTGCGCAGCAGCACCGACTTCCACCAGCGCGAGTCCGAGGCCTATCCCTCGCTGTACCAGGAAAGCGCGGCACGCAAGACCGCCGACAAGGCAATCAACATCCTGCAAGGGCGCTGCGTGGGCGGCTCCACGACGGTGAACTGGACCAGCTCCTTCCGCACGCCGGTGGAGACGCTGGAGCACTGGCGCAAGCACTTTGCGCTGACCACTTACGACAACGATTCGCTCGCGCCCTTCTTCACGCAGGCCGAGCGGCGGCTGAACATCGCCCCGTGGCTGCCGCCGCCCAACGAGAACAACGACCTCCTGCGGCGCGGCGCCGCGAAGCTCGGCATTCCCGCGGCGGCCATCGCGCGCAACGTCAAGGGCTGCTGGAACCTCGGCTCCTGCGGCCTGGGCTGCCCGACCAACGCCAAGCAATCGATGCTGGTCACCACCATCCCCGCGGCATTGAACCGCGGCGCGATGCTGCTGGTGGAAACGCGCGCCGAGCGCTTCGACATCGCGGGCGGCCGCGTGCGCGCGCTGCGCTGCGCCGCCGTCGGCGCCAACGGCCGTCCGCGCCACGCGCCCGCCGTGGAAATCTCGGCGCGCCACTACGTGCTGGCCGCCGGCGCGATCAACTCGCCGGCCGTCCTGCTGCGGTCGGAGGCGCCGGACCCGTTCGGGCGCCTGGGCAAGCGCACGTTCCTGCACCCGGTCGTCCTGTCGGCCGCGACGATGGAACAGAAGGTCGAGGGCTGGCAGGGCGCGCCGCAATCGATCTACAGCGACCATTTCCTGCATACGCAGGCGATCGATGGCCCCATGGGCTTCAAGCTCGAGGCGCCGCCGCTGCACCCGGTCATCTTCGCGTCGACCGTGACCGGCTACGGCGAGCAGCATGCCCGGCTGATGCGCGGCTTCGCGAACACGCACGTGCAACTGGCGCTGCTGCGCGACGGCTTCCATCCCGAGTCGCCCGGCGGCAGTGTCAGCCTGCGCAGCGACGGCTCGGCCCTGCTCGACTACCCGCTGAACGACTACGTCATGGAAGGCGGGCGCCGCGCCCTGCTGGCGATGGCCGAGATCCAGTTCGCCGCCGGCGCCCGCGAAGTGGTGCCTGTGCACGAACTGGCGCGGCCGTACAACTCCTGGCGCGAGGCGCGCGAAGCGATCGCGCAATTGCCGATGAAACCCTTGCTCGCCAAGGTGGTCAGCGCGCACGTGATGGGCGGCTGCGGCCTGGCCGGTGAGGAGCGCCTGGGCGTCGTGCGACCCGACGGCGTGCATTGGCAGCTCGACAACCTCTCGGTACACGACGGCTCGCTGTTCCCGACCAGCATCGGCGCCAACCCGCAGCTGTCGATCTACGGCATCGTGAACCGGCTGGCGCAGGGACTCGCGCAACGCCTCGGCGGCGGCAATGTGATACTCGCCTGATGCCATCGCATTCGGCCCTGGCCCGGCTGCAGCAGGTCATCGCGGTCGGCCTCCTCGCGGTCGCGCTCGCGTGGTTTGCGTGGCGCTGGCCCGCATCGCCGGCGTGGGCCGTGCTGGGTGCGCTGGCGATCGTCTTCTCCTATTCGTTCTTCCTGGCAGCCGAATTCGTCCTGCTGAAGACCGTCGGCGCGCGCGACCCGGCGCCGCGGCCGTCCTGGGGCGATGCCGTGCGCGCCTGGTGGGGCGAGACCTGCACCACGCCACGTGTTTTCTTCTGGCGCCAACCCTTTCGCTGGCGCGCCGAACCCGACTTCCTCGAAGAGACCGCGCGTGGCAAGCGCGGCGTGGTCTTCATCCACGGCTTCGTTTGCAACCGCGGCTTCTGGAACCCGTGGATGGCGCAGTTCCGCGCCGCGGGCATCCCGTTCGCGGCCGTGAACCTCGAGCCCGTGTTCGGCTCGATCGACGCCTACCGGCCCATCGTCGACGAAGCCATCGAGCGCGTGCGCGCCGCGACCGGGCTCGCACCCGTCCTGGTGTGCCACAGCATGGGCGGCCTCGCGGCACGCGCATGGCTGCGTGGCGCGGGGGATGCCGGCCGCGTGCACCACGTCGTCACCATCGGCACGCCGCACCACGGCACATGGCTCGGGCACTTCAGCCACACGGGCAACGGGCGGCAGATGCGGCTGGATGGCCCGTGGGTCGAACAGCTCGCGCAAGCCGGCGTCGCCGCGCCCTTCACGTGCTGGTATTCCAACTGCGACAACATCGTGTTCCCCGTGTCCACCGCCACGTTGCCGGGCGCCGACAACCGGCTGGTGCCCGGCATCGCGCACGTGCAGCTCGGCTTCCGCCCCGAGATCGTTGCGGCGACGCGCGAGCTGCTGGCTGCGCCAAGTTAATTTCTCACACGAAAGCGCGGCCCGTTTTCATACCGGCGGCGCGCCCTCCGTTCCTATGCTCGGGCCCATTACACATGGGAGCGCACATGGAACTGGTTGCAGAGAAGGGGGAGCAGGGGGGCGTAGCCGCTGTCGCAGGCGCGGCCGGGCCTGAATCGGGCCTGGCCGCGCTGGTCGACGAACTGGCGCACGGCGTGCTCCTCACCACTTTCGACGCGCGGCTGCTGCATGCCAACCAGGTGGCGCGCCACGAGCTGGTGCGCGGCGGCGCCATCGGCCTGTGGGACGGCGGCTTCGTGCAGGCCTGCCGTGCCGAAAGCGACCGCGAGCTGCAATCGGCACTGGCCCGCTCCGCGCACGGCAAGCGCTCGCTCGTGCACCTCGAATCGATGGAAGGCGCGCCGCTGCCCGTCGCGGTGGTGCCGATCAAGCCCGTGCCCGGCGATCCCGCGCGCTGCGCCATCCTGTTCTCGCGCCGCACCGTCTGCGACGCGCTGATGCTCGGCTTCTTTGCGCGCCGCCACGGCCTGACGCCGACGGAGGAACAGGTGCTGGCCGTGCTGTGCGAGGGCCTGTCGGCGCCGCAAGCCGCGCTGCGCATGAACGTGGCGGTGTCAACCATCCGCAGCCACGTGCGCAGCATCTGCGCCAAGACCCGCGCCAGCGGCGTGCGGGAGATCGTACGACGTGTGGCGGTGCTGCCACCGGTGGCCCCCGCATTCCCGCACCAAGCCGTTCACTGAGCTCATCCGTCATGCTAGAGTGACCCCCGTTAGGGGAGTCACCAATGGTCTTGCCGAGCCCGCCGGCCGCCCACGAGAAGCTGGTCGCCGCACTGAGCCCGAGCCTGCGCGCGCTGGCGCTGCGCGGCACGTTCCGCACCTACCGCAAGAACAGCGTCATCATCAACGAGGGCGAGATCGGCGATTCGCTGTTCGTCCTGCTGGAAGGGCGCGTCAAGGTCTACTCGACCGACGCCGACGGCAAGGAGATCACCTACAACATCGTCGACGCCGGCGACTACTTCGCCGAGATGTGGCTCGATGGCGGCCCGCGCTCGGCCTCGGTGATGACGCTGGAACCCAGCGTGTGCTCGGTGGTCAGCCGCAACGCGCTGCGCGACCACCTGGCCGACGAACCGGAGTTCGCCCTGGAGCTGGTGTCGCAGGTGATCCGCCGCGCGCGCGCGGCGACGGAGACGGCGCGCAACATGGCGCTGCTCGACGTGTACGGCCGCGTGGTCGCCACGCTCGAAAGCCACCAGGGCTCCGCCTCGGCCGAGAACCCCATCACGCTCACGCAGATCACGCACCAGCAGATCGCCAGCCGCGTCGGCGCCTCGCGCGAGATGGTCAGCCGCCTGCTCAAGGACCTGGAGAAGGGCGGCTACATCGAGCTGGGCGTCAAGCGCATCACGCTGCGCAAGAAGCTGCCCGCGCGCTGGTGAGCGCGCGCCTGCGCTGCGTCTGCTGCGCGCTGCCCAGGCGAGCCCTCGAGC
The DNA here is from genome assembly GCF_037572775.1 of Ramlibacter sp. PS4R-6. Classification (NCBI taxonomy): domain Bacteria; kingdom Pseudomonadati; phylum Pseudomonadota; class Betaproteobacteria; order Burkholderiales; family Comamonadaceae; genus Ramlibacter; species Ramlibacter sp. PS4R-6. The sequence continues at coordinate 379,928 of NZ_JBBHKA010000001.1, read as the reverse complement.
ACGTGGGCCTGGGCCACCACCACGCCGCCACCGAGCGCCTGCGCAGCGAGCGCCATGCGCACACCGTCGACCTGCGCGCGGCAGCGGCCAATGGCAAGCGCGAGCGCTTCGTCTTCGACGCGGCCGGAACCGAAGCCTTGCCCGGCACACTCGTGCGGCCCGAGGGCGCGCGCGCCGTGGGCGATGCCGCCGCCAACCAGGCCTACGAGAACGTCGGCATCACGCTGGACTTCTACGCCAAAGTGTTCGGCCGCGACTCGCTCGATGGCGCCGGCATGGACGTCAGCGCCAGCGTGCACTGGGGCGAAGGCTTCGCCAACGCGATGTGGACCGGCAAGCAGATGCTGTTCGGCGATGGCGACGGCGTGCGCGTGCGCGGCTTCACGCACTGCCTGGACATCGTGGCGCACGAGCTCACGCATGCGGTCACGCAGCACGCCGTGCGCGGCGGCCTGGGCATCGTCAAGCGCAAGGGCAAATTGGACCTCGCGGGCGAGGCGGGCGCGCTGAACGAATCGATCTCCGACGTCTTCGCCTCGTTGGTGAAGCAGTGGCACCGCAAGCAGGACGTGAAGCAGGCCGACTGGCTGGTCGGCGAAGGCGTCTTCGCGCCCGAGATCGGCCGCGCCGTGCGCTCGTTGAAACAGCCGGGCGACGACCGGCTGACGTACGGCGGCGACGACCAGGCCGGCGACATGCGCGGCTTCGTGCCCGGTGGCGACGTGCACGCCAATTCCGGTATCCCCAATCGCGCGTTCTACCTTGCGGCTACCGCGCTGGGCGGCCGCGCGTGGGAGCATGCCGGGCGCATCTGGTACGACAGCGTCCCGCGCTTGAAGCCGAAGGCGACCTTCGTCGATGCGGCACATGTAACGAGCGAAACCGCGGCACGCCTTTTCGGCATTGCATCGCGCGAGCAACACGCCGTGCAGGCGGCGTGGCAAAAAGTCGGGGTGCTGCCCGCCTAGGGCGACACCTTTGTTATCCTTTGCCGTCGCACCCCCCGGGTGCGCGCATTTGGAAAAGCGGAGGCGAGGGCAAGGCATGCGCTGCCGGTCCTGCATGACGGTCAACCCCACGGGGAACAGGTACTGCGAGCAGTGCGGGAAGCAGCTGCAGCTGGCCTGTGCCAGGTGCGGGCACGACGTCGCGCTCTTCGCTCGCTTCTGTGGCAACTGCGGCAGCGGCGTGCAGGCCGCCGAAGCCGGGCACGCCACGCCCAAGTGGGGCGAGCTCAAGCAGGCCACCGTGCTCTTCGCCGACATCGTCGGCTCCACCGAACTCGTCGCGCACATGGACCCCGAGCAGGCCATGGCGCGCCTGCGCCCCGCCGTGCTGCGCATGCGCCATTCGGTCGAGCGCTTCGGCGGGACCGTGGTGCGCACGCTGGGCGACGGCGTCATGTCCATGTTCGGCGTACCGCGCGCGCTCGAAGGCCATGCGCTGCTGGCGTGCCAGTCGGCCTTGCACATGCAGGCCGCGTTCGGCCATGGCGGCGACGGCCTGAAGATCCGCATCGGCCTGCACTCGGGCCAGGTCGCATCGGACCCGGAAGACGCCGAGGACGGCCGCGGCGGCGGCGCGCACGGCCTGACCATCCACCTGGCCAGCCGCGTCATCGGGCTGGCGCAACCCGGCGGCGTCACGCTCACCCTGGCGTGCCGCCGCGAAGCGGGCCCGGGCTGCCTCACCACGTCCATGGGCATGCACCGCCTCAAGGGCATCCCCGAGCCGGTGGAGATCCTCGCGCTGGAAGGCGTGGAAGCGGCGGCGCGGCGCAACGCCACGGCGCGCCTGGTGCAAACGACGTTCCGCGGCCGCACCCACGAGCTCGCCTTGCTCACCCGCACGATCGCCGAGGCCGGCACGCCGCAGGCGCTCAACGTGCTGGGCATCGCCGGCGAGCCGGGCGCGGGCAAGAGCCGCCTGTGCGAAGTGTTCACGCAGCAATGCATGCTGCAGGGCATCCCCGTCTTCGACGTGCGCGCGCAGCTGTACGGCCATTCGCTGCCGCTGCAGCCGATCCTGGAGCTGTTCCGCACGCACTTCTTCGGCATCGCGCCCGGCAACGACGCTTTCACGGCCCGTGAGCACATCGCCGGCGCGTTCGAGCCGCTCGCCACCGACGACACGGACCTGCAGCTCCTCTACGAGTTCTTCCGCGTCGCCGACCCCGACATGGCGCCGTTGGCGCTCAGCCCCCGCGCGCGCCAGTCGCGCGTGGCCGGCCTCATGCGCCAGCTGGTGCGCCACGACGCCGGCACGCGCCGCGTGATCCTCATCGAGGACCTGCACTGGATCGACGACGCCAGCGAGGAGTTCGTCGCCACCATCGCCGACGCGGTGGCCGGCACGCAAACGCTGCTGCTCCTGAACTACCGCCCCGCGTACCGCGCGCCGTGGCTGCGGCAAGGCAGTTTCCGCCAGCTGGAGCTGGGCGAGCTGCCGCCGGCCGACATGGATGCGCTGGTGGGCGAGCTGCTCACCGACACCACGTCGCTGCCCGACATCTGCCGCCTGGTGTGTGAGCGCGCCGGCGGCAACCCGTTCTTCGCCGAGGAACTGGTGCGCACCATCGTCGAAAGCGGCCTGATCGACCCCGCCACGGGCCTGCCGGTGGGCGGCCTGCAATCGGTGGAGCAAGCCTTGCCCGCCACGCTGCAGGCGGTGATCGGCGCGCGCCTGGACCGCGTGGGCGAGCCCGAGAAAACGCTGCTGCAGATGTGCGCCATCATCGGCAAGGAGATCCCGCTGGCCGTGCTGGAGCACGTGGCCAGCCCGCTGGCCGCACAGATCGAGCACGGCCTGGACGGCCTGTGCCAGGCCGGCCTGATCCTGCCGCAGCACACGCCCGGCGGGCGCACCTTCGCCTTCCGCCACCCGCTGATCCAGGAGGTGGCCTACACGACGCAGCTGAAGGTGCGGCGCGGCCAGGTGCACGCCAGCGTGGCGCAGGCCATGGAGCTGTACTACGCCGGGCAGGTGGACGAATTCGCGGGCCTCATCGCCTACCACTTCGAGCAGGCGGGCCAGCCGCGCCCGGCCGCGCGCTACAACGCGCGCGCGGCCGACTGGGTGGCGTCGGCCGATTCGCGCCGCGCGATGGCCAGCTGGCGCAAGGTGCGCGAGCTGCTCAAGACGGTGCCGGCCGACGCCGAGAGCGACAGCCTGCAGGTGCTGGCCTGCGCCAAGATCGCCTGGCTGTCGTGGCGCGAAGGCACGCCGATGGCCGAGGTGATGCCCTTCATCCGCGAGGCGCGCGAGATCGCCGGCGACGGCGACGCGCGCATCCTGCGCCTGCTGCTGTTCCTCGAAGGTCGCATGCTGCAGGCCAACGGCGCGTCGGTGGACCGCTATGCGGAGCTGGTGAGCGAGGCGCTGGCCATGATGGACCCGCAGGCCAGCGCCGGCAGCAAGATGCTGCTGCACACGGCGCTGTGCCAGGCCTACGGCTGGGGCGGCGTCTTCAGCAAGGCGCTGGCCGCGAGCGAAGCCGCCCTGGCCGGCGCCGACGAGGTGGACCCGATCGACCAGCAGTTCATCGGCTACAGCCTGCGCCAGTGGATCCTGGTGCTGCGCGGCCGCCTGCTGGCCCGCCTGTCGCGGCTGGACGAGGCACGCGGCTGCCTGCGCGAGGTGACCGACACGCCTGCGAGCCAGGTGGACCCGGTGCTGATGCAGATCGCGCACTACGGCCTGACCGAGGTGGCGTGCATGGCGCGCGACGCCGAAGCCGCCGAGCACCACGCGGCGGTGGTGGCGCAGATCGCCAAACGCCAGGAGAACGCCTACCTCAACGCCTTTGCCAATGCGTGCCGGGCCATGGTGCACCAGCTGCAGGAAGAGTTCGAGCCGGCGCGCGCGAAGTTCCGCGAGGCGCTGGCGCTGGTGCGCACCCACAACGTGGCCAAGGAGTTCGAGACCGAGCTGCTCGCGTGCCTGGCCGAGTGCAGCTATGCGCTGGGCGATCTCGCGATCGCGCGGGCGCACAGCGTCGAGGCGATCTCGCTCTGCCACGAGCGCAACAACCGGCACCAGCATGTGCGGGCGCTGGCGATTGCGAGCGCGATCGCGCGCGGCGAGGGCGATGCCGGCCAGGCGGACGCGCTGCACGCGCAGGCCCGGCGTCTGGTCCGGGACAGCGAGGCGGGCGGGCTGGCTTTCCGAGTGGCAGTACTTCCGGAACTGGTCTTCGACTGAGAAACCGTCCGATCGGTTTATTAATCTATTAATACCCACTGGAGCAGTGGAAATGGATTAATTTGCCTTAATTTCGGCACAATCCACCCAAGTCACACAGGCGATCGCGGTCACGCACCGTGTTCGGGGAGGAGGGGGTCGGTGGATAGGCGTGACGCGTTGATCGCGCAGCACGTTGCGGATGCGCGCAAGCTCGCCCAGGCGATTCACGCGCGGGCCGCGAGCCAGTCGATCGCGCTGGACGAATTCGAGCAACAAGCTTGCCTTGTCTTGCTCGAAAGGCTGGACGGAGGAGCCCAGGAAGAAGAGCTTGGGGACGAAGCCACGGCGCACATCGAGCGCGCATTGCTCCATGTGCTCGAAACGCTGGCGTCCGAGGAGGCGATGCAGCCCACCGCCGAATTCCGGTTCGACGAGGAGCAGTGGACGGAACTGAGAAGCCTTGTCGACGCACTGCCGGGCCAGGAGTGCCTCGTGATCGAGCAACACTATTTCCACGGGCGCCAGCTGCAGCACATCGCCAACGACATGGGCCTCACGAAAGGCCGTGTCTCGCAAATCCACCAGCGCGCCCTGGAACGTTTGCGCGAAGGCCTGGAGGCTTTGAGGGAAGAGGCGCACGCCGCAGCGACCCCTTGCAGGGCGTTTATAATCTAGGGCTCTGGCGCTTTAGCTCAGTCGGTTAGAGCGATGGAATCATAATCCACAGGTCCGCGGTTCGAGTCCGTGAAGCGCCACCAAATCAAGGGGCCAGCGTGCAAACGCTGGTCCCTTTTCACTTGCTCGGGTCCGGGTCCGTCGAATCCCTGCGCCGGGCCGCGCCCATCATCAGCATCGCCGCCGTCAGCCGGTCGTTGGCCACGGCGCGCAGCTGCGACACTTCCTGGATCAGTTCGGCGCTGGGCGGCACCGTGCGCGCGCCGAAGTACTCGTCCCAGGCCTTGGCGAGGCGGGATTCGGCCTGGCGTGCACGCGCATCGGCCTGCTTCCATTCCTCGTAGGCCTGTCGGGCTCTTTCTGTCACGGGCGCATGGTAATGGCATGTTAACCACGCGTGTTGCCGCGATGCATGGCTGAGTTGCTTTGCCGCCAATGAAAAAGGGGCCCCGTTGCCGTGGCCCCTCGGGTGCGTGACAGCCCTCTCGGCGCTGTCTCCGTGTTGCAGCGGGTGTGCTCTTCCTTGCCTTACAGGCGGCGCGGCCCGCGCACCAGGCCGTAGATCACCAGCAGGATGATCGCGCCGATCACCGATGCGATCCAGCCGGCCGCGTCGTTCGGGCCGTACAGGCCCAGCGCCTGGCCGGCGAACTTGGCGATGAACGCGCCGGCAATGCCCAGCAGCGTGGTCAGGATGATTCCCATGCGGTCGTCGCCCGGCTTGAGGGCGCGCGCGAGCAGGCCGACGATGAAGCCGACGACGATGGTGCCGATGATGGACATGTGCGTGATCTCCCTGTGGATGTCGGATGGTGTGCGTTTCACTCTAGCGTCGCGCGGCTCAGGCATGTGGCTCAGCCGGAGCAACGCGCTGTTAAAATTCGCGCCTTCATCGACAGCCTCTGGCTCTACACCATGAACCGCTGCCAACCCAGGTGGGCGCACTTCGCGCTCGCGGCACTGCTTGCCCTTCCGCTTCTTGCCACCGCGCAAGAATCCATCCGCCGCGAAGCGCCCAAGGACGTCACGCTCGCCAGGATGACGGTGGAGCTGCCCCCGGTCATCCAGATCGACGGCAAGGCCGATCGCCTCTCACCCGGCTCGCGCATCCGCGACACGCGCAACATGCTGGTGCTTTCGGGTTCGCTGGCGGGCCAGACGGTGCCCGTGGTCTACAAGCGCGACTCGGCCGGCCTGGTGCACGAGGTGTGGATGCTCTCGGCCGATGAATACAAGCAGCTCGCGGGCGCCTCGGGCGGCTCGCAGGGCGTGCAGCAGTTCCTCGACATGCTGGCGCTGATCTTCGGCGCGCGCAGGTAACGCCATGGCCGCCTCCGCCCCCAAGAAGGTCTTCATCAAGACCTTCGGCTGCCAGATGAACGAGTACGACTCGGACAAGATGGCCGACGTGATGAACGCCGCGCAGGGCTACGAGCCCACGCAGGACGTGGAAGAAGCCGACCTGATCCTCTTCAATACCTGCTCGGTGCGCGAGAAGGCGCAGGAGAAGGTGTTCTCCGATCTGGGTCGCGTGAAGCACCTCAAGAGCAAGGGCGTGCTGATCGGCGTGGGCGGCTGCGTCGCCTCGCAGGAAGGCGCGGCCATCATCGAGCGCGCGCCGTACGTCGACGTGGTCTTCGGCCCGCAGACGCTGCACCGCCTGCCGCAACTGCTCGAGGCGCGCGCGCGCCAGCAGCGCCCGCAGGTGGACATCAGCTTCCCCGAGATCGAGAAGTTCGACAACCTCCCGCCCGCGCGCGTGGAGGGTGCTACCGCCTTCGTCTCCATCATGGAGGGCTGCTCCAAGTACTGCAGCTACTGCGTGGTGCCTTACACGCGCGGCGAGGAAGTGTCACGCCCCTTCGAGGATGTGCTGACGGAAGTTGCGGGCCTGGCCGGGCAGGGCGTGAAGGAAGTGACCCTGCTCGGGCAGAACGTCAACGCCTACCGCGGCAAGATGGGCGATACGGCGGACATCGCCGATTTCGCGCTGCTGATCGAGTACGTCGCCGAGATCCCGGGCATCGAGCGCATCCGCTACACCACGTCGCACCCCAACGAATTCACCGCGCGCCTGATCGAGGCGTACGCCAAGGTGCCGCAACTCGTGAACCACCTGCACCTGCCGGTGCAGCACGGCAGCGACCGCATCCTGATGGCGATGAAGCGCGGCTACACCACGATGGAATACAAGAGCACCGTGCGCAAGCTGCGCGCGGTGCGCCCCGGCATCTCGCTGTCCACCGACTTCATCGTCGGCTTCCCCGGCGAGACGGGCGAGGACCACGCGCGCACGATGAAGCTGATCGAGGACGTGGGCTTCGATTCCAGCTTCTCGTTCGTCTTCAGCCCGCGCCCGGGCACGCCCGCGGCCAACCTGCAAGACGACACGCCGCAGGCCGTCAAGCTCAAGCGCCTGCACGTGCTGCAGGAGGCGATCGAGGCCAACGCCCGCCGCATCTCCGAAAGCCGCGTCGGCACGGTGCAGCGCATCCTGGTCGAAGGGCCGTCGCGCAAGGACGCCAGCGAGCTCATGGGCCGCACCGAGTGCAACCGCATCGTCAACTTCCCGGGCCCCGCTCGCCTGGCGGGGCAGATGGTCGACGTGACGATCACCGAGGCCTTGCCGCATTCGATGCGCGGCGAGGTGGTGATCCGCGAAGAAGCGGCGGCCTAAAGCCCCGGCCCGCTGCGCGCAGCGGCGCGCACGATCTCGTTCAGCTCGGGCTGCCACATGGCCGACTGGTCCACGGCCGTCTGCACCACGACCGTCTGCGTCGCGCGCTCGACGATGACGCGCTGGCCGTCGTGGCCCACCATCATCATCCAGTTGCCGTCGGCGCGGCCGTGCCAGAAGAAGAACTTGTAGCCGAAGGTCGGCCCGGCGCGGCCGAAGCGCGCCTGCGCGTCGGCCTCGGACCAGGAGGCGCACTCGTCGATCCATCTGGCGCTGACCACCTGACGGCCGTCGATGGCGCCGCGCTGCGCCACCATCTGGCCGAGCCGTCCCCAGTCGCGCAGCCGCGCGCCGAAGCCGATGCAGTTGAACTCGCGGCCCTGGCCGTCGCACAGCCAGCTGGCGTCGCCCTCCGCCCCGAGCGGCTGCCACAACGCTTCTTCGCAGAAGGCGGCCAGCGTCTTGCCGGTTGCGCGGCGGATCACCATGCCGATGGTCAGCGGGCACAGCTCGTTGTAGTTGTAGCGCGTGCCCTGCGGTTCGGCCGACGCGTTCCAGCCGCGCACCGCCGCTTCCAGGTCGGAGTTGTGCCGCGTGAAAGCGCGCGGGTACAGCTCGGGGTTGTCGCGGTCGTGCACGATGGCCGCGCCGCTGGACATGTTGGCCAGGTTGCGCAGGGTGATGCCGCCGTGCAGCGTGCCGCGCAGCTCCGGCACGTAGTCCTCGGCGCGGTCCTCCAGCGACTTCACGAGGCCCCGGTCCACGCAGATGCCCAGCAAGAGCGAGGTGACGCTCTTGGCCATCGACCAGCTCGTCATGCGCATGTCCGGCGTGCGGCTGAACTGGTAGGACTCGAACAGCACCGTGCCCTTGCGCGCGATCAGCATGCCCGAGATGGGCCAGGCCTTCATGTACGCCGACGCGCGCTGCGCCACGGGCGCGAAGGACGCGGCTGCGTCTTCCGAAAGCGGGGCCAGGGGCGAGGCCGAAGGTGGCGCGATGATCCTGCGTGCCCGGAACATCTGCTCGAACCCGCCCGAGTAGTTGCCGATCCGGTGTTCCTTGTCGGTCCAGCCGGCCGGCCCCCAGCCGGTGGGATAGCCCCAGCGGCGCTCCCAGTCGGAGGCTGCCGCTTCGGCGAGCGGGGAAACGAGGGCGCCGGCAACACAGGCGAGCGCTTGGCGGCGCCGCATCGCCGCTAGAACGGCAACTTGGGCATCCCGCCCTTGCCGCCCATGCGCTTCATGAGCTTCATCATGGCGCCGCCCTTCATCTTCTTCATCATGCCCTGCATCTGCTCGAACTCGTTGAGCAGGCGGTTCACTTCCTGGACCTGCACGCCGGCACCGGCGGCGATGCGGCGCTTGCGCGTGGCCTTGATGATCTCGGGCTTGCGGCGCTCCTGCGGCGTCATCGACTGGATGATGCCTTCCTTGCGGCGCACGTCGCGCTCGGCCTTGTCCATGTCGACCTTGCCGGCCTTGGCCTGCATCTCCGCCGGCATCTTGTCCATCAGCGACGACAGGCCGCCCATCTGCTTCATCTGCTGGATCTGCGACAGGAAGTCGTTCAGGTCGAAGCCCTCGCCGCTCTTGACCTTGTTGGCCAGCTTCTGCGCCGCGGCCATGTCGACGTTGGCCGAGACCTGCTCCACCAGCGCCACGATGTCGCCCATGCCCAGGATGCGGCCGGCATGGCGGTCGGCATCGAACACTTCCAGGCCGTCGATCTTCTCGGACACGCCCGCGAACTTGATCGGCGCGCCCGTCACCTGCCGCACCGACAGCGCCGCGCCGCCGCGCGAGTCGCCGTCCATCTTGGTCAGGATGATGCCGGTCAGCGGCAGCGCCTCCTTGAAGGCCTTGGCCGTGTTCACCGCGTCCTGGCCCTGCATCGCGTCGACGACGAAGAGCGTCTCCACGGGCTTCAGCGCGGCGTGCAGGTCCTTGATCTCCTGCATCAGCGCCTCGTCGATCGCGAGGCGGCCGGCCGTGTCGACCAGCAGCACGTCGAAGTACTGCTTCTTCGCGAAGTCGAGCGCCGCGCGTGCGATGTCCACCGGCTTCTGCTCGGGCGTGCTCGGGAACCACTCGGCCCCGGCCTGCTTGGTGACCGTTTTCAATTGCTCGATGGCGGCGGGGCGGTAGACGTCGCCCGACACGGTCAGCACTTTCTTCTTGCGCTTCTCGATCAGGTGCTTGGCCAGCTTGGCGGTGGTGGTCGTCTTGCCCGCGCCCTGCAGGCCGGCCATCAGGATCACCGCGGGCGGCTGCGCGACGAGGTTGATGTCCGACACGCCTTCGCCCATGGTCTGGGCGAGTTCCTTGTGCACGATGCCCACCAGCGCCTGGCCGGGCGACAGCGAGCCCATCACCTCCTGCCCCAGCGCCTTGTCCTTCACGCGCGCGATGAAGTCGCGCACGACGGGCAGGGCCACGTCGGCCTCGAGCAGGGCCATGCGCACCTCGCGCAGCATGTCCTGCACGTTCGATTCGGTGATGCGGGCCTGGCCGCGAAGTTCCTTCGCGAGGCGCGACAGTTTGTCGGTGAGGGCGGAAGCCATTGGGAAGAAGGGGACGGCGCGGCTTCACGGATGAGAAGCACGGCTACACTTTGCGCATGATTCTAGCCACCGGCTCCGACGTCATCGCCGCGCTGGCTGTCCTCGCCGCGCTGGCCTATGCCGTCTCGGCCGCCGGCGCGTCGCGCCTGGGGGAGCGGGGCGCATCGCTCGCGCTGGGCGCGGCGTGGCTGATGCACCTGGGGGCCATCGTGCTGTCGCTGCTGGCCAGCCCCCCGCGTTTCGGTTTCGCGCCCGCGCTGTCCATGACGGCCTGGCTCGTCGTCACCGTCTACGCCATCGAAAGGCAGATGTTCCCTCAGCTGGTGGCGCGCTGGGCCTTCGGTGTCGCCTGCGCGCTCGCGGCGTTGCTGCCGGTGGCTTTTCCCGGCGACCCGTTGCGGCTCGCATCGGCGCTGGGGCCCTTGCACCTGGCACTGGGCGTCGCGTCCTACGGCCTCTTCGGCGCGGCCGCGGTGCATGCTTGGCTGATGATGCGCGCCGAGCAATCGATCCGCGCCGGCGCCGACGGGCAGGCCGGCCTGCCGCTGCTCACGCTCGAGCGACTGACTTTCCGCTTCGCCGGCGCAGGCTTCGCCGTGCTGTCGGCCACGCTGCTGGCGGGCATCGTCTTTCGCGAACACCTGGGCGCCTGGCGCTGGGACCACAAGACGGTGTTCTCGCTGCTGGCCTGGGCGGTCTTCGCCGCCCTGCTGCTGGGGCGCGCACGCTTCGGCTGGCGCGGCCGCAAGGCGGTGCGCGTGCTGTACACAGGCGCCTTGCTGCTGCTGCTGGCCTATGCCGGCTCGCGCTTCGTGCTCGAGGTCATCCTGAGGCGCAGCGCATGATCAAGATCCTGCTCGTCATCGCCGTGGTGTTCGCCGTGATCTGGTTCCTGCGCGGCGCGCGCACGGCCTCGCGCGGCGAAGGCGAGCCGAAGCGCCCCGCCGCGCCGCCCGCGCCGCAGGACATGGTGGAGTGCCCCGTGTGCCGCGTGCACCTGCCGCGCGCCGACGCGCTGCCCGGCCCCGACGGGCAGCTGTACTGCTGCGCCGAACACCGGCAACGGGCGGGGTAACCATGGCCGGCTTCGACGCACCGCGCAGCACGCTCGAGGAGCTGGCGCGCGATTCGGCGTTCGCGCGCCTGTGGCGCGGCTTCATGGCCGCCCGCAGCACCGTCGCGCTCGTGCTGCTGGCCGTGCTCGGCGCCCTGCACACGCTGGCGCCGACGCTGGGCGTGAGCGAGTGGCTCGTGGGCCTGGCGGGCACCTACCTGCTCGCCGCGGTGGCCGTGCACATGGTCAGCCAGCCGCGCGGGCCCGGCCCCAGCTTCGACTCGCAGTGGGTCTCCACCATCGGCGTGGACCTGATCGCCTTCTCGGCGCTGCAGTTCCTGCAGGCCGCGGGGCTGAACTACTCGCCGCTGTTCGCGCTGCCGGTGCTGATGGCGGCGGTGCTGGGGTCGACGCTGCTCGCGTTGGGCACGGCGGCGGGCGTTGCGCTGCTGCTGCTGGCGGACGCGTGGGTGCAGGTGCTGCACCTGGCCGGCGATGCCGCATCGCGTTTCCTGCAGGCGGGGTTGACGGCCACGGGCTACTTCGCGCTGGCCTTCGTCGTGAACCAGCTGGCCGGCCGCCTCGCGCGCGAGGAGGAAGCCGCGCGCTTCGGCCGCCGCGCCGCCCGCGCGCAGGCGCAGGTCAACGAGCTCGTGATCGACGTGCTGAGTGAAGGCGTGATCGTCGTCGACGCGCACGGCGGCGTGCAGGCCGCCAACCCGGCCGCGCGCATGCTGCTGGGCTTCGTCGAGGTGCACGACAAGCAGCCGTTCTCGCTGGCGGCGCAGGCGTCGTGGCAGCCGCTGACGGAGCTGGCGCTGCGCACCTTCAACGAACGCAAGCCGCAGTGGGCCGAGCTCGCGATCGAGGAGGAGAGCGCGAGCCCCCGCCGCATCCACGTGCGCACGCGCCTGACGGCGGCCGAGGAGCACCCCGCCGAAGGCATCTGCGTGATGTTCCTGCAGGACCTGCGCGAGATGGAGGCGCGCCTGCGCACCGAGAAGCTCGCCGCGATGGGCCGCATGTCGGCCGCCGTGGCGCACGAGATCCGCAACCCGCTGGCCGCCATCGCCCAGGCCAACGACCTGATGGAAGAGGACCTGAAGGAGCCGGGCCTGAAGCAGCTGTCGGGCCTCGTGCGCAAGAACACCCAGCGGCTGCAGCAGATCGTCGAGGAAATCCTGGACGTTTCGCGTGCGCGCCAGAGCGCCAACGCCGCGGCCGACATGCTGCAGCTCGACGCGTCGGTGGCCGCCACCTGCAACGACTGGGCGTTGCAGTCGCGCGCCGCCGCGCGCCTGCAATTGGCGCTGGCGGCGCCGGACATGATCGTGCGCTTCGACGCCGACCACCTGCGCCGCGTGCTGGTCAACCTGCTGGACAACGCGCTGCGCTACGCCGGCGACAAGCCCGATTCGATCCGCGTGGCCACGCGCACGCTGGCCGGCCAGGCCAGCCTGCACGTGTGGAGCGACGGCGCACCGCTGGAGCCATCGGTGCAGCGCCACCTGTTCGAGCCGTTTTTCTCGTCGGAAAGCCGCTCCTCGGGCCTGGGGCTGTACATCTGCCGCGAACTCTGCGAGCGTCACGGGGCCACGATGGTCTACGAGCGCGCGACGGCCGGGTCCGCCAGCAACGCGCGCGAAGGCAACGAATTCATGGTGATGTTCGCGCCCGGCGCCCAGCCTCCGGTTGCGGGCCAGCCCTCGTTTGACAGAATAGCCGCCTGATGTCCCAAGCCACAGCGTCCGCGCAGGTCCTGGTCGTCGACGACGAACCCGACCTGCGTACCCTGTACGAGCTCACGCTCCTGCGCGAGGGCTACAGCGTGGACTCGGCCGCGACGCTGGCCGAAGCCTGCGCGCAGCTGGCCGCCAAGAAGTTCGACGCGGTGATCACCGACATGCGCCTGCCCGACGGCCAGGGCACGGAGCTGCTGCGCCGCATGGCCGCGGAGCAGCGCAGCGAGCGCTGCATCGTCATGACGGCCTACGGCTCCGCCGAAAACGCGGTGGAGGCGCTGAAGGCCGGCGCCTTCGACTACCTGACCAAGCCGGTGGACCTCAAGCAGTTCCGCGCCGTGGTCGCCTCGGCCATCCAGGAGGCCGTGCCGGCCGTTCCGCGCGCGCGCGCCGCCCGTGCCGCCGTCCAGAACGAGCGCGCCGCCGCCGCGCAGTCGGCGCTGCAGCGCCTGGTGGGCGAATCGGCGACCATGAAACTGGTCAAGGAGCGCATCGCCAAGGTGGCGCGCAGCATGGCGCCGGTGCTGGTGCGCGGCGAATCCGGCACGGGCAAGGAGCTGGTGGCGCGCGCCGTGCATTCGTGCAGCCACCGCGCCGAAGGGCCCTTCGTCGCGGTCAATTGCAGCGCCATCCCCGAGACGCTGCTCGAAGCCGAGTTCTTCGGCGCCAAGAAGGGCTCGTACACCGGGGCCAACGCCGACCGCGAAGGCTATTTCCAGGCAGCGCGCGGCGGAACGCTGTTCCTCGACGAGATCGGCGACCTGCCGCTGCCCATGCAGTCCAAGCTGCTGCGCGCGATCCAGGAGAGGCACGTCCGCGCGCTCGGCTCCACGCAGGAGGACAACGTCGACGTGCGCATCGTCAGCGCTACGCACCGCGACCTCGGCTCCGACGTGCTCGCCGGCCGCTTCCGCCAGGACCTGTACTACCGCCTGAACGTCATCGAGATCATGGTGCCGCCGCTGCGCGAGCGCCGCGAGGACCTGCCGGCGCTGTGCGACGCGCTGCTCGCGCGCATCGCGCAGGAGTCGGGCATGCCCACGCCCCAGCTGTCCGAGTCGGTGATGCAGCAGCTCATGGCGCACCCCTTCACCGGCAACGTGCGCGAGCTGGAGAACCTGCTGCACCGCGCGGTGGCGCTTTCGGACGGCGAGGAGCTGCACATCGACTTCCAGGCGGCGCAGCCCGCGCCCGCGGCCGCGGCCGGCCCCGCGCCCGCCGCGCCGCCCGTCGTGCCGCAGGACCTGCAATCCTGGCTGGACCAGCAGGAGCGCGACATCCTGGTCAAGGCCTTGCAGGAGACCAACTTCAACCGCACGGCGGCGGCGCAGCGCCTGGGCCTGTCGCTGCGCCAGATCCGCTACCGCATCGCGCGGCTGGCGATCACGATCCCCGGGGGCGGGGACGACCCGCATGACGAGACCTGACACCCACGCGCAGTGGGACGGCGGCTGGTACCGCTTCGCGCGCCGGCTGGATTCGCCCAACTTCGGCCCGCGCCCCGAAGGCGCCGCCATCGACCTCGTCGTCGTGCACTCGATCAGCCTGCCGCCCGGCGAGTACGGCGGCGACGGCGTGCAGCAGCTCTTCACCAACACGCTGGACTGGGACGCGCATCCCTACTTCAAGTCCATCGAAGGCATGGAGGTGTCCTCGCATTTCTACGTGCGCCGCGGCGGCGAGCTGTGGCAGTTCGTCGGCTGCGACGACCGCGCCTGGCATGCCGGCGCCTCGCAGTGGCAGGGGCGCGACAACTGCAACGACTATTCGATCGGCATCGAGCTCGAGGGCCTCGAAGGCCACGCGTTCGAGGCGGCGCAGTACGAGACGCTGGTGGGGCTGGTCGCGGCCATCGCGCAGCGCTATCCCATCGCGCAAGTGGCCGGCCACGAGCACGTCGCGCCGGGGCGCAAGCAGGACCCCGGGCCCGGCTTCGACTGGGCCTTGCTGCGGCGCGAACTCGCGTGGCCGCGCGAGCGCTTCGCGGCATAGGCCGCGCGCCTGTCGCTTTCCACCGACATTTCATCCACCGCCAGGCACTCGCGCGCAGCACGCGAGCGACGGTGCGCGCCGCGGGGCGATTTCGCTTCGCAACCCGCATGGATGCTGGCCTGTGGACGGTGCGGCCCATGTACACGGGCGTCCCAGCCCGGCCGCAGCGCGTTGCCAACACGCTTTCCACAAGCTGCTCACAGCTTGGTACAACCACTAGATGTAGGGACCTTGACACCTGTCAGACCCCATATATAGTGCCTCCGTGGCTCAGGCGCGATACACTCCGCGCCTCCCGAAGAACAACCACAGCCGAGGAAACGCAGCCGTCATGCAATCTGTAGCAAGCATCACCCCCGCCGGCCAGCCCGCCGCCCTCTACACCGCTTCCACCGACGCCCAGCCGGGCGCCAACCCCCTCGCCAACTACCAGATCATCCGCCGCAACGGCTCGGTGGTCCCCTTCGAGCCGAACAAGATCACCGTCGCCATGATGAAGGCCTTCCTGGCCGTGCATGGCACGCAGGGCGCGGCTTCCGCGTCCGTGCGCGAGACGGTGGAACAGCTCACGCAGGCCGTCATCCGCGCGCTGGTGCGCTCGCGCCCGGGCGGCGGCACCTTCCACATCGAGGACGTGCAGGACGCGGTGGAGCTGGGCCTCATGCGCGGCGGCCAGCACGACGTCGCGCGTTCGTACGTGCTTTATCGCGAGCGCCGCGCGCAGGAGCGCGCCAAGCAGTCCAAGGACGAAACGCCGAAGCAGCCGCAATTGCACGTCGTGGACGGCGGCCAGCGCGTGCCGCTCGACCTGGACGCGCTGCAGCGCCTGATCGTCTCCGCCTGCGAAGGCCTGTCGGCCGACGTCAAGCCCGACCCGATCGCGGCCGAGACCATGCGCAACCTGTACGACGGCGTGCCGATCGACGAGGTCTACAAGGCCTCGATCCTCGCGGCCCGCACGCTGATCGAGAAGGACCCGGACTACACCTACGCCACGGCGCGCCTGCTGCTGCACACCATCTTCAAGGAGGTGCTGGGCCGCGATTCGAAGACGCCGCAGGAAGCCGCCGCGAGCTACGCCGACTACTTCCCCGGCTTCGTCAAGACGGGCGTGGAGGCCGAGCTGCTCAACCCCGAGCTGCTCAATTTCGACCTCAAGCGCCTGGGCGCCGCGCTCAAGCCCGAGCGCGACCTCAAGTTCGATTACCTGGGGCTCCAGACCCTCTATGACCGCTATTTCCTGCACAAGCGAAAGAAGCGCATCGAGCTGCCCCAGGCTTTCTTCATGCGCGTCGCGATGGGCCTGTCGCTCAACGAGATCGACCGCGAAGCCCGCGCCATCGAGTTCTACGAGGTGCTGTCCACGTTCGACTTCATGTCGTCCACGCCGACGCTCTTCAACAGCGGCACGCTGCGCTCGCAGCTGTCGTCGTGCTACCTGACCACGGTGCCGGACGACCTGGACGGCATCTACGAGTCGATCAAGGAAAACGCGCTGCTCTCCAAGTTCGCCGGCGGCCTGGGCAACGACTGGACGCGCGTGCGCGCCCTGGGCTCCCACATCAAGGGCACCAACGGCGAGTCGCAGGGCGTCGTGCCCTTCCTGAAGGTCGTCAACGACACGGCCGTGGCCGTCAACCAGGGCGGCAAGCGCAAGGGCGCCGTCTGCACGTACCTTGAGTCCTGGCACCTGGACATCGAGGAGTTCCTGGAGCTGCGCAAGAACACGGGCGATGACCGCCGCCGCACCCACGACATGAACACGGCCAACTGGATCCCGGACCTGTTCATGCGCCGCGTGATGGAAAAGGGCGAGTGGACGCTGTTCTCGCCGTCCAACGTGCCGGACCTGCACGACAAGTGGGGCACCGAGTTCGAGAAGGCCTACGTGGCCTATGAAGAGAAGGCCAAGCGCGGCGAGATCAAGCCCACCAAGACGGTGCCGGCCACCGACATGTGGCGCAAGATGCTCTCGATGCTGTTCGAGACGGGCCATCCCTGGATCACTTTCAAGGACGCCTGCAACCTGCGCTCGCCCCAGCAGCACGTGGGCGTGGTGCACTCGTCCAACCTGTGCACCGAGATCACGCTGAACACCAGCGACGCCGAGACGGCCGTCTGCAACCTGGGTTCCGTGAACCTGGTCCAGCACCTGAAGGACGGCGGCATCGACCACGACAAGATGAAGCGCACCATCGCCACGGCGATGCGGATGCTCGACAACGTGATCGACATCAATTACTACGCGGTCAAGAAGGCGCGCGACTCCAACATGCGCCACCGCCCGGTCGGGCTGGGCATCATGGGCTTCCAGGATGCGCTGTACGAACTTCGCATCGCCTACGCGTCCGAAGCGGCCGTGGACTTCGCCGACAAGTCGATGGAGGCCGTCTGCTACCACGCCTACTGGGCGTCGACCGAGTTGGCCCGCGAGCGCGGCCGCTATTCCAGCTACCGGGGTTCGCTCTGGGACAAGGGCATCCTGCCCCTGGACACGCTGGACCTGCTGGCGCAGCAGCGCGGCGGCTACGTCGAGGTCGACCGCTCGGCGTCGCTGGACTGGGACGCCCTGCGCAAGAAGATCGCCGCCGACGGCATGCGCAACAGCAACTGCATCGCCATTGCGCCCACGGCCACCATCTCCAACATCATCGGCGTGGACGCCTCGATCGAGCCGTGCTTCGGCAACCTGTCGGTCAAGTCCAACCTGTCCGGCGAGTTCACGGTGATCAACCACTACCTGGTGCGCGACCTCAAGCGCCTGGGCCTGTGGGACGACGTGATGGTCATGGACCTGAAGCACTTCGACGGCTCGCTGCAGCCCATCGACCGCGTGCCGGACGAGGTGAAGGCCCTGTACGCCACCGCCTTCGAGGTCGAGCCGGTGTGGCTGGTGGAAGCCGCCGCGCGCCGCCAGAAGTGGATCGACCAGGCGCAGTCGCTCAATATCTATATGGCGGGCGCCTCGGGCAAGAAGCTGGACGAGACCTACAAGCTCGCCTGGCTGCGCGGCCTGAAGACCACCTACTACCTGCGCACGACCAGCGCGACGCAGGCCGAGAAGTCCACCGTGCAATCGGGGCGCCTGAACGCGGTGTCGAACGGTTCGAGCAACGGCGCGAGCATGAGCGCGCTGGAGAAGGCCGCGGCCGCCGCGCAAGCGCAAATGGCTGCTGCATCGACGGCGAGCGTGAGCGCCGCGCCGGCCACCGACATCAAGTTCTGCGCGATCGACGATCCCGGTTGCGAGGCATGTCAGTGACGATCAAAAGGGACGATGTGTCGATGTTCTCCGACAAGAACGCGATGCATAACAGCAACACAATCGGGCGCTGATGTGAACGGACACTTTGCAATTCACATCGGCGCTCATATCATCGCGAGCATTGGATAACTTATGTTGACCTGGGACGACGAAGTCACGCCCTCATCGCCAGCAAACAGCAACAGCGGTTCATACAAGAACGAGAACCGCGAGGCCACCTTCTCTCCTGAAGTTTCGCTGGCACCGGTCACTCCCGCTACCGCACCCCGCAAGTTCGACGACGTGGCGCTGTCGCCCGCGCAGCCTGCGGCCGTGCGCTCCACGCGCCGCGTCACGGTGGCCGACAAGCGGATCATCAACGGCCAGACCGACGTCAACCAGCTCGTCCCCTTCAAGTACAAGTGGGCCTGGGAGAAGTACCTGGCCACCTGCGCCAACCACTGGATGCCGCAGGAAATCAACATGAACCGCGACATCGCCCTGTGGAAGGACCCGAACGGCCTTTCCGAGGACGAGCGCCGGATCATCAAGCGCAACCTCGGCTTCTTCGTGACGGCCGACTCGCTCGCGGCCAACAACATCACGCTGGGCACCTACCGCCACATCACGGCGCCCGAGTGCCGCCAGTTCCTGCTGCGCCAGGCGTTCGAGGAGGCGATCCACACCCACGCCTACCAGTACATCGTGGAGTCGCTGGGCCTGGACGAGAGCGAGATCTTCAACGCCTACCACGAGGTGTCGTCGATCCGGGACAAGGACGAGTTCCTGATCCCCTTCATCGACGCCATCATGGACCCGCACTTCCACACCGGCACGCCGGAGGACGACCAGAAGCTGCTCAAGTCGCTGATCGTCTTCGCCTGCCTGATGGAGGGCCTGTTCTTCTACGTGGGCTTCACGCAGATCCTGGCGCTGGGCCGCCAGAACAAGATGACCGGCGCTGCGGAGCAGTACCAGTACATCCTGCGCGACGAGTCGATGCACTGCAACTTCGGCATCGACCTGATCAACCAGATCAAGCTCGAGAACCCGCACCTGTGGACGGCCGAGTTCAAGGAGGAGATCAAGGGTCTCTTCCAGAAGGCGGTCGAGCTCGAATACAAGTACGCCGAGGACACCATGCCGCGCGGCGTCCTGGGCCTCAACGCCTCCATGTTCAAGGGCTACCTGCGCTACATCGCCAACCGGCGGGCCACGCAGATCGGCCTCGAAGCGCTCTTCCCGAACGAGGAAAACCCGTTCCCGTGGATGAGCGAAATGATTGACCTGAAGAAAGAGCGCAACTTCTTCGAGACTCGAGTCATCGAGTACCAGACGGGGGGCGCGCTTTCCTGGGACTGAATCGCCTGCCTTGATCGACCAGCCGGCTGAAGACCGGCGACCAAGGCGGGCACTGGTGTTCATGGCGCTGGGCATTCGGCCCAACTCCATGGATCGCTCCGTGCGAACCAACATTGGCATGGGGTGCTTTCATTGGTTGATGTTGATCAACTTGAACAGGAGATAGAGCAATGGCAACTGCGAAGAAATCGGCCAAGAAG
This sequence comes from Ramlibacter sp. PS4R-6, assembly GCF_037572775.1. Lineage (NCBI taxonomy): Bacteria > Pseudomonadati > Pseudomonadota > Betaproteobacteria > Burkholderiales > Comamonadaceae > Ramlibacter > Ramlibacter sp. PS4R-6. The sequence continues at coordinate 360,237 of NZ_JBBHKA010000001.1, read as the reverse complement.
GCCACGAAGAAGTCCGCCGCCAAGCGCCCCGCCGCCAAGAAGTCGGCAGCGAAGCGCCCGGCAGCGAAGAAGTCGGCCGCCAAGCGCCCCGCCGCCAAGAAGACGGCGAAGAAGGCTGCGAAGCGTCCGGCGAAGAAGACGGCGAAGAAGGCAGCCAAGAAGAAGACGGCGAAGAAGTCGTCGGCCAAGAAGGCCGCCAAGAAAAAGGCGCCAGCGAAAAAGGCCGCGAAGAAGAAGGCGCCAGCGAAAAAGGCTGCCAAAAAGAAGGCTCCGGCAAAGAAGGCTGCGAAAGCACCTGCTGCCAAGCCGGCTGCTGCGAGCATGCCGGCGGCCCCTGCGGCTCAGACAACGCTGAACCCGCAAGCGGCCTGGCCGTTCCCGACGGCGAGCAAGCCCTAACCGGCGTAGCTCGTCAAGAACCCGGCACTTCGGTGCCGGGTTTTTTATTTGGCTGTGTCACATCCGGCCGACGTCCATCCTCATCCCTCGCCGACCCAGTGCCCGCGCGCTTCGGAACCCAATGAGGGTACGCACAACCCTTGGGAGAATGCGATGACACGAGCATGGACACTTGCACTGGCGACCACGGCCCTCGCGACGGTCGCCGCGGCCGCCTCGGCACAGGCGGTGCGCGTGGAGCGCTATGTCTACGAACAGCCGCGCTACTACGCGCAGGGCGAAACCCACGAGTCCTACGAGCCGGGCTACCGCCACGACCACCGCCGCTACGACTGCCGCGCGCCGCGCTGGGACCCCAACGCGCGCTACATGCCGGGCCAGGCGGTCTGGCGCAACGGCAAGTTCTACGTGGCCACCGACGTCTCGGCGAGCGTCTACAACGTGAACAGCCCGCCGGAATGGACACCCAACTACTGGGTGCAGGTGCGCTGCCGCCGCTGATGCGGCGCCCATGAGCGGCCAGGACGACCTGTTCGGCGCTCCCGCCGTGGCGCTGCCCGCGGGCATGCGCTACGAGACCGGCTTCCTGTCGCCCGAAGAAGAGCGGCACTGGATCGCCTTCGCGCAGTCGCTGCCGCTCAAGGAGATGGACTACAAGGGCTACACGGCCCGGCGCCGGGTCGTGAGCTTCGGGGGCAAGTACGACTACGTGCGCAACCGCCTCGGTGAAGGTCCGCCGATCCCCGCCGAACTCGATCCGCTGCGTGGCAAGGTGGCCGCGTGGCTGGGGGTCGAACCCCAAGACTTCACGCAGGTGCTCGTCGCCGAATACCGCGAAGGCACGCCCCTGGGCTGGCACCGCGACGTGCCCGACTTCGAGGACGTCATCGGCGTCTCGCTGCTCTCCGAAGCCGTGATGCGCTTCCGCCCCTACCCGCCCGACGCGCCGAAGAAGGCCGACATCCTGAAGATCGCCGTCGCGCCGCGTTCCATCTACCTGTTGCGCGGCCCCGCGCGCTGGGAGTGGCAGCACAGCGTCGCGCCCACGCCCACCCTGCGCTACTCGATCACCTTCCGCACGCCGCGCCCGCGCTGAACCGCCGCACAATCGCGGGCATGGCATCCCCGCAGCTTCACGACCTGGCCATCGTCGGCCTCGGCGTCATGGGCGAGAACCTGGCGCTCAATTTCCGCCGCCAGGGCTTCGCCGTCAGCGGCTTCGACGTCGACGAGGGCAAGCGCGAACGCTTCGCGCAGCGCACGGGCGGCAGCGCCCCGCGTTCGCTGCAGGAGCTCGCAGGCGCATTGCGCACGCCGCGTGTGCTGCTGCTGATGGTGCCGGCAGGCGCGGCAGTCGATGCGGTGCTGCAGGACTTGCGGCCGTGGCTGGCCGCCGGCGACATCGTCATCGACGGCGGCAACACACGCTACACCGACACCGAGCGGCGCCTCGCCGAGCTGCAACACGTGGGCATCCTGTTCGTCGGCGCGGGCGTCAGCGGCGGCGAGGAGGGCGCGCTGAACGGCCCGGCGATCATGCCCGGCGGCGCGCCGGACGCCTGGCCGCGCATCCGCCCGCTGCTGCAGGCGATCGCCGCGCGCGCCGAGGATGGGCAGCCGTGCTGCGAGTGGATGGGGCCGGGCGCGGCGGGCCACTACGTGAAGATGGTGCACAACGGCATCGAGTACGCCGACATGCAGGTGCTGTGCGAGGCGTATTTCCTGATGCAGGAGCTCCTGGGGATGTCCCCGCGCGAGATGTCCGAGGTGTTCGCGCAGTGGAACCGGGGCGAGCTCGCGAGCTACCTGGTCGGCATCACCGCGGACATCCTGACCCGCGTGGACCCCGAGACCGGCCGGCCGCTGGTGGACCTGATCGTCGACACCGCCGAGCAGAAGGGCACCGGCAAGTGGGCGAGCCAGGCCGCGCTGGACCTGGGCGTGACGGCGCCGACGATCGCCGAAGCCGTGTTCGCGCGCACGGTGAGCGCGGTGCGCGAGCAGCGCGCGCAGGCCGCGCAGGTCCTGGCCGGCCCCGCCCGCGAGTTCCAGGGCGACCGCGCGGCGTTCGTGCAGGTGATCGAACGAGCGTTGCTGGCAGCCAAGGTGTGCGCCTATGCGCAGGGCTTCGGCCTGCTCGCCGCCGCCGACCAGGAATACGGCTGGCAATTGCCCATGGGCACCATCGCAGCCACCTGGCGGGCGGGCTGCATCATTCGCGCGAAGCTGCTGGAGGACATCCGCGGCGCCTATGCACGCGATCCGAAGCTGGCCAACCTGATGTTGGCCCCGCACTTCGCGGACGTGATGGCCGGATCGCACGGCGCCTTGCGCGAGGTGGTGGCGAGCGCTGCGAGGAACGGCATCGCCATCCCGGCCTTCATGAGCGCGCTCGCCTACTACGACGCGTACCGGTCGCAGCGCCTGCCGGCCAACCTGCTGCAGGCCCAGCGCGACTACTTCGGCGCGCACACCTACCAGCGGCTGGACCGCCCGGGCAAGTTCCACACGAAGTGGAACGAGGAGCGGCGCGACTAGCCGGGCGCGGCGCCGCGCGCGAAGAACGAAGCGACGGCGGCGAGGTCCTTTGCGCCGTCCCACTGCGCATCGGGCGCCAGGATGTGCCGCGCCACCAGGTGGCCGACGTTGAGCGACAGGAACATGCGCACCAGCGCCTCGGCCCCGATGTCGCGGCGCAGGCGCCCTTCGCGCTGCAGCTTGCGGAACAGGGCCAGCAGCGGCTCCCACACGGCGGCCAGCCATTCCTTCGCGAACTGCTCGCGCAGCTGTTCGTCCCGCAGCAGTTCCACCAGCAGCAGGCGCGTGAACTCGACGTTTTCCTCCAAGCTGGCCGAGCGCGCCTTCAGCAGTTCCGCGTGCCAGCCTTCGAGGTCGTCCGCACTGGCCTCGATGGCGCGGCGCAGCGCCTCCAGCGATGTCGGTGCGATGTGCGCGACCACCGCCTCGGCGATCACGGCGTGCACCAGTCCTTCCTTGCTGCCGAAGTGCTTGAACAGCGTGCGCTCCGTCGTGTTGGCGGCCGCCGCGATCTCGCGCGTGGTGCTCCCGGCCACGCCCCGGCGGCTGAACAGCTGCGCCGCGGCCCACAGGATGTCCAGGTGCTTGGTCGGCGCGGGACCGCGGCGGGCCGGCAGGGGAGTGACGGGGTCGTGCATGGGGTTATTGTATAGCAAACACTTGACTGATCTCAGTCATGTGTATAGCATTCGCTATACCATTGAAAGGAGACCCATGAGCACCCTTGCCCTTCCCCTGCACATCGGCCGCGGCGCACCCCGCGACTTCCCCGCCTATCCGGACGACCGGCCCATGCCGGCCGACCCGGCGACCGTCCCGTGGCCGATGAAGTCGCTGGGTTCCGCCGAGTGCGGCGCCGAGCGCCTGCCCGACGGCCGCCTGAGCTACTGGATCCGGCACGACATCCTGCGCGGCGTCACGCCGCGCATGCTCGCGTGGTGGTTCGCGCACCTCGAGGGTGACGTCGTCGTCGACGGCCAGCGCATCAACCGCTACCGCGCCTGGCACCCGTATGACCACGTGCATGCGAGCTATGCGCGGCGCCTGCCCGACGGCACCGTCGGCCCCGGCGCGCAGATCCGCCTGCGCGAGTACCTGGGCGGCCAGCGCTGCTACAGCGTCGACGTGGTGAGCGACATCGAGAAGCTCGACGAGGAAGGCTTCATCCACAACCCGCGGCTGTTCGGCATCCCGGGCATCGTGCGGATGGAATACGCCTTCAAGCGCGTGCCCGAAGGCACCCTCTACGAGAACCGCCTGCTGGTGGGCGGCGTGTCCGGCTGGCGCGCCGCGCTCACGCCGCTGATCCAGCGCTTCGGTTTCGACCAGCGCCACGGCCTGGCCTGGCTTCGTCACAACATCGAGGAGGTGGGCCTCTTCGAGCACTTCCTGCCGCAGCTGTATCGGCAGGAAACCGGATTGCCGGGCTGACCTAGTGCGCCTCGCCGACCTGCGAGATGCGGCGACGGATGCGTTCGGCTTCGTCGCGGTGTCCCGCGCGGTCCGCGCGTTGCGCCTGCACGTTCAGCCATGCCAGCAGCGCCCGGCGCCAGCCTTGCTGCGACGCTGTGTCCACGGCGACTTGCACCACTTGCGGCGTGGCCCGCCCGGTGCGCAGCAGCACGCCGGCGGCGACAAGGCGTGACGCGGGGTCGCGGATCGCCTGCAGCGTGCCGGCGTCTTCGCGCCCCGCCGCGATGGCGCGGTGCTGCTCGGGTACCAACGGCACGTCGGCCGGTGTCACGCGTCCCGCGACGTAATCGGCATAGGCGCGGTCGGCCGGGGCCGCATCGCGGCGCAGCCGGTCGAAGCCCTGGCAGGCCTCGAACACGAGGCTCGCGACCTGCAGCGCGCAGCGCGTGACCTCGATGCGCGCGGCGACGACGGGCGTCACGCCGGGTTCGGTCCGCGCGCGCTCCAGTTCCATGGCTTCCGTGCGCGCGTCGCCTTTCAGGTAGGCGTTGGAGTAGCGCTGCAGCGGGTCGCCGCCGCTGCCGCGCCCGCCAGGCGCGGTCCCGGTCCCGGTGGTGCCGCAGCCGGCCAGCAGCGCGGCGATGGAGAGCAGGAGGATCCGCAGGTGGTTCATGGCGCGGATCATAGCCACGCTACCAGTGGCCTGTATCCGCGAGTACGGGCGACAGCTCGGCCTTCGTCCAGCGCAGCGGCAAGGCCTGTTCCGCGCGGATCGCCGAGGTGACGTGCAGCCGCAGAAGGCGCAGCGCGCCGCGGAACGACGCCAGCTCTGCGCCTTCGGTGACGATCTCCGCGCGCGCCGCCACTTGCAGCGTGCCGCCCTGCTCGAAGTCGAGGAACAGCAGGCCGCAGCGCGGCTCCAGCACCAGGTTGCCGAGCGTGTTGAAGAAGGAGTTGCCGGTGAAGTCGGGCACCGTCAGCACACCATCGTCCACGCGCACGAAGCCCGGCTTGCCGCCGCGGTGCGACACGTCCACGCCCTGTTCGCGGCTCGCGCTCGAGCGGGCCTGCGGATGCGCCGTCGCGATGAAGAAGGTGTCGGCCGAACGCACCAGCTGCACGGCGGCGTCGTCGAGCCGCTCGAGACGCGTGGCGGCCGGAGCGGACGCCGGTCCCGTGTAAGTCGCCTCGCGCGCCTGGATGTACTTGGGGCAGTTGCCGAAGCTCTGGTCGACCGACACCAGGAAGCCGCTCGCGTCGGCGGCGGCGACATGGCCGTTCAGCCGGTTGCGCCGGCGCGTGTGCGGCTGGATGCCCAGCAGCCCCAGCGCCGCGCCCGCCTGCAGGTTCGCCGACAGGGGATCATGCGCCGCCGGTTGGGCGCGCACGGACAACAGGCGCGGATCGGGCGACTGCACGAAGCCCACCGGCCCGGTGAGCACCGATGCCCAGGGCTGGCCGTCGGCGGCGATGCTGCCCGCCAGGACGAAAGGCAGCAGCGCGAAGAAGTCGCAGTGCTGCTGCGGCATGTGGTCGCGGATGAAAGGCCCGTCGCCCAGCCGCTCGCGCACCCCCGCGCGCACCTGCAACGCGAGCTCCCCGTCGTGGAAGGCGCCCACGGTTCAAGCGGCGGCGCGCAGGCCGACGTTGGAGCGCGGCATCGGGATGAAACCCGGCAGCGCCTCGATGCGGGCGAGCCAGGCACGCACGTTCGGATAGGGCTCGAGCGACACGTTGCCTTCGGGCGCGTGCGCGATGTAGCTGTAGTTCGCGATGTCGGCCAGCGTCGGCTCGGGGCCCGCGAGCCACGGCCGCTGCGCGAGCTCCTGCTCCATCACGGCGAGCAGCTGGTTGGCGCGCGCGATGAACGGCGTGCAGTCGTCGCTGCGCCCGAACACCACCACGGCGCGCGCGGCGGCGGGCCCGAAGGCGACTTGGCCCGCGGATACGGACAGCCAGCGCTGCACGTGCGCCGCGCGCAGCGGGTCGCGCGGGAGCCACGAGCCCGGCGCATATGTCCCTTCGAGGTACACGAGGATCGCATTGGAGTCCGCGAGCGTCACGTCGCCGTCCTCGATCACCGGCACCTGGCCGAAGGCGTTCTTCGCCAGGTACTCGGGCGTCTTGTGCTCGCGCTGGCGCAGGTCGACGTCCACCAGCTCGTAGGGCAGCCCGAGCAGGCGCAGGAACAGCTCGACGCGGTGGCAATGGCCCGAGAGGGCGAAGCGGTACAGCCGGATCGGTTGGGCGGGTCGGTTCATGCGGCGGATTCTGGGCAGGGACGCCGCTGGAATAAATGCCGCCCCCTGCAGGAGATTGCTGCAGAATGTGCAGCAATGGACCGCTTCAAGGCCCTGCAGACCTTTGTCGCGATCGCCGACGAAGGCAGCCTCACGCGTGCGGCGCGCACGCTCGACCTGTCGCTGCCCGCCGTCGTGCGCTCGCTGGCCGGCTACGAGGCCGAGCTCGGCGTGCGCCTGTTCCACCGCACCACGCGCCGCATCGCGCTCACCGAGGACGGCAAGGTGCACCTGGCGAGCGCGCGCCAGATCCTCGCCGCAGTGGAGGAATCCGAGCTGGCGCTTTCCGCGGGCGCGCGCGAGGTTGCCGGCCACCTCACCATCACCGCCCCGGTGCTCTTCGGCCAGATGCACGTCGCGCCGGCCGTCACGCGCTTCCTGCGCGAGCATCCGCACGTGCTCTGCAGCGTCGTGCTGCTCGACCGCGTGGTCAACCTCGTCGACGAAGGCATCGACGTCGGCATCCGCATCGGCCACCTGGAAGATTCGTCGCTCGTCGCGACGCCGCTGGGCCGCGTGCGCCGCGTCGTCTGCGCGACGCCCGCGTTCCTGCGCAAGCACGGCGTGCCTAGGCATCCGCGCGACCTGCTGCGCTTCAACTGCATCCGCACCATGGGCGGGCCCACCGGCTTTGGCGAGTTCCAGGAAAAGGGCCGGGCGTTCCGCGTCGACGTGGCGGGCAACGTCGAGTTCAACCACGTGCTGCCCGCCGTGCAGGCCTGCGCCGAAGGGCTGGGCTTCGGCATGTTCTTCTCGTACCAGGTCGCGCCGTTCATCGCGAGTAAGCAACTGAAGGTGGTGCTGGAAGCGTTCGAACGGCCGCCGCGGCCGATCCAGGCCGTCTACCCGCATGCGCGGCTGTTGCCGGCGCGCACGCGTGCATTCATCGACTGGATGCGCGGCGAGTTGCGGGCCTTCGCCAGCGCGTGAATTCTTCACGGCGGCTGGCTCGTCTTTACAGCGGATTACAAAATAGCGCGGAACACCCGCAGCGCTTTACCTCCCGTTATCCCTATGCACCCCAGCTCAGGCGTTCTACTCGCAGGAGGTGGTCCTCATGCGCGCGCGCCCTTTTTTCCTCTCGATCCGCATCTCGGCAGCGATGCTGCTGGGTGTGCTCGCCAGCACAGTTTTCGCGCAGGGCGGTGACCCGCCGGGCCGCATCGGCCGCATCAACTACAGCGAAGGCGCGGTGAGCTTCGCGCCGTCCGGTGATGACGAATTCACCGACGCCGACCTGAACCGCCCGCTGTCGCCCGGCGACAAGCTCTGGACGGACAAGGGCGTGCGCGCCGAGTTGCAGGCGGGCTCCGCCGCGGTGCGCATGGACGGCCGCACGCACGTGACGGTGCTGGCGCTGGACGACCAGTCGACGCAGCTGTCGGTCACGCAAGGCACGGTGTACCTGCGCGTGCGCTCGCTGCCCGAAGGCGAGAACTTCGAGGTCGACACGCCCAACCTCGCGTGGCGCGCTTCCTATCCCGGCGACTACCGCATCGACGTCGATGCGCAGCGCGGCACCACGCGCGTGACCATCCATTCCGGCACCGGCGCCGTCTACGGCGAGAAGGGCCAGGCCCTGCCCATGGGCGGCGGCCAGCAGATCATCTTCAAGGGCCGCACGCTCGCGCAGGTCGATTCGCACGAGCAGCCGCCGCAGGACAACTTCGACCGCTGGGCCGCGGAGCGCAACCGCCGCGAGGACCAGTCGGTGGCCGCGCGCTACGTGCCGCGCGAGGTGGTGGGCTACCAGCTGCTCGACACCACCGGCCAGTGGCAGCAGGACGCCACGCACGGCGTGGTGTGGTACCCGCAAAGCGTCAAGGCCGAATGGGCGCCGTACCGCAACGGCCGCTGGGAATGGCTCGCGCCCTGGGGCTGGACCTGGATCGACGAAGCGCCGTGGGCCTTCGTGACGTCGCACTACGGCCGCTGGACGCTCGTCGGCAAGAAGTGGGGCTGGGTGCCCGGCCGCATGGGCCTGCGCCCGATCTATGCGCCGGCGCTGGTGGCTTTCGTCGGCCACGGCGCTGCGCCGCTGGCCGTCGGCGGCAAGCAGACGGTGGCGTGGTTCCCGCTGGCGCCCGGCGAGGCGTGGCAGCCCACGTACAAGGCGACGCCGCTGTACATCAGCAGCGTCAACGCCAACATGCCGCCGCTGGCCGACGGCAGCTATGCCTACCAGCGCAAGCCCGAGGCCCTCACGGCGGTCGCGATGGAGGATTTCCAGCGCGGCAAGCCGTCCAAGGGCAGCTGGCTGCGCGTGGCCGCGAACGCGCTGACCAACGCGCAGGTGGTGGCCCCGCCCGCGATGCCCGAGCGCGCGAAGACGATGGTGGCGCGCGCGTCCAACCCCGAAATCAAGCCCGCGGTCAACAAGGGACCGACGGCGGCGCAGCAGCTCGAGATGCAGCGCCAGGCCGATGCGGCGAAGCAGCTGGAGGCGCAGAAGACCGCCGAAGCGCAGAAGCTCGCCGAGGTGCAGAAGAAGCAGGCGGCCGAGGCGCAGAAGCAGGCCGAAGCGCAGGCGCGCGCCGAACGCGAACGCCTGGCGCGTGACGACCAGCAACGCAAGGAACGCGAGCAGGTCGCGAAGGCGGAAGAGGCCAAGCGCTCCGGGCAGGCGAAGGCCGCGCGCGAGCAGGAACGCGCCGTCGCCGAACGCGAGCGCGCCGCCGCGGAGCAACAAGCGCGCCTCGCGCAACAACAACAGCAGCAGCGGGCGCTGGAGCAATCGCGGGTGGCGCAGGACAAGCGCGCCGCCGAGCAGGCACGGCGCGCCGAAGTGGCGAAGCAGCGCGAAGTGCGCGAACAACGCGAGCAGCTGGCCAAGGCCGAACAGGCCAGGCAATCCCGCGCGGCGCAGCAGCAGCAACAGCGCGCCGCCGCCGAACAGGCGCGCCGCGAGCAGGTCGCCAAGCGCGAACAGGCCAAGCGCGACCAGGTTGCGAAGGCACGCGTGGAGCGCGAGCTGCAGGCCAGGCGTGCGCAGGAAGCCAAGCGCATGGCCGTGGCCGCGAAGAAGGACGACGAGGCGCGCCGCATCGCCCACGCGCAGGAAGTGGAGCGTTCGCGCCGCGCCGCCGAGCGCGAGGCCCAGGTGCTGCAGGCGCAGCGCACGCAGCGCGAAGAGGCCTTGCGCCGCGTCTCCGAAGAGAAGGAAAAGGAGCGGGCGCAGCGCGAAGCGTGGGCGCGCCAGCAGCAGCTGCTCGCCGAGCAGTGGAAGCGCGACCAGCAGGCGTTCGAGGAGCAGCAGCGTGCGCGGGCGCAGACACGCCAGCGCCCCGACCTGCGCCGTTCGCAGCCGGCCGCGGAGCCCGAGGTGTGGCAGCGCGGCGTCCCCATCCTGAACCCCGGCCGCACCAGCTGATCCATTTACGAGCTTTACCTGCGCTTTGCGGCTCTTTTGGTCCAAGGCGCGTTCTAACGGGGAGGAGGCCCTCCATGAAGATGCATCGCAGTACCGCATTTCCCTCTTTCCTGGCGCGCTGCCTGGCGCTGCTGGTGTTCGCCTTCGCCGGCGCCGCCATGGCCCAGCAGCAGGCCGTCGTCGCCCCCTCGCAGGGCGCGGACCCGCCCGCGCGCGTGGGCACCATCACGGCCCTCGAAGGCTCGGTGGTGTTCGCACCGGCCGGCGAAACCGACTGGACCGAAGTGCCGCGCAACCGGCCGCTCACGCGCGGCGACCGCCTGTGGACCGACGAGGGCGCGCGCGCCGAGGTGCACTTCGGCTCCGCCGTGGTGCACATGGACAGCCGCACCTTCGTGGAAGTGATGGCGGTGGACGAGGACGTGGTGCAGCTGCGCGTCAACGAGGGCGTGGTGAATGCGCGCGTGCGCGAGATGCGCGGCGGCGACAACTTCGAGATCGACACGCCGCAGCTGGCGCTGCGCGTCACCGAGCCCGGCGACTGGCGCATGGACGTGGACGCGCAGCAGGGCTTCACGCGCGTGGCCGTGCGCAGCGGCTCGACGGCCGTCTTCGGCGCCAACGGCGGCGCGCAACAGATCACCGCGGGCCGGCAGGCCGCCTTCGCGGGGCGCGACCTCGCGCAGCTGGCCAACCCGCCGCAACTGGCCGACAACGGCTTCGAGCGCTGGGCCCTGGACCGCAACCGCGCCGAGGACCAGTCGATCGCCGCGCGCCACATCCCGCGCGACGTCGTGGGCTACCAGGAGCTGGACAACCACGGCCAATGGTCGCAGGACCCGGAGTACGGCGCCGTGTGGTACCCGCAGGTGAGCGTGGCCGACTGGGCGCCGTACCGCTACGGCCGCTGGGAATGGATCGCCCCCTGGGGCTGGACCTGGATCGACGACGCGCCCTGGGGATTCGCGCCCTTCCACTACGGCCGCTGGGCCACCATCGGTTCGCGCTGGGCGTGGGTGCCCGGCCCGATCGGCCGCCGGCCCGTGTACTCGCCCGCGCTGGTCGCCTTCGTCGGCGGCGGCAGCGGCGTGAGCTTCTCGTTCTCCAGCGGCCCCGGCATCGGCTGGTACCCGCTGGCCCCCGGCGAGATCTGGCAGCCCTTCTACGCGGCGAGCCCGGTGTACGTGCGCAACGTCAACCGCTACGTGGTGGTGGGCAGCCGCTCGTACAACAACGGCCCGCACCGCTTCCTGTCGCGTCCCGATGCCATCACCGCCATGCGCACCGACGACTTCAACCGCGGCCGCCACGTGCCCGGGCGCTGGAGCCGCGTGAACGCCAACGACATCGCGCGCGTGCAGCAGGTCACGCCGCCCATGCCGTCGCGCGAGTTCCGCCGCGAGCAGCGGGAGCAGCACGTGCGCGCCGCGCCGCCGCCGGTGCAGCGCTTCACGCCGCCGCAGCAGCAGCGCGAACAGGCGCGCGGCATCTTCCAGCCGCCCGAGCGCCGCGACTTCTCGCAGCGCGAGGTGCAGCGCGAGCGCCACGAAGCCCAGCGTGAGCAGCGCGACACGATGCGCGAGCAGCAGCGCGCCGCGCAGCAGCAACGCGAGCAGCAGGTGCGCGACATGCAGGCGCAGCGCCAGCAGCAGCAATGGCGCGAGCAGCAGCAGGCCGTGCAGGCCCAGCGCCAGGAAGCGGCGCGCCAGCAGCACGAGATGCAGCAGCGCCAGCACCAGGAAGCGCAGCGCCAGCAGCAGGCCGCGCGCGAGATGCAGCGCCAGCAGGCGTGGCAGGCGCAGCAGCAGCAGGTGCAGCAGCAGCGGGCCTGGGCGCAGCAGCAACAACAGCAGGCGCCACAGCAGCGCGAGGCGCACCCGCAGCAGCAGGTGCAGCGCCGCGAAGCGCAGCAGCAGCGCCGCGAGGAGCGCAGCCAGCAACGCCAGGCGCAGCGCGAGGACGAAGGCCGCGGCCGGGGCCGCCGCTACGAGTAGCGCACGGCCGCCCCAAGCAAAACGCCCGCATCAGCGGGCGTTTTTCATGGATGGGGTGGGCCTCAGTTGATCGACTTGCCGTAGGTGCGCGCGGTGGGCTTGGCGGTCTCTTCTTCCGGCGGCAGGTACACGGTGGTGCGGTCGATCTTGGCGTCGTAGGCGGCCAGCTCGGCGCTGGCGCTGCGGATCACCGCACGGTCGAGCGGATGGCATTGCCGCTGGCTCAAGCGCCGCAGCGCATCGGAACGTTCGACCGTTTCGCGCACGGCGGCGGGGTCGGTCATCAGCGCAAAGGGGTTGCCGGCCATCGTTGCAGTCGTCATTCGCAGGTGCTCCTTTTTTTCTGCACAACGGGTCGCGTTGGGCGATGCAGAGACTGTCGCCGACGGTCGGGATTTGTAACGTCAGGGGCTTTCGTTACACCTTGTAGGACGTATTCCCGGCACCGCAGGGCTGCGAATCGGCGTCACACGGGATGGGCACAATAGGCCACATGCCCTACATGCCGCCCTTCATCGCGCCCACCCGACACGGCGATGCCGAGAGTGCGCTGGCGCAGGTCCGCTTCATCTACGACCAGCAGATCGCGCACCTGCGCGAGGCCATGCAGCGCTTCGTCGCGGGCGATACGCTGCCCGGCCACGTGCGCGCCTGTTACCCCTTCGTGCGCATCCATACCGACAGCGCCGTCAACCAGAATCTGCTGGAGAACCAGGGCCTGTCGTACGGCTTCGTGTCGGGCGCGGGGCGCTTCGAGACCACGCTCACGCGGCCCGACCTGTACGCCAACTATTACCTGGAGCAGTTCCGGCTGCTGCAGCGCAACCATGGCGTGGACCTGGAAGTCGGCACCAGCACCCAGCCCATCCCCGTGCACTTCTCCTTCGCCGAGAACGAGCACATCGAAGGCTCGCTCGCCCCCGAGCGCCGCATGCTCATGCAGGACGTGTTCGACCTGCCCGACCTGCACAACATGGACGACGGCATCGCCAACGGCACCTGGCGCCACCGCCAGGGCGAGCCGCATCCGCTGGCGCTGTTCACGGCCGCGCGCGTGGACTACTCGTTGCACCGCCTGCGCCACTACACCGGCACGGCGCCCGACTTCTTCCAGAACTTCGTCCTGTTCACCAACTACCAGTTCTACATCGACGAGTTCGTGCGCCTGGGGCACGAGGAGATGGCCAACCCCGACAGCCCCTACATGGCCTTCGTCCAGCCGGGCAACGTGGTGACGCGCCGCGCCGCCAGCGCCGCCGAGGCGGGCGACGAGCGCGGCACCATCCCGGCGCGGCTGCCGCAGATGCCGGCCTACCACCTGATGCGCCCGGGCCACGGCGGCATCACCATGGTGAACATCGGCGTGGGCCCCGCCAACGCGAAGACCATCACCGACCACATCGCGGTGCTGCGACCGCATGCGTGGATGATGCTGGGCCACTGCGCGGGCCTGCGTTCGAGCCAGCAGCTGGGCGACTACGTGCTCGCGCATGCCTACGTGCGCGAGGACCACGTGCTGGACGAGGAGCTGCCGGTGTGGGTGCCGATCCCGGCGCTGGCCGAAATCCAGCTGGCGCTGGAGAAGGCCGTGGCCGACGTCACGGGCTTCGCGGGCGACAACCTCAAGCGCATCATGCGCACGGGCACGGTGGCCAGCACCGACAACCGCAACTGGGAGCTGCTGCCCGGCAACGAGCCGCAGCGGCGCTTCTCGCAAAGCCGCGCCGTGGCGCTGGACATGGAAAGCGCGACCATCGCCGCCAACGGTTTCCGCTTCCGCGTGCCCTACGGCACCCTGCTGTGCGTCAGCGACAAGCCGCTGCACGGCGAGATCAAGCTGCCGGGCATGGCCAACCAGTTCTACCGCGACCGCGTCGACCAGCACCTGCGCATCGGCATGCGCGCCATCGAGATCCTGCGCGAGCAGGGCAGCCAGCGCCTGCACTCGCGCAAGCTGCGGGCGTTCGACGAGGTGGCGTTCCAGTAAGCCTTACTTCGCAAACAGCTTGCCGATGTCCGCGAACGCCTTCACCTCGATGGCGTTGCCGCTCGGGTCGAGGAAGAACATCGTGGCCTGTTCACCGGGCTCGCCCTTGAAGCGCGTGTAGGGCTCGATCACGAAGCTCGTGCCATGCGCCTTCAGGCGCTGGGCCAATGCGTCCCACTCGGCCATCGGCAGCACGATGCCGAAGTGCCGCACCGGCACGCCGTGGCCGTCCACCGCGCTCTTGCGCGCCTCGCCCGTCTCGTCGGGGGCCAGGTGCGCCACGATCTGGTGGCCGTAGAAGTTGAAGTCCACCCACTCGTCGCTGGAGCGGCCCTCGGGGCAGCCGAGCAGGTCGCCGTAGAAGCGGCGCGCGGCAGCGAGGTCGTGCACGGGAAACGCGAGGTGGAACGGGGAGAGCGGTGCGGGGTTGGTGGTGGGGGCGGTGTGCATGGCAGCATGCTAACGGCTGCCGGCGACCGCCGCCTTACACGGGGCTCTCGGCCCCGCGCAGCGTCGCCATCGCCTCGCCCAGCCGCACCGGTCGCGTCGCCGCCCAGTCCGGGTGGAACACCACGACGTTCTTGGGGAACAGCATCACCACCGTGGAGCCGAGCAGGAAGCGCCCCATCTCCTCGCCCTTCTTCAGGCGGATGTCCTGGTCGTCGTAGCGCCACTCGCGGATCTTTCCCGGCCGCGGCGGGTTCACCACGCCGTGCCACACGGTGGCCATGCTGCCGACGATGGTCGCGCCGACGAGCACGTTGACGAACGGCCCGTACTCGGTGTCGAAGACGCACACCACGCGCTCGTTGCGCGCGAACAGGCTGGGCACGTGGCGCGCGGTGAGCGGGTTCACCGAGAAAAGCGCGCCGGGGATGTAGATCATTCGCGTCAGGCGCCCGTCGCACGGCATGTGGATGCGGTGGTAGTCCTTGGGCGCGAGGTACAGCGTGGCGAAGTGCCCATGGTCGAACTGGTGGGCGAGCTGCTGGTCGCCGCCGACCAGCGCGCGCGTCGAGTAGCTGTGGCCCTTGGCCTGGAAGATCTGGTCGTGCTCGATCGGCCCGAACTGGCTGATGGCGGCGTCCACCGGGCAGACGAAGGGCGCGCCGGCGATGGGCCGCGCGCCTTCGCGCAAGGGCCGCGTGAAGAAGTCGTTGAAGGTCGCGTAGCTCTCGATGTCGGGGTTGGCGGCCTCCGACATGTCCACCTTGTACTGGCGCACGAAGCGCCGGATGAGCGCATGCGTGAGCGCGCCGCCGTGCAGGTTGGCGACGACCCCCGCCATCTGCGTCATCAGCAGCTTGGGCAGGACGTACTGCGGCGTGACGAGGAAGCGCGACATGGCGGTCGATTCTAGTTGGGCACAATGGCCCCCGGCATGGACGACACGCTCTTCGAGGCCCGCAACCTGACCAAGCGCTACGGCGCGCAGGAGGTGGTGCGCGACCTGTCGTTCTCGATCGCGCGCGGCGAGTGCCTGGGCGTCATCGGCCCCAACGGTGCCGGCAAGACCACCACCATCCGCATGTGCCTGGGCCTCACCGTGCCCGACGCGGGCGAGGTGCAGGCGCTGGGGCTCACGATGCCGCGCGACGCGCTGGCCATCAAGGCGCAGCTGGGCGTGGTCAGCCAGTTCGACACGCTGGACCCCGACTTCACGCTGGCCGAGAACCTGCTCGTCTATGGCCGCTACTTCGGCATGAAGGATGCGCACATCCGCAGCCGCATCCCGCAGCTGCTGGAGTTCGCGGCGCTCTCGCACAAGGCGGATGCCAAGCCCGGCGAGTTGTCCGGGGGCATGCGGCGGCGCCTGTCGCTGGCGCGGGCCCTCGTGAACGATCCGAAGCTGCTCATGCTGGACGAGCCGACCACGGGACTCGACCCGCAGGCGCGTCACCTGATGTGGGAGCGGCTGCAGCTGTTGCTGCAGCAAGGCAAGTCGATCCTGCTGACCACGCACTTCATGGACGAGGCCGAGCGCCTGTGCTCGCGCCTGCTCGTCATCGACCACGGCAAGAAAATCGCCGAAGGCAAGCCGCGCGACCTGATCGCGGAGTACCTCGAGCCCGACGTGGTCGAGGCGTACGGCAACGGCGCACTGGCCCTGGCCGACTCGCCGCTGAAGCAGATGGCCTCGCGCGTCGAAGTCAGCGGCGAGACGGTCTTCTTCTACACGCAGGACGCCAAGCCGCTGCTCGATGCCTTCGGCCGCGACCACCCCAAGCTGCGCGTGCTGCACCGGCCGGCCAACCTCGAGGACCTGTTCCTCAAGCTCACGGGCCGGCAGATCCGGGAGGAAGGATGAACTCGATCTGGCGCGCCCCCGACCTGTCGCCGCGCTGGTGGCCGGTGTTCCTGCGCAACCTGCTGGTGTGGCGCAAGCTCGCGATCCCGAGCCTGGTGGGCAACATCGCCGAGCCGCTCATCTGGCTCGTGGCCTTCGGCTACGGCATGGGCGCGCTGGTGGGCACCGTGCAGACCGGCGGCGAGAAGGTGCCGTACATCCTGTTCCTGGCAAGCGGCGCCATCTGCATGAGCGCGATGAACGCCGCGTCCTTCGAGGCGCTGTACTCCGCGTTCTCGCGCATGCACGTGCAGAAGACCTGGGACGGCATCATGAACGCGCCGGTCAACCTGGACAACATCGTGATGGCCGAGATGCTGTGGGCCGCGTTCAAGTCGCTGTTCACGATCACCGCCATCCTCGTCGTGATGCTGGGCCTGGGCATCACGCACAGCCCCAAGCTGCTGGCGGCGTGGCCGGTGCTGCTGGGCGTGGGCATCACCTTCTCGTGCATCGCGCTCATCTTCAACGCGCTCGCCAAGGGCTACGACTTCTTCACCTACTACTTCACGCTGTTCCTCACGCCCATGATGTTCCTGTCGGGCGTGTTCTTCCCGCTGGACCAGCTGCCCGCGCCGCTGCGCTTCGTCTCCAGCTGGCTGCCGCTGACCAACGCGGTGGAGCTGGTGCGGCCCATGTTCCTGGACCGCTGGCCCGAGCATCCGGTTCGCCACGCGCTCGTGCTCGTGGCGTATGCCGTGGTGGCGTACTGGGTGGCGCTGGCGCTCACGCGCAAGCGGTTCCGCGCATGAGGTGGCTCGCTGCGTTGCTGCTGGCGTGCGCCGCCTGCGCCCACGCGCAGGATGCCGACCCGCAAGCCGCCTTGAAGGCGCAGCTCGCGCGCATCCAGGAGCTGCGCCAGGCGCGGCCGGGCGACGGGCTGCTCGCGTATTTCCAGGCGTTCACGCACGCGGGGCTGGGGCAGAAGGACGAAGCCATCGCGCAGCTGCGCTCGCTCAAGGGCCGGCGGCTGGGCATCGTGCCGGCGCGGCAGATGTTCGAGCCACTGTGGGCGGACGCCTCGTTCCAGGCCGTCGTGCGCGAACTGGCCGACGAGGAGCCGCGCACCGCCGACGCCCCGGTGGTGCTGCGCCTGGCCGATGCGCAACTCGTGCCCGAAGGCATCGCCTACGACGCACGGCGGCGCGTCCACTACATCGGCAGCATCGCGCAGCGCAAGATCGTCGCGGTGGACGCGCAAGGCCGCGCACGCGATTTCGCGACCGGCCTGGACCGGGTGCTCGGCCTCGCCATCGATGCGAAGGGCGACTGGCTGTGCGCGGTCAGCACCAACGGCTTCGAGGACGGCGCCAGCAAGGAAAGGCGCAACGCCGTGGTGTGCTTCGCGCTGGCGAGCGGCCGGCGCCTCGCCCGCATCGACGTGCCCGACGCGATGCAGCTGAACGACCTGGCACTGGCCCCGGACGGCAGCTGGTACGTCACCGATTCCGCGGCCGGGCGGCTGTACCGCATCGCACCGGGCGCTTCGTCGGCGCAACGTGTCGGCGAGACCGGCCTGCCCGGCGCGAACGGGGTGGCGGTCTCGCCCGGGGGCATCGTCTACGTCGCCCTGAACACCGGCATCGCGCGCATCGACCCGGCCACCGGCGCGGCCGCCCGCATGGCGCAGCCCGACGACGTGGTGACGGGCGGCATCGACGGCCTGTACTGGCACGAAGGCGCGCTCGTCGGCGTGCAGAACGTGAGCAACCCCGGGCGCGTGGTGCGCGTGGAGCTCGATGGAGCCGCGCAGAAAGTGACCGGCGTGCGCGTGCTGCAAGCCAGCCGCCACCCGGAGTTCGCCGAGCCGACAACGGGGACGATCGTGGGTGGCGCGCTGCACGTGATCGCGAACTCGCACGTCGCGCACTTCCAGCCCGACGCAACGCTGCGTGACCCGGGCCGCTTGCGGCCCACGGCCATCGTGGCCGTGCCGCTCGTTTCGCAGTAGGGCCTAGCCGGCGCCGTTCGACCCGCGGCCGCCGCGCTTGCCGCCGGTGCGCGCCTGGTTCTGGTTGTTGCCGCCGATGTGCGACTCGCGGTCGTGCCGGCTTTGCGGCGTGCGGCGGCCTTCGTTCTTCTGCGTCGGCGCCTGCTCGCCGGCCTTGTTGCGGTCGTTCTCGACCTTGCCGGTCTGCGGCGCCTGCTTGTCCTTCGGGTTCATCCCAGTTCTCCTTCGAGGTGTGCGGAGCCGAAGCTCGCGTCGTTCACTGCCGCGAGCAGGCCGGCGGCCAAGTCCAGGGTGCCGGCGAGGCCGCCGTCGCCGACGCTGCTGGTGAGCACCGCGCCTTGCAGGTCGGTGAGGATGCCGGTGACGGCCCAGGCGCCGCCGTCGGCCAGGGTGAGTTCGTCTTTCATGGTGGGTACTGCCTCGTTTGTCGCACCCATCTTGGGACGCCCCAACGGCGCGCCGGGTAGGAGCGCCCCGACGCCGGGCCGTCGCATCGGGACGACGGACATGAGAACGTTATGTAAAGGTTCTTGCTGCTCAGCCGTAGGCTGGCAGAGCTTGTCGGAATCGTCCTACGTCCGCTGGGGGAATTGAGGAAGACACTGCCCTTTCTGCCTGCCCATCCGCGGGTCCCGAATTCCCAAAAAAACCCGGAGGCGTCGAAGCCCATGGACCAGTCCGTTCATCCCCAGGCGCGCAAGAAAAACGGTGCCGCCAAGACCCGCGGCACCCCGGCCGCCAACGCCAAGGTCAAACCGATCCAGACACGCGAACCCGCGGCCGCCGATGTCGAGCAGGCCCGCCAGGTCCTCGCGGCGCTGAAGGCTTTCGCCGGCGGCGATTTCGCGACGCGCCTGCCCGCCACGTGGAGCGGCACCGAAGGCGGCATCGCCGAAGCCTTCAACCAGTGCATCAGCAACGCGCAACGCATCACCGAGGAAGCCGCGCGCCTGTCGAACAACGTCGGCAAGGAAGGGCGCCTGACGCAGCGCCTGTCCACGCCGGGCGTCGCGGGCGCCTGGGCCGAGCAGGTCGATTCCTTCAACACGCTGATCGACGACCTGGTGCGCCCGACCAATGAAATCGCGCGGACCATCGGCGCGGTGGCCAAGGGCGACCTGGGCCAGTCGATGGACCTGCAGGTGGACGGCCGCCCGCTCAAGGGCGAATTCCTGCGCTCGGCCAAGCTGGTGAACACCATGATCGAGCAGCTCTCGGTCTTCACCTCCGAAGTGACGCGCGTGGCGCGCGAAGTGGGCACGGAAGGCAAGCTCGGGGGCCAGGCCCAGGTGAAGGGTGTGTCGGGCGTGTGGAAGGACCTCACCGACTCGGTCAACCAGATGGCCGGCAACCTGACGGCGCAGGTTCGAAACATCGCCGACGTGACGATCGCCGTGGCCAACGGCGATTTGTCCAAGAAGATCACGGTGGACGTGCGCGGCGAAATCCTGCAGCTGAAGGAAGCCACCAACACCATGGTGGACCAGCTGCGCTCCTTCGCCTCGGAAGTGACGCGCGTGGCGCGTGAGGTGGGTACCGACGGCCGCCTGGGCGGCCAGGCCGTGGTGCCCGGCGTAGCGGGCACGTGGAAGGACCTGACCGACTCGGTCAACTCCATGGCCAACAACCTCACCTCGCAGGTGCGCAACATCGCGACGGTGACCACCGCGGTCGCGCGCGGCGACCTCTCGCGCAAGATCACCGTGGAGGTGAAGGGCGAGATCCTGGAGCTGAAGGAAACCATCAACACGATGGTGGACCAGCTGAACGCCTTCGCCTCGGAAGTGACGCGCGTGGCGCGCGAGGTGGGCACGGAAGGCAAGCTCGGTGGCCAGGCGCAGGTGTCGGGCATCGCCGGCACGTGGAAGGACCTGACGGACTCCGTGAACTCGATGGCCTCCAACCTCACGGGCCAGGTGCGAAACATCGCCGACGTGGCGACCGCCATCGCGAAGGGCGACCTCTCGCGCAAGATCACGGTGGAGGTGAAGGGCGAGATCCTCCAGCTCAAGCAGACCATCAACACCATGGTGGACCAGTTGAACGGCTTTGCCGGCGAAGTCTCGCGCGTGGCGCGCGAAGTGGGCACCGAAGGCAAGCTGGGTGGCCAGGCGGTGGTGGAAGGCGTGGCCGGCACGTGGAAGGATTTGACCGACAACGTGAACTTCATGGCGAACAACCTCACCGGCCAGGTGCGGAACATCGCCGAGGTGACGACGGCCGTGGCCAACGGCGACCTCTCCAAGAAGATCACGGTGGACGTGCGCGGCGAGGTGCTGGAGCTGAAGAACACCATCAACACGATGGTCGACCAGCTGAACGGCTTCGCGTCCGAAGTGACGCGCGTGGCGCGCGAAGTGGGTACCGAAGGCAAGCTCGGTGGCCAGGCGCAGGTGCCCGGCGTGGCCGGCACGTGGAAGGACCTGACCGACTCCGTGAACTTCATGGCCGGCAACCTGACGGCCCAGGTGCGGAACATCGCGGAAGTGACGACCGCCGTGGCGCGGGGCGACCTGTCCAAGAAGATCACCGTGGACGTGCGCGGCGAAATCCTGGAGCTGAAGAACACCATCAACACGATGGTCGACCAACTGAACGGCTTCGCGGGCGAGGTGTCGCGCGTGGCGCGCGAGGTGGGCTCCGAAGGCAAGCTGGGCGGCCAGGCGCAGGTGCCCGGCGTGGCCGGCACGTGGAAGGACCTGACCGACAACGTGAACTCCATGGCGTCGAACCTCACGGCGCAGGTGCGCAACATCGCGGACGTGGCGACCGCCGTGGCCAGCGGCGACCTCTCCAAGAAGATCACCGTGGACGTGAAGGGCGAAATTCTTGAACTCAAGAACACGCTCAACACGATGGTGGACCAGCTGAACTCGTTCGCCTCGGAAGTGACGCGCGTGGCGCGCGAAGTGGGCACGGACGGCAAGCTGGGCGGCCAGGCCGTGGTGCGCGGCGTGGCCGGCACGTGGAAGGACCTGACCGACAACGTCAACTCGATGGCCAACAACCTGACGGGTCAGGTGCGCAACATCGCGGAAGTGACCACCGCCGTGGCCAAGGGCGACCTGTCGCGCAAGATCACGGTGGAAGTGAAGGGCGAAATCCTGGAACTGAAGAACACCATCAACACCATGGTGGACCAGCTGAACGGCTTTGCCTCGGAAGTGACGCGTGTGGCGCGCGAGGTGGGTACCGAAGGCAAGCTGGGCGGCCAGGCGGACGTACCCGGCGTGGCCGGCACGTGGAAGGACCTGACGGACAACGTGAACTTCATGGCGTCCAACCTCACGGGCCAGGTGCGCAACATCGCCGACGTGGCCACCGCCATCGCGCGCGGCGACCTTTCGCGCAAGATCACGGTGGACGTGAAGGGCGAGATCCTGGCGCTGAAGGAAACCATCAACACGATGGTGGACCAGCTGAACGGCTTCGCGTCCGAAGTGACGCGCGTGGCGCGTGAAGTGGGTACCGAAGGCAAGCTGGGCGGCCAGGCGCAGGTGCCCGGCGTGGCCGGCACGTGGAAGGACCTGACCGACAACGTGAACTCGATGGCGTCCAACCTGACGAACCAGGTGCGGAACATCGCCGACGTGACCATCGCCGTGGCCAACGGCGACCTCTCCAAGAAGATCACCGTGGACGTGCGCGGCGAAATCCTGGAGCTGAAGGAAACCATCAACACCATGGTGGACCAGCTGCGCTCGTTCGCCGCGGAAGTCTCGCGCGTGGCGCGCGAAGTGGGCTCCGAAGGCAAGCTCGGCGGCCAGGCGGTGGTGCCGGGTGTGGCCGGCACGTGGAAGGACTTGACCGACAACGTCAACTCCATGGCCAACAACCTCACGGCGCAGGTCCGGAACATCGCCGACGTGGCCACCGCCATCGCGCGGGGCGACCTCGGCCGCAAGATCACGGTGGACGTGAAGGGCGAGATCCTGCAGCTGAAGGAAACCATCAACACGATGGTGGACCAGCTGTCCTCGTTCGCGTCCGAAGTGACGCGCGTGGCGCGTGAAGTGGGTTCGGAAGGCAAGCTGGGTGGCCAGGCCGCGGTGCCGGGCGTTGCCGGCACGTGGAAGGACCTGACCGACAACGTGAACTCGATGGCGTCGAACCTGACGAACCAGGTGCGCAACATCGCCGAAGTGACGGTGGCCGTGGCGAACGGTGACTTGTCCAAGAAGATCACGGTGGACGTGCGCGGCGAAATCCTCCAGCTGAAGGAAACGATCAACACGATGGTGGAGCAGCTGCGAAGCTTCGCCTCGGAAGTGACGCGCGTGGCGCGCGAAGTGGGTACCGAAGGGCGCCTTGGCGTGCAGGCCGTGGTGCCGGGCGTCGCGGGCACGTGGAAGGACCTGACAGACTCGGTGAACACGATGGGCGCGAACCTCACCTCGCAGGTGCGCAACATCGCCGAGGTGACGACGGCCGTGGCGCGGGGCGACCTGAACCGCAAGATCACGGTGGACGTGAAGGGCGAAATCCTCGACCTGAAGAACACCATCAACACGATGGTCGACCAGCTGAACGCCTTCGCCTCGGAAGTGACGCGGGTGGCCCGCGAAGTGGGTACCGAAGGCAAGCTCGGTGGCCAGGCGCAGGTGTCCGGCATCGCGGGCACGTGGAAGGACCTGACCGACAGCGTGAACTTCATGGCCTCGAACCTGACCGAGCAGGTGCGCGGCATCGTGAAGGTGGTGACGGCCGTGGCCGACGGCAACCTCACGCAGCGCCTGACGGTGCAGGCCAAGGGCGAGGTGGCGGCGCTGGCCGACACCATCAACAACATGACCGACACGCTCGCGACCTTCGCCGACCAGGTGACCAACGTGGCGCGCGAAGTGGGCGTGGAAGGCCGGCTCGGCGGCCAGGCGCACGTGCCGGGCGCCGCGGGCACGTGGAAGGACCTGACCGGTAACGTCAACCTGCTGGCGGCCAACCTCACCACGCAGGTGCGAGCGATTGCCGAAGTGGCAACGGCCGTGACCAAGGGCGACCTGACGCGTTCGATCCAGGTGGACGCGCGCGGCGAGGTGTCCGAGCTCAAGGACAACATCAACACCATGATCTCGAACCTGCGCGAGACCACGGAATCGAACCGCGAGCAGGACTGGCTGAAGACCAACCTGGCGCGCTTCACCTCGATGATGCAGGGCCAGCGCGACCTGTCGACGGTGGGCAAGATGCTGCTGTCGGAGCTTGCGCCGCTGGTCAACGCGCACCAGGGTTCGATCTACCACAGCCGCGACACCGCGAACGAGGGCAAGCAGCTGCAGCTGCTCTCGACCTACGCGCAGGCGGGGAACGTCCGGCTGTCCGACACGCTGGAGCTCGGCGAGGGCCTGGTCGGCCAGTGCGCGGTCGAGAACCGCCGCCTGCTGCTCACCGACGTCCCGTCCGAGTACGTCACGGTCAGCTCCAGCCTGGGCGAAGCCAAGTACGTCAGCGTGGTGGTGCTGCCGGTGCTGTTCGAGAACCAGACCAAGGCGGTGATCGAGCTCGCCTCGCTGCACCCCTTCACGGCGGTCAACCTGAACTTCCTCGACCAGCTGGCGCTGGGCATCGGCGCGGTGTTCAACACCATCGAGGCCACCATGCGCACCGAGAACTTGCTGACGCAGTCGCAGCAGCTCACGGCGGAACTGCAGGCGCGCCAGATCGAGCTGGAGAACGCCAACGACGAACTGGGCACGAAGGCCCGCCTGCTGGCGCAGCAGAACGAGGAAGTCGAGCGCAAGAACGCGGAAGTGGAGCAGGCCCGCCGCGCGCTGGAGGAGAAGGCCTCGGAACTGGCGCTCACGTCCAAGTACAAGTCCGAGTTCCTGGCGAACATGTCGCACGAGCTGCGCACGCCGCTCAACTCGATCCTGATCCTGTCGCAGCAGCTCGCGGAGAACGCGCCGAACACGCTGAACACCAAGCAGATCGAGTTCGCGCGCAACATCAACTCCTCGGGCTCCGACCTGCTGAACCTGATCAACGACATCCTGGACCTGTCGAAGATCGAGTCGGGCACGGTGACGGTGGACGTCGAGGAGATCTCGTTCAACTGGCTGCGCGAATCGGTGGACCGCAACTTCCGCCACATCGCCGAGGCCAAGAACCTGCCGCTGGTGGTCAAGTTCGGCGAGCACCTGCCGCGCTCGATGGACAGCGACCCCAAGCGCCTGCAGCAGATCCTGAAGAACCTGCTCTCCAATGCGATGAAGTTCACGTCGCAAGGCCACGTGGAAGTGCGCGTCGGCTTCGCGGACGGCGGCTGGTCGCACGACCACCCGGTGCTGTCGCAATCGCAGCATGTGATCGCCTTCGAGGTGGAGGACACCGGCATCGGCGTGCCGCCCGAGAAGCAGCGCCTGATCTTCGAGGCCTTCCAGCAGGCCGACGCGGGCACGTCGCGCAAGTACGGCGGCACGGGCCTGGGCCTGGCGATCTCGCGCGAACTGGCCATCCTGCTGGGCGGCGAGATCCGCCTGCGCAGCGTGGCGGGCCAGGGCTCGACCTTCACGCTCTACCTGCCCCTGCACTACTCGGGCCCCGACTCGTCCACCGCGATGCGCCAGACCCGCGCGCCGCAGGACACCGCCGTGCCCATCATGGCGCTGCCCGTCGCGCGCGAGGAACACGTGCCCGACGACCGCGAGATGATCGAGGACGGCGACCCCGTGCTGCTGATCATCGAGGACGACCCGCACTACGCGCGCATCCTGCTCGGGCTGGCGCGCGACCGCGGTTTCAAGGGCCTGGTGGCGATGAAGGGGGCGATGGGCCTGTCGCTGGCGCGCCAGTACAAGCCCACGGCCATCTCGCTGGACATCTTCCTGCCCGACATGCTGGGCTGGACGGTGCTGAACCAGCTCAAGCTCGACCCCGAGCTGCGGCACATCCCGGTGCAGATCCTGACGCTGGAAGAGGAGCGCCAGCACGGCCTCGCGCACGGCGCCTTCTCGTACCTGCTCAAGGAGCCGACCACCGAGAACCTGGAAGCCGCCATCGACAAGCTCAAGGACTTCACGGTGCCGCGCACCAAGCGCCTGCTGGTGGTGGAGGACAACGAGATCGAGCGCGATGCGGTGGTGGAGCTGCTGGGCTACGACGACATCGACATCACGTCGGCCGGCAGCGGCGAGAACGCGCTGAACCTGCTGCGCAACCACCGCTTTGACTGCGTGGTGCTCGACCTGCGCCTGCCCGACATGACCGGCTTCGACCTGCTCGAGCGCATGAAGGAAGAGGCCGAGCTCGCGGCCGTGCCGGTGGTGGTCTTCACGGGCAAGGACCTGTCGCAGGATGAGCAGCAGCGCCTGAACACGATGGCCAAGAGCATCGTGCTCAAGGACGTGCAGTCGCCCGAGCGCCTGCTGGACGAGACCGCGCTGTTCCTGCACCGCGTGGTCACGCAGCTGCCGCAGGAGAAGCAGGCCATGCTGGAGCGCCTGCACAACTCCGGCGAGGTGCTGCACGGTCGCAAGGTGCTGGTGGTGGACGACGACGCGCGCAACATCTTCGCGCTGACCTCGGTGCTGGAGAACCACGACGTCGAGGTCATCAGCGCCACCAACGGCCGCCAGGCGATCGAGATGATCGAGAACACGCCCGACCTCGAGATGGTGCTGATGGACATCATGATGCCGGAGATGGACGGCTACGAGACGATGAAGGAGATCCGCAAGAAGCCCGAGTTCCGCACGCTGCCGATCCTGGCGCTCACGGCCAAGGCCATGAAGGGCGACCGCGAGAAGTGCCTCGACGCCGGCGCCAGCGACTACATCGCCAAGCCTGTGAACACCGACCAGCTGCTCTCGCTCATGCGGGTGTGGCTGTTCCGCTAAGGAAGGCGCATGGAAGACACCACAGCCTCGGGAATGCCGCTGCCGGACGCCGCATCGGTGCCCGTCAGCATCCTGATCGTCGACGACGAGCCGAAGAACCTCGCGGCGCTCGAATCCATCCTGGACGACCCGGGCTACCGCCTGGTGCGCGCCAGCTCCGGCGAGTCGGCCCTGCTGGCGATGATGGCCGAGGAGTTCGCGCTGCTGATCCTCGACGTGCGCATGCCGGGCATGTCGGGCTTCGAGGTGGCGCAGATGGTCAAGGAGCGGCGCAAGACCGCGCGCATCCCCATCATCTTCCTCACGGCCTACTACAACGAGGACCAGCACATCCTCGAAGGCTACGTGAGCGGCGCCGTGGACTACCTGAACAAGCCCGTCAACCCGGCGGTGCTGCGCAGCAAGGTCGCGGTGTTCGCCGAGCTGCACCGCAAGGGCCGCGCGCTGGAAACCGCCAACCGCCTGCTGCTCGGCGAGATCGCCGAGCGCCGCAACGCGCAGGACATGCTGAGCGAGCTGAACCGCACGCTGGACAGGCGCGTGCGCGACCGCACGGCCGAACTGCAGCAGAGCGAGGCGCGCCTGATGGAGGCGAACCGGCGCAAGGACGAATTCCTGGCGACGCTGGCGCACGAGCTGCGCAACCCGCTGGCACCCGTGCGCAACGCGGTGGAGATCCTCAAGCGCCAGGGCGGCGACGCCGACCGCGTGGCCTGGTCCACCCAGCTGATCGACCGGCAGGTCGCGGCGCTGGCGCGCCTCATCGACGACCTGATGGACGTCAGCCGCATCAACCAGGGCCGCATCGAGCTGCAGCGCGACAAGGTGTCTCTGGGCGACGTGCTGGGCGACGCGATCGAGACCGTGAAGCCGCTGGTGGAGGCGGCGCACCAGGACCTCGTGGTGCTGCTGCCCGACCACCAGCAGCTGGCCGTGGAGGCCGACCGCACGCGCCTGGCGCAGGCCTTCGTCAACCTCCTGAACAACGCCAGCAAGTACACCGACCCGGGCGGGCGCATCGAGGTCGGCGTGCACGTCGAGCGCGGCGCGGCCATGGTGACGGTGCGCGACAGCGGCATCGGCATCCCGCCCGACAAGCTCGATTCGGTGTTCGAGATGTTCTCGCAGGTGGAGTCGGCGCTGTCGCGTTCGCGCGGCGGCCTGGGCATCGGCCTGTCGCTGACGCAGCGCCTGGTGCAGATGCACGGCGGCAGCGTCAAGGCCCACAGCGAAGGGCTGGGCAAGGGCAGCCGCTTCCACGTGGAGCTGCCGCTGGCGCAGGGCGCCGATGCGGCCGCGCCGAAGGAGCGGCGCGAACAGGCGCGCGCCGAGGCGCTGCGCATCCTGGTGGCCGACGACAACGTCGACGCGGCGGAGACCCTGGCCACGCTGCTGCAGGTCATGGGCCACACCGTGGCGCAGGTGCACGACGGCGAAGCGGCTGCGACGGCCGCGGCGGCCGCGGAGTACGACCTGGTGATCCTCGACATCGGCATGCCGCGCCTGAACGGCTACGAGGCGTGCAAGCGCATCCGCGCGCAGGCCGGCGGGTCGCGCCCGGTGCTGGTGGCGCTCACCGGCTGGGGGCAGGAACAGGACCTGCAGCAGTCCCGCACCGCGGGCTTCGACCGCCACATGGTCAAGCCGGTCGACGCCGACGAACTGGAGAAGGTGCTGGCCGAGGTGAAGCCCCTGGGCGCCGCGCACCGCGCGACCGCCAAGCGCGACAGCCGCTAGCCGCGCGCGGAGCGCACCACGTGCGCCTGGATCGCGCCTTCGATGGGCCCGCGCCCGAAGCGCTGCTCCAGCGCCGCCACCGCGGCTTCCGTGGCGCGCGCCAGCGCGTCGGGGCCGTGCGCCTCGATGTCGCTGCGCAGCGGCGAGCCGTGGCAGTAGCCGGTGACCGCGTCGCGCGCGCGTGCGGCGCGGCTGCGATGCGCCACCGTCTCGACCTGCGCCGAGGGAAAGCCGCCGCGCGCGAGGTCGGCGCGGATCGTGTCCTTGTCGTGGTAGCCGTGCGGGCCCCGATGCATGAAACGCGGCGGGTTCTCCGGGAACAATTCATCCAGCGCGCCGCAGACCACGGTGATGAATTCGTTGGCCTCGATGCGATCCCACACGTTGAACAGGAGCGTGCCGCCGGGGCGCAGCACGCGCCGCGCCTCGGCGAAGGCCCGGGCCTTGTCGGGAAAGAACATGACGCCGAACTGGCAGGCGACGACGTCGAACGTTGCGTCCTCGAAGGGCAGCTGCATCGCGTCGGCCGGGCGCCACTGCACGGGCCGCGCGGTGCCGGCGTGCGCGGCCTCCTCGAGCATGGCGGGGTTGAGGTCGGTGGCGACGATGGCCACGTCGTCCGGCAGCTCGCGCGCGAGGCGCCGCGTGACGACGCCCGTGCCCGCGGCCAGCTCGAGAACCTTCGCCGGCCGCAGCGCCGCGGCGTCGCGTGCCATGTCGGCGGCGTAGGGCTCGAAGATCATGGGGACCATGAACCGCTCGTACAGCTGCGGGATCGAGCCCGCGAACACGCGGTCGGTGTCGGTGACGGTGGCCATGGCGCGCGAGTGTGCGCCCATCCGCCGCGAGGCGCCAGTGTGTTTACCAGCCCTTGGCGACGATGAAATCGCGGATGAGCTGGGCGGCGTAGGACGAGCCTTCCTGGCGGAAATGGATCTCGTCGTAGCGCAGCGACGAGGGCACGACGTCGTTGTTGTGGTCGATCACGTCCTGCGCGATGGCGGGGTTGTAGCGCGCGACGAGCGCGCTGCGCGCATCGAGGTAGAAGTTCGGGTAGGCCGCCTGCAGTTGCGCGTTGATCGACATCACGGTGTTGTATTCCGAGCCGCCGCGCAGGCCCGCGGGCCGGTCGGCGTTGAGCATCGAGACGATCACGATGCGGTTGCCGTTGGCCGGGGCCAGCTGGCTCACGATGGATGAGATGTCGCTCACGACATGGTCGATGCCGCCCAGCAGGAAGTTGTTGTGCCCGCACCAGATCACGTGGATCCACGAGCGCGTGCCGGCGTTCGATGTCGCACGGGCGGCCACCTGCTGCGAGGTCTGCGCGATCCCGCTGCCGTCGAACACCGTGCGGCCCGACACGATGGCCTGCAGGTTGGGCGAGACCGGAACCGTGATCGAGTCGCCCCACAGCGCGATGTTGGCCGACAGGCCCGCGGCGGGAGCCGGCGCCGGCGTCGGGGCGGGGGCCGGTGTGGGGGCGGGTGCGGGCGCCGGGGTCGGCGCCGGTGCAGGCGCGGGAGTTGGCGCGGGCGCCGGAGCAGGTGTGGGCGCGGGCGCAGGCGCAGGTGTCGGAGCGGGCGCAGGCGCAGGTGTCGGAGCGGGCGCGGGTGCGGGCGTGGGAGCCGGCGCGGGTGCTGGCGGGGCCGCGCCGATCGCGGGCGATTCGCCACCACCACCGCCGCCGCCGCAGCCGCTCAACGCCACAACCACCCACGCTGTCGCCGCTCGCCTGTCCATCATGCTCGATGCTCCGTGAAGGCGTCGAGACTACGGGCCGCATCGGCCGCGATCAATGGCTCTTTGGAGTGGGAACGCTCAATGCGCGAGCGGCAACGCGCCGGGCGCGGTGAAGTCGGGCACGCCGGGCACGCTCTCGGGCTGCTGCGACATCCACCACGGCCAGACGCTGGCTGCGCTTTCACGGTGGGCGGCGTCGGCCCGCTTCGACGAGCTCGTCACGGAGCCCACCAGGTAGAACGCGGCGAGCGCACGAGCGATCTCCTGCGCTGAGAAGGTCGCCGAGGCGCACAGCTCGGCGAGCGTGCGCGGCGCCTGCGCGAGTTCGCGCAGCACGAACAGCTGCGCGTCGTTGAACAGGCGGTAGCCCAGCAGCGGCGCGCGCTTGAGGTGGATGGGGGACTCGCGGTAGCGCGCGGGCAGCAGGTCGCGCTGCGTGCGGCCCGCGTACTCCCACAGCAAGCCCGCGATCGACTTGCGCGCGAAGTTGTCGGGCACGTAGCCCGCGGCGTCCGGGCGCGGCAGCCACGAGGCGCGCGCGAGGTCGCCGAGCGTCGCATCGGGCAGCACGCCGATGTCACCCTGCAGGTCGACCACGCCCACCAGCCGGTTGTCGCAGGTCAGGTGCCACACGCGGCTGCGGCGGCGGATGTTGGCCGCGTGCAGGGTCAACAGGTCGGCCAGCGCCAGCAGCATCGCGCGCGGGCGCAGCCATTGCGAGAACTTCGCCAGCAGGATGACCAGCGACGACACCGAGCTGAGCTCGAAGGTGCACGCGGGCTCGAAGTCCGCGTCGGCCAGCGGGCGCGAGAAGGCGACCGGCCGGTCGACCTCGGCCAGGCGCAGGCGCACGGAATCTTCGGCCGGCGAGGCAGCGGCGACGCACACTTCATCGGGGGCGAGCACATGCGTGCGCGCGCCGTTGATCATCCACGCGTCGGCGCCGGCGAACGGCGCCAGGACCCAGTGCACGCCGCCTACGGGCGCGAGTTCGAGTTGCGATTCGATCAGGCGGGTTTCGGCCGGCGTGAAGCCGACGAGTCCCAGGTAGAGGACCGGCCGGGCGGGCGGGGCGAAGAAAGGTAGGCGGCGCACGCGTGTTTCCCTGAGCAGGCGCGCCTATTGGCGCATGGGTGGCTCAGCGGTGGTGTAGGGACGCGGCTGACACATCTGTAGGACGCCGCATTGAAAGCAGAGTGCGACGGCCAAGGATCGGCTGTCGCCTACGACGGGGCCGCAGCCTGCTTGCTTCAATGCCTTCACCCCTCGGCAACATGATGGTGGACCCCATGTCGGACGGCGAAGTGCGTGGACGCGCGGCGGTGGGACATGGATCCCGCAGCGCGCTGGCGGAGATGAACCGCCGCGAGCGCAAGCCACAGCCCGCGCAGGTGCGCGTGGTCCACAAACGCAATGGGGGGCCATCGGGACAGAAACAACGCGATGAAGGAACGGGAACCCCAGGATCGGGCCGAAGCGGCCCCGCATGAGCGCGACGACGCGCGCGCCGCCGGCTTGCCGCGGCGCGAGCGGCGCTCGGCACACCGCGTCGCCGACGACCAGGGGAGCGGCCATGGCGCGCAGACGGCACTGGCCAAGCTCAAGATGATCGAGCGGCGGCGGCGGCTGGTGGGAGGTTCGCCGGGCGGCGAGGCGGATGCGAATCCCTCAGCGGGATGACGGGCGCTCGGTGCGCGGACCGGGCTTGCTGCTGCGATTGTCGTGCGCCTCGGTGCCGATGACGGCAATGGCGGCGGTCAGCCTTTCGTGCGCCACCTTGCGCAGCTGTGCGACTTCCTGGATGAGCTCGTTGGGCGGCGGCGCGGCCAACCCCTGCGCGTAGTTGGACCACGCCTCCTGGAGTCGTTGTTCGGCGCTGCGGGCGGCGCTGTCCGCGGAGCGCCAGGCCTCGAAGGCTTGGCCGGGCTTGGAATTCACCATCCAATGTTAATCAGATGTGTGAAGCTCAGCTGTAGGACGGAGCGCCGTCCGTGTAACTAGCGCGGGTGGTCCGCCTTGAGTTGCGCGCCCATGCGGGCGATGGCCTGGGCGAGCTTCGCGTTGGCTTGCGTGCGTGCGCGCGACACCTCGAGGAACAGTTTCTCGGGAGGGGCCGGGGACTCGTGGGCGAAGAAACCCTGCCACGCTTGCGCGAGCCGGGCTTCCTTGGCGCGCGCCTCGTTGTCTGCGGCGCGCCAAGCCTCGAATGCTTGTTGCGAGCGTTCCAACATGCGGTGGATGTTAAGGAGCGCTACATCGCGGCACTCGTAGGACGCGATGCCGCCGGGCCGTAGTCACGACCGGTAGCCCGCGCGCAGCCGGGTCTTCTTCACGTTGCCGTTCGCATCGAACAACACGACGAACTCCGTCGCGCCCCGCGTGCTGCGGTCGGCGCCCGGCCAGCGGTAGACCCACACTTCCCAGCCGCTGTCGAAGCGGATGACGTTGGCACGGCCGAGCGCCGCGGAAACCTGCTCGCGCGATTGGCCCGGGGACACGGACGCTTGCGCAGACGCCGGTGCCACCGCGCCGCGCATCACGCCGGGACCGGACTCGTCGATCGAACCCGGGCCGAGCAGCGCGCAGCCGCCGAGCAGGAGCGGCAGTGCGGCAAGCGCGGCCTTCACGGCGCGTCCTCCATGAACTCGAAGACCACGCGCGTGTCGTCGGGCCAGCTCGCGTCCCCCAGCGGCAGGAAGTAGGTGCGGTCCAGCATCACCTCGCAGTCGCAGAACGGCAGGTCGGCCTTGAGGCCCGGGTCGTCGCTTGCCTTCGCATACAGCTGGTCGATGGCGAGCACCTCGCGCCGCGTGCCGCTTTCGAGCGTTACCGAGAAGAGGGCGCGCTCGGCGAAGAACAGGTACTTGGAATTCTTCTGGCTGCAGTAGCGCGTGGGGCTGGTGAGCAGGTCCGAGATCGCCTGCGTCAGCGGGTTGGTGTTGGACACGAGGCTGGCCTGGATGCCCACGCGGCACTCCAGCCGCAGGTCGCCCAGGCGCCGCGTGTTCGCGGGCAGGCCCGGCGTGCGGACCTCAGTGCGCCACGTCATGGTGAGGCGCTTGCGGTTGGGCGATACCACCGCATCCTCGGCGATCGCCTTCGCATCGCGCGCCAGCGTGAAGGTGCGGTCGGGCGCGACCGCAACCGGATAGGCGAAGGTGTTGCCGACGACCTCCAGCTGGACGTCGTCCATGTTCGTGCCCGGCTTGCGCGGCAGGAGCTTGTAGCGCAGTTGCGCTTGGGGCGCGAACTCGGGCTTCAGGCGCTCGAAGAGGTCCATGCCCTCGACCATCTTGCGGTACGACTTCTCCACCGGCATCGAGCCGGAGACCGTGACCGACCCGAGCGAGGTGCCCGCGGGCTTGGGTTGCTGGGCCCCTGCCAGCAGGCTCACGCAGGCGAGCACCGAAACGGCGATGCGCTTCATGCCGCAAGCCTAGGCGGCGCGCGCCGCCGGCGCATCAGTGCGCGGCGGCGTTGCGTGTAGGAGTGCGGCGTACGCGTCAGAACTTGCCGTTGGCGTTCTTCCACCCGGCCCGCGGCGGGATCGCCTCGATGGTGTCCCAGTGCTCCGCGACCTTGCCGTCCTGCACGCGGAAGAGGTCGTAGAAGGACGAATGGCGGCCGGCGAAACTTCCTTCGCTCACGACCAGCACGAAGTCGCCTTCGCCCAGCACGCGGTGGATGCGCTCGTACGTCATGCTCACGCCGGCCTTGGCCATGGCCTCGAGCGCGGCGCCCAGCCCCGAGAGCCCGTCGGCGACCTGCGGGTTGTGCTGCAGGTAGCGGTCGCCGTCGAAGTAGCCCGCGAGCCGGTCCATGCGGCCGTGGACCAGGATGTCGTCGACGAATGCGCGCACCAGGCGCTTGTTGGCCTCGGTCTGCGCCAGGTCGCGCGCCTGCGCCGGGCCGTCGGTCATCGTGCGGCCGCTGGGGTTGGGCGCGGCGGGCTTGTCCTGCAGGTTGTCCCAGTGCTCGACGACCTTCCCGTCCTCGAAACGGAAGATGTCGAAGCCGATCTTCGGGCCGAAGAAGTCGTAGTCGGTGTGCGTGAAGACGAAGTCGCCGTCCTGGAACGCACGCACGGTGTTCACGCGCGCGGAACCGGGG
This sequence comes from Ramlibacter sp. PS4R-6, assembly GCF_037572775.1. Classification (NCBI taxonomy): domain Bacteria; kingdom Pseudomonadati; phylum Pseudomonadota; class Betaproteobacteria; order Burkholderiales; family Comamonadaceae; genus Ramlibacter; species Ramlibacter sp. PS4R-6. Next base: position 326,516 of record NZ_JBBHKA010000001.1, on the reverse strand, counting down.
GGCAGCTGCGCCATCAGGGCGCCGAAGCCCGCGAGGCCGTCCGCCGCCGCGAGGTTGTGCTGGATGTATCTGGACGGGTTGATCGCCGCGGCCGGCGCGGTTTCGCCGGTCTCGATGCCCTTGAGCAGGGCCAGCACTTGCTGTTTCGGTGAGGTCATGGTCATTTCCTTGGGTTGGTGTCCGGAATTGTCCCGACCGCCATTTACACGGCCAAGGTGAAGCTGCGCCAATCGATGGTCAAAACAAGGCGTAGACTGCCGGCATGCCCCGCCCGGCGCTGCAGGACGTCCGCTTCCACAACCCGCGCCTCGCACGCATCGGCGTCGAGGTGATGACGCTCGCCGAATTGCGCCGGCGCACCGGCGCGGCGCTCGGGGCGCCCGAACGCGTCGACTTCCTGATGCTGCTGCTGGTGCAGGCCGGGCGCGGGCAGCACAGCGTCGATTTCGCGCGCGTGCCGCTCGCGGCCGGGACGCTGCTCGTCGTGAAGCCGGGCCAGGTGCACCGCTGGCAACCCGAGCCCGCGCTCCAGGGCCGGTTGGTGCTGGTCGCGGGTGACGCCCTCGACGCCAAGTTGCTGGCGCTGCCGGACTGGCCGGCCACGGCCCGCCCGTCGCGCGCGCTCTTCCGCCACGCCCTGGCCACGGCCGCGCGCCTGCAGGCGGACCTCGACGCCTTTGCGGGCACCGACCTCGAAGCCGCTTTCATCCGCCACGAACTCATGGCCTTGCTCCTGCGCCTGGCGCGCGAGTGCCGGCCCGTTGCGCCCGCACCCGAAGGCAGCATCCACCGGCTGTTCCTGCGCGAACTCGAGGCCCACTTCCACCGCCGCCTGTCGGTCCTCGACTACGCCCGGCGGCTGGGCTATTCGGAAAGCACCGTGTCGCGCGCGTGCGTCGCCGCCACGGGGATCACCGCCAAGGAGGCGATCGACCGGCGCGTCGCCCTGGAAGCGCGGCGCCTGCTGGCGCACGGCGACGACAGCGTGGTGCAGGTGGCGCACCGCCTGGGGTTCTCCGAGCCGACCAACTTCGTCAAGTTCTTCCGGCGCACCTGCGGGTGCACGCCGCTGGCGTTCCGCAGCCGCGCGCGCGGCTGAAAACCGGCCTTTCCGGCGTTTCGTCGGCGCCGGCCGTCACTCGTCGGGATGGCCTTGCCGCCACCCGGGCCTCTGCCAACACTGCATCCTGAGGAAATCCCCCTCGCTACCTGCGAAGGATCCGCCCATGGACGCCAAGGATCGCCTGCTGCTGGCCTACCTGCAGCGCAACGCGCGCAGCACCGCGGTGGAACTGGCCGGCCGGCTGGGCCTGTCGCGCAGCTCGGTGCAGGCGCGCATCGCACGGCTCGAGCGCACCGGCGTGATCAGCGGCTACACGGTGATCCTGCGCCAGAAGCCCTCGCACGAGACGCTGCGTTCCTGGCTGCTGGTGACCATGGAGAAGGACGGCGATTCGGCGCAGCTGCTGGCGCGCATGCGCGAAATCCCCGGCATCGGCGCCATCTACCTGCTCACCGGCGAGCTCGACTTCATGGTCGAGGCCGTGGCGGCGACGCCACTGGCAATCGACGACGTGCGCAAGGAAGTGGCCCACCTGCCCGGCATCGCCGACATCCGCACCCACCTGGTGCTGCGCGCGTCGCTGCCCGACCCGGCCGTTTCCCTCTCGATGGTGGCGCGCTTCGACGAAGAGGAGGCCGACGAAATCGGCACCTGAGCGCATTCGCGCTTTCGCGCAATGCACATTTGGAGCCAAGGTGTAGTCCGCATTTTCCGGGGGTGGCGCGGGGCCTGTAATCCATCCGCCCAACTCAATACCCAGGAGAGCGGATGGAAACGAATCACACCCGGTTCAGGCGATCGGCCGTGGCGCGTGCGGCGCTGGCGGCCTTGTGCGGAGCAGGCAGCCTGCTGGCCGCGCACGCGCAATCGACGCTGGAGCGCGTCGAAATCACCGGCTCGGCCGTGCGCCGTGTCGACGCGGAGACGGCGCTGCCCGTCACCGTCATGAAGGTCGAGGAGCTGCGGCAGCAGGGCTTCACGACCGTCGAGGACATCATGCAGACCCTGCCGGGCAACCAGACCTCGCAGGGCACGGCCGGCTCGGTCGGCGCCTCGACCGGCGGCGGCGTGTTCGCCAACCTGCGCGGGCTCGGCGCCAACAAGACGCTGGTGCTGCTCAACGGCCGGCGCATCGTCAACCAGGCGGTGGGCGGCGTGGGCGGCGGCGGCGACAGCTCGGCGCCCGACCTCAACACCATCCCGCTCGCGGCGATCGAACGCATCGAGGTGCTGCGCGACGGCGCCTCGTCGCTGTACGGCACCGACGCCATCGGCGGCGTGATCAACTTCATCACGAAGAAGGACTTCCAGGGCGGCGAGGTGAGCGCGCAGTACTCGCACCCGCAACACCCGGGCGGCAAGGTCATGCAGGGCAACGCGGGCTTCGGCCGCGGCGACCTGGACAAGGACGGCTGGAACGTCTTCGGCTTCGTGGACATGCAGCACCAGGACGTGGTGACGACGCCGCAGCGCTCGTTCGCCTCGGCCGCCAAGACATCGCCCACCGGCTTCCCGGGCGCGTGGTCGCAGGGCGGCGCGTCGATCAGCCCGTTCGCGCCCGCCTGCGCCGAGAAGTGGCAGGCGCCCTCGGGCACGACCTGCGCGTACTACTACTGGAACTGGGTCGACCTCGTGCCGAAGACCGACCGCATCACCGCCATGCTCAAGGGCACGCTCAACCTCGGCGCGCACCAGGCCAGCCTGGAGTACACCGGGTCGCAAACCAAGGTGTGGACGAACTTCGCGCCCGTGCCCGAGGGCGCGCTCACCATGAACCCGAGCTCGCCGTTCTTCCCGGGCAACGGCGTCACGCCCTTGCCGCCGGCCGGCACGGTGTGGGACCCGACACAACCGATCCGCGTGCGCTGGCGCGCGGTGCCGGCGGGCCCGCGTTCGGAGCGCAACGATTCCGAGCAGCAGCGGCTGGTCGGCGCGCTCGAAGGCACGGTGTTCGGCTGGGATTACGCCACGGGCATCACATGGAACCAGGTGACGACGACGCGCAACCTGATCGGCGGCTACGTCGACGACAACCTGATCCGCGACGCGGTGGCCAACGGCACGCTCAACCCGTTCACGCCCACGCTGCCCGCCGACCAGCAGGCGATCGTGGCCAACGCGGTGCTGACCGGGCGCCTGTTCACGGCCAAGGGCGAAACCACGACGTGGGACGGCCGCGTGTCGCGCGAACTGGGCGACTGGTTCGGTGCGGGCCGCAAGGCGGCGCTCGGCCTGGGCGCGGAGCTGCGGCACGAGAAGTACACGCAATTCGCGAACACGGCCTATGCGTCGTCCGTGGTGTCCAGCACGGGCTTCGACCCGTTCACGGTCAACCAGGGCGCGCGCAGCGTCTGGGGCGTGTACGGCGAGTTGAACCTGCCGGTCACCAAGTCGCTGGAGGTCACGGGCTCGGTGCGTTACGACCACTACCCGGACTTCGGCAGCAGCACCAACCCGAAGGTCTCCTTCAAGTTCGCGCCCAGCGACAAGTGGGCGGTGCGCGGGTCGGCGAGCACGGGCTTCCGCGCGCCCTCGCTCTTCGAGCTGCATTCGTCGCAGGTGTTCACCAACACGGCGAACAACTGGAACGACCCGGCGCGCTGCCCGGGCGGCAACCCGATCCCCGGCGTCTCGCGCGCGGACAACTGCGCCGTGCAGTTCATGTCGCTCGTCGGCGGCAACACCGCGCTGCAGCCCGAGAAGTCGCGCGGCGCCACGCTCGGCTTCGTCCTGCAGCCCGTGCCCGCATTCGACGCGACGGTCGACTTCTGGTGGGTCCACCTGAAGAACTCCATCGGCGCACTGTCGGACGCCACGGTGTTCGGCGACCCGGCCACCTACGCCGCGCACATCGTGCGCGCGCCCGACGGCTCGCTCGCCACCGACGGCAGCCAGTGCAACACGGCGGCCAACCCCGGCCCGCAGTGCGGCTACGTGCTGCTGCTCAACGACAACCTCGGCGACATCAAGACGAGCGGCGTCGACCTGGCCGCCAACTTCCGCCTGCGCACGGGCCTGGGCAACTGGCTCTTCCGCCTGCACGAGACCTACGTCGCCAAGTTCCGCTACCAGACCGAGCGCGGCGGGCCGTGGTTCGACGGCGTCGGCCTGTACAGCGGCAACCCGTCCATCGCGGGCGGCGGGCCGGTGTTCCGCAACCAGTTCAGCGTCTCGGCGATGTGGAACATGGGCCAGTGGGGCGCGGGCGTGGTCACGCACTACAAGTCGGCCTACCTCGACCAGGACGTGGGGCAAACGGTGATCGACAAGGTCGGCGCCTACCAGACCTGGGACCTGTACGGTTCGTGGTCGTCGCCCGACAAGAAGCTGTCGGTCACGCTCGGGGTGAAGAACGTGTTCGACAAGAAGCCGCCGCACAGCGAGCAGGCCGCGACCTTCCAGGTCGGCTACGACCCGCGCTTCGCCGACCCGCTGCTGCGCACGTTCTACGTGCGGGGGACCTACCGCTTCTGAGCGCAGGCCCAGCTCATCCGGGGGCTCCGCAGGGAGCCCCTTCTTTTTTGAGAAGATGCGCGTCCCACCGATCGGAGGACACATGCCCGCCAAGAACACGGTCTGCATCTGGTACGACGGCGCGGCCCAGGAGGCCGCCGAGTTCTACGCGAAGACCTTTCCGGACAGCGCGGTGCAGCGCGTGACGCGTGCGCCAGGCGACTACCCGTCCGGCAAGGAAGGCGCGGTGCTCACGGTCGAATTCACCGTGATGGGCATCCCGTGCCTGGGCCTGAACGGCGGGCCGGAGTTCAAGCAGACAGAGGCCTTTTCATTCCAGGTGTCGACCGAGGACCAGGCCGAGACCGACCGCTTGTGGAACGCGATCGTGGGCAACGGCGGCCAGGAGAGCGCGTGCGGCTGGTGCAAGGACAAGTGGGGCGTGTCGTGGCAGATCACGCCGCGCATGCTGATGGACGCGATCTCCGGCCCCGACCGCGCGGCCGCCAAGCGCGTCTTCGAAGCGATGATGCCCATGGGCAAGATCGACATCGCCACGCTTGAGAAGGCGCGGCGCGGCTAGCCAAAAAAATGGCCGCCGTCGCCGGTGGCCATCGAAGTCCTCTCTCGGCGAGGACGTCTGGAGTGCCCATTGTTGGTTGCCGTGCACGCGTGCGCATGGCCACTTCGGGCCAACGCCCTGCGCCGTATTGGGGCATCGCGCGGCGGCGTGCGCGGATGCGCCGGCATTGCGACGGGGTGCGCCTGCGAAATGCCGGACTTGCAGCCCCGCGATCAATCGCGCGGGTGCATTTCATTGGACCGCGCGCGGCGCGCTCCCAACACTGGCTTGCATGGAGGAAACGGCAAGCGAGCGTTGGCACTCGCGCCTGTCGCGGCGCGAAGCGGAGGTGCTGCGCCTCGTGGCGAGCGGCGCGCGCAACAAGCACATCGCGAACGCGCTGGGCCTGAGCGTGCACACGGTCAAGCGCCACGTGGCGCGCACGATGACCAAGCTGCAGGTGCACTCGCGCGGCGAGGCGGCCTGCGTCTGGCATCGCGCCATGCGCGCCGAAGCGCAGCCCTGCTCACTGCGGGAGCTGACCGCGCGCGAACTGGACGTGCTGGCGCGCGTGGCCAACGGGGCGCGCAACGACGAGATCGCCGCGCAGCTGCAACTGAGCCCGAACACGGTCAAGCGCCACACGGCCAACATCCGCGAGAAGCTGGGCGTGCACAGCCGCGTGCACGCGGCGGCGTTGATGCAGGGATTGCTGCCGCTACTGGGCGCGGCAGGCGCGTAGCGCCGTCGCGATCCGGCGCGGGCCGCCCTTCACGTTCTCGGCGAGGTTGACACGCGCCCAGCGCCAGGCGTCGAGCACGTCCAGCATGGCGTCGGCGGTGCGCTGGTCCACCGTGCGCAGCACGCCCAGGGCGAGCGGCTTGTTGTTCCACACCGCCCCGATGAACTCGCCGATCTCGCGGCGGTGCGGCGTGTCGCCGTCCTCGACGGCGCGCAGCAGCCCGTCCAGCGCTTCGAGGCCGCGTTCGGTCGCGGCATGGGAGCCGTACTCCTCGGCCATCATGCGCGCGCGTTCGATCAGCGTGCGTTCGTGGTTGACGCGGGCACGGTCACCGCTGCCGGCCACGACCAGCACGGCTTCGATCTGCGCAAGGCGTGCGCGGTGCTGGCGTTCGCGGTCGTTGTGCGTCATCGGCATGGCGTCCCTCCGCACCGCCGTTGTACGCCCGCGCGCGCCCCGCCGCAAGGCGGGCGTCGTTCGCACGCGACGCGCGGTACGATCCGGCGACATGCCCGGCGCGCTCGCCCAGCTCCCGCCCCACCTGCTCGCCATGATGGCCGGCGGGGTGTC